>JBAXTB010000435.1:0-4567 GCA_037130425.1 Bacteroidota bacterium
GGCTCCCAAAAATCGGCGGTACAATCAATCAGGAATACATGCTCAAATTCAAGGCCCTTGGCGGAGTGCGCGGTCACCAATTGTACGCCGTTTGAGGCCCGCACCGATTGTTGCAAATTCAGCGCTAACTGATTGTCATCCATGCTGTTAAACAACTGCAACAAACGCTCCATGGAGAAACGCGCATTGCGACCGGCCTCGGCTTTCACAAATTCCATCAAGGTGTTCAGCACTTGCAGCCACCATATTTTATCGGGCTGTTCGAGCGCCCAATGCAACATGCCGCTTTGGGTGTACAGCCGTTCGAGCAGCATGGTAACGGGCAGGTTTACGGCATCGGAAATCCATTGTTCCAATTGCTGAAACGCCGCTATGAGTTTGGGTTTATCGCTGATGTGCAGGTTTTCCAAAAAATCGGCATCGCGCATGAGCGTGCGCCAAGGGGCGGGTTTGTCTGCGGTAGCGCGTTGGGCGCCTACCTTCGCCAGATCCAGCGTGTCGAGTTGCCACCAATTGGCGTGCAGCAACCTGAACAAGCGGTGATCGCCGCTAAACGGCTCGCTGGTTTCATCTTGTAAATAATGCAGTAGTTCCCGCAATTGCCGGATCAGCGGCAGATCGAGCAGGTTGACCGGACGTTTGGTTTCGTATGCAATGCCTTTTTTATCAAGGAGTTGCATCAAAACTACGGCCTGTTTGTGGCGGGCGTAAATCACCGCAATTTCCTTGGGCGAAACGTCTGATTGCAGTAACCTTTCAATTTGCGTCGCCACATCAACCGTTTCATGCAGGCGGTTTTCGTACACCTGAATGACAGGCGCCGCGTGCGTGCTCGTGTATGCGCGCAGGTCTTTGCTCAATTCCCCTTCTAAGGCTTGAATGGCACGCAGTTCGTTGCGTTCGATCACCAAACGCGCCGCATCTAAGATTTCCTGGGTGGAGCGGTAATTCGTTTCCAGCACAATCGTTTGCAATTGCGCCTTGTGTTGATGGTAAAATTCAAGCAAATTGGCCAAACGCGCGCCCTGAAACTCATAAATACTCTGGTCGTCGTCGCCCACGATAAACACGTTGGGGTTGGGCCAAAAGTCAAGCAACTGATTCAGGATGCGGTTTTGCGCGCCGTTGGTATCCTGGTATTCGTCCACCAAAAAATACTGGTAGCGTTCCTGGTAGCCGCGCAGCAGGTTTTCTTGTTTTTCAAAAGCCCGCGTCACCCACAAAATCATGTCTTCGTATTCGTAGCGACCGGCCCGTTCTAAGGCATTGATATATTTCGGATACAGGTCGGCGGCTGCTTTCAGGCGTTCCATTTTTTCCTGCGCCTCTTTTACTTTGGAGGCTTTGGGTTCGCCTTTTTTGCCGTATTTATTTGATTTTTGATATAAAAAGTCTTTGTTTTTGGGCAAATCAGCCAAATATTCATCTGCCTTTTTAAGTACGAAACCCGGTAGCCAACCTTCTTTTTTCATGGTGGCAAACAGGTCGCGCAGTTGCCGTTCGAAGTGAAATACGTTTTTTTTATCGGCGCGTAACGGATGCTCTGGCGGGAGTTTTTCAAGCAAACGCCGCACGATTTCAATACGCTCCAAATCCGTCAGCGGCTCCATATCGCTGCGACCGAACAGTTCTAAGTTTTCCTGAATGACCCGGTTGCAAAAGGCGTGGAACGTAAAAATGGGCACCCGGTGCGCTTCCGGCCCAATCATGCCAAGCAGGCGCTCGCGCATGGCATTTACGCCGGCGTCGGTAAACGTGAGGCAAAGAATATTTTGTGGACGCGCATCGGTATCAAGCAAAATTTTGCCGATACGGGTGGCCAGCACGTGGGTTTTTCCGGTGCCCGGCCCGGCAATCACCAGCACGGGGCCTTCCGTCTGTTCTACCGCCTGGCGTTGTGCAGGGTTGAGGGCCGCCATTTGAAGGCGAAATGCTTCATTTTGTGCCTGTAGCGGGGTGCTCATTCGGCGCTTGGGTCAATCGACTGGCACAATTCAACCAGCACTCCGTTGGTCGTTTTGGGGTGCAAAAACACTACCCATTTATTGTCGGCGCCGCGTTTTGGTTCGCGATTGAGCGGTGTAAAGCCTTCATTTTCAAGACGTTCCACCTCTGCGCGGATATCTGACACTTCAAACGCGATGTGGTGAATACCCTCGCCGCGTTTTTCAATAAACTTGGCGATCGGGCTTTCAGGATCGGAGGCTTCCAGCAATTCAATTTTGCTTTGACCGATGTGGAAAAAAGAGGTCGCCACTTTTTCCGATTCCACGGTTTCAACTTTAAAATGCGCTTCGCCCAGCAACTTGCGGAAGAGTTCGTTGCTTTCCGCCATGTTGCGCACGGCAATTCCGATATGGTCTATTTGCTTCATTTTTTCTTGATCCAGATTTGTTGCTCACCGGTTAACTTCTGCAAAGCAATTATTTTTTGCTGAATTTCCGTCAACTCCTGGTAACGAAATTGTACGCCTACCTGAAACCCGTTTTTTTGAACAAAATAAACCTCGTAACCGTTCTTTTTTAACAGTGCTGCGGTGCGGTCGGCGTTGGCTTTTTCCTGCAAGGTTGCTACGACCAAAATACACTCCTTGCCGCCGCCCGATGTTGCGGGCGTTTGTTTAGGGACGGGCGCTGTTTTTTTTGCAACAGATTCTTTTACAACAGGTTCCGATGCCTTTTCCGACTTTTTAGGATGGTTGGTTTTAGACGCTGGCGCCGTATTGGTCTTGGTTGTATTAGGCGTTTCGCTCGGCGTCGTCTCCGTTTCTACGATTTCCGTATCCGGTTTAGGCGTTTCTTCGGTTGTTTTTTTATGATGACTGCGCCACCACATCACGCCGGCCGTTATGCCGATAATGAGTAACACAACGCCAAGTATAATGAGCAAAGGAGATGTGCCGGTGCGCACAGGCGCTTCATAGGTTGGAGTAAGTTCAGGCGGCGGCGGTGTTGGTGTAGAGGTAACAGGCGGCGTTGTAATCGTGGTGGCGGTGGGCGTCAGGTCGGGCGTTTTGTCGGCCACCTCGCGCGAGCGGGCAATCGGCGAAAACTGCAAGGGCGGAAGTCCAAACGATTCGGTGTTAAAATTGGTGGCGTCGGGCAAAAATTGAATCTTTTGCACATAGTTTTTGTACAAACGCCCTACGCCGGGCAAGGTCACGATTTCGCGTTGATTCAACAAATCAATCATTTTATCCACAAAATCCTGAAGCGCCCGCTGCGCGTCTTCGGTAGAAAGATGGTGCGTGGCGGCAATATCATTCACTAAAATACCGTCATCGATCGTCAAATTTTCACTAAAAGCCAATAGTTTTTGCGGTGGTTTTACCAAACCGCCTACAAAATCTGCTTCTGCCGACGTTTTGGTCGCCGTGAAACCGCCGAAACCGGGGATCACAAGCGTGTCGTGCATGAACAGCAATTTTTCAATATGTGCAGGAATGTCGATTTGCATAGAACAAAATAATACTGATGAGGGGGAAAAATTGGTTTATACGCCGTGGCAATCGGTTTTGTGTAAAGTACCCTGTTTACTCAAACCCAATTGCTTTTGCGTATTGATCAAACGGAGAAAAAAGCACTCAAATCCTTACAATACTTTCCTCAGACGGGTTCCTAACACATATATAACAATTTTACTGCCAAAATCACCACAAAAGTATAGGTTTCTGAAATCAGTTTGAATTTTTGAAATAAAAACCATGTCTTACGGCGAGAAAAAAAATTCTGTGCTTTTTAAATGGTGTTAAAATAACAATAAGTCTGTAATTTTGACGGAGACTATTTACGAACAAAAGAAATGAGTGAAGTCGAAAGCTTTTTTAAATCGGCTTTTTCGGTTGACAATGTGATTTTCGGGTTCGACGGTGGAGAACTGAAAATCCTGCTTATCCAACGCGGCGCGGCGCCGTTTAAGGGCAAGTGGGCGCTTCCGGGGGACCTGGTTTACCCGAATGAAGACTTAGATACTGCGGCGGCCCGTGTATTGGAACAGTTAACCGGTCTACGGAATGTTTACCTCGAACAGGTAAAAACCTTCGGCGCCGTGGATCGGCACCCCTTGGGCAGGGTTATTACGATTGCCTATTATTCCCTGATTAAGGTAACGGATTATACGGTTACGGCTGCGTCTTTTGCACAGTCGGCCAAATGGCATTCCATTTCGCAGGTCGGCGATCTGGCTTTTGACCACAATGAAATTCTGGAAAGTTGCCTCAAACGCCTCAAACGCAAGGTGCGCATGACCCCGGTCGGTTTCGAACTTTTACCGCCAAAATTCACCCTCACCGCACTTCAGCACTTGTACGAATCGATCCTCAGGCCGACCAAAGGACTTGATAAACGGAATTTTAGAAAGAAAATCCTGTCCATGAACCTGTTGGTTGAACTCAAAGAGTCCCAAGCCGGTGTAGCGCATCGTCCGGCAAAGCTCTACCAATTCGACCGCGAGAAATACGAGGAATTTGTGGCGGAAGGTTTTGTTTTTGACATTTAATTCCACGCAAAATCATAGAGAACATCTCGCTTAGCGCCTTAGCGCCTTTGCGAGCGCATAAAAATGTCAC
>JBAXTB010000436.1:0-4552 GCA_037130425.1 Bacteroidota bacterium
CCGAAGGGATTTTATGTGTTTTTATAGCGTTTTTACATACAATCCTTTCAGGATTTTTAGAATGCGCTAAATACTTACAATAAACCGCTCAATTATCAATAATTATGATTGAAACGTTCCGCCGCCTGGCCCTCGCCTTCGAATCCGTCACGGAAGCGCCGCACCACGAAGTCATCGGTTTCAAGGTAAAAGGTAAAATATTTGCCACCCTCAACGCGCCACATCAGCGCGGTTGTTTGCGACTTTCAGGGTTTGACCAATCACTTTTTATAAAATTTGAAGACGGCGCCTTGTATCCCGTGCCCAACAAATGGGGCAAATACGGCTGGACGAATATCGACCTCAGCCGGGTATCGGAGGAATTGTTGCAAGATGCATTGATTGCGGCGTATTGCGCAGTGGCTCCGAAGGGGCTAACAGCGCGGTATTTGGAGGAAGAGGAATAAAACCGCTTGCGAGGATGGGACACAGATGACACGAACCCTGCGGGCGCAGATTTTAAAAGGATTTTTTAATCTTGTGTAAGGCCCTTACATAGAGCAAAAAGAACACAGATGACAGGGATGCAAGCAACACAGATTTTTTCTGTTCTTCGGATCAGGTCATCTGTGTTGCTTGCATCCCTGTCATCTGTGTCCCCCCCCTCTCAAGCAGCATCTACAAATCCAGAAAACAAAAACGCGCCGTATCCGAAATCCCGGAACGGCGCGCCACACAATCTATATTTGAACCCTGCAAAAATTACTCTTTGTCGAGTTGTTCTTTAAGTTGAGCCAATGCAGCGAGGTCGCCGAACGTCTCTTTCTCCACTTTTTTCTGTACTTCTACGATGGCAGTTTGCTGCTCGCCGTCTTCTTTCGCGCGTTCGGCTTTTACAGCGGCTTCTGCTTTGTATTTCAAATCCTCAAGGTAGCGCGTGTGCGATACTAAGATACGGCGATCGTCTTTGTTGAACTCGATCACTTTTACCGTTACCACATCACCCGGATTAACCGGCTGACCGTCTTCTTTGCGGATGTGTTTTGCAGGAGCGAAGGCTTCCAAACCGTGTGGCAATTGGAACGTTGCGCCTTTGTCGTCGCGTTTGATCGCCGTAGCCTCATGGTAGGAACCAACTGGGAACATGCTTTCGAAGCCGTCCCAAGGGTTATCCTGCGTTTGTTTGTGGCCTAAGCTGATCTGACGTTTGTCCTTGTCGATGTCGAGTACCAACACTTCAAGCGGGCTGCCCACTTTCGTGAACTCGCTTGGGTGTGCGTAGCGCTTGGTCCAGCTCAGGTCGCTGATGTGAACCATACCGCCTACGCCTTCCGACAGTTCTACGAAGATACCGTAGTTGGTGATGTTTTTCACCGTGCCGGTGTGGCGGCTGTTGATCGGGAAACGACCTTCGATTTCGCTCCACGGATCTGCCGTGAGTTGTTTGATCGACAGGGACATTTTGCGGTCCGAACGGTCTATGGTTACGACGCGCGCTTCCACTTCCTGACCCATTTTGAAGTATTCTTTCGCGTTGATGCTCTGATTGCCCCAGCTGATTTCGCTGATGTGGATCAAGCCTTCTACGCCCGGTTGAATTTCAACAAATGCGCCGTAATCTTCGATGTTAACGATTTTACCTTTGATGATCGAACCTTCCGTAACATCGGCTGTGAGGACTTCCCACGGATGCGGCGTAAGTTGTTTGAGACCAAGGCTGATACGTTTTTTGTTTTCGTCGAAGTCCAGTACCACCACGTTGATGCGCTGGTTGAGCGACAATACTTCGCTTGGGTGCGCGATACGGCCCCAGCTGATATCGGTGATGTACAACAGACCGTCGACGCCGCCCAGATCAAGGAACGCACCGAAGTCGGTGATATTTTTAACAATACCTTCCAATACCTGGCCTTTATCGAGGCTGGCAAGGATTTGTTCGCGTTGTTCAGCGAGATCGCTTTCGATGAGCGCTTTGTGGGATACAACGGCATTTTTGATTTGCTCGTTTACTTTCACCACTTTGAACTCCATCACTTTACCAACATATTGATCGTAGTCGATCACAGGTTTGATGTCAATTTGCGAACCCGGCAAGAATGTTTCCAGGCCGTTGCAATCGACGATCAGACCGCCTTTTGTTTTGCTGATAACAGAACCGCGGATAATGGTGCCGTTTTTGAACGAGTCAACGATGCTTTCCCAAGCGCGCAGAATTTTTGCTTTGCGGCGGGAAAGACCAAGTTGGCCCTGGCTGTCTTCCTGGCTTTCAACGTACACTTCCACTTCGTCGCCCGGTTTAATGTCAGGCGTGTCGCGGAATTCGTTCATTGGAACCAAGCCATCGCTCTTGTAATTAATATCAAGTACCACGTCGCCACCGCTGATGGCGCTTACGCGGCCGCGGATGATTTCGTTTTCCGTAACATTACTCAGTGTAGCGTCGTATTCTTTAAGCAGGGAAACTTTTTCGTCGGCAGTATAAGCAATAGCGCCGCGTTTGTCCATTTTCCAGTTAAAGTCGTCGTGCGCGCCCCCTGCAGGGATCAAATCGAACACAGGCAATTCAACTTCTTCTTCCTCTTCTTCAGCCGGAGCCGCCACTGCTGTAACCGGAGTTACTTCCTCCGTTTCAGCAACGAAATTTGTTTCAACTTCCGGTGCTTCTTCAACAGGAGCAGGCGTTTCTTCAATAGCAGCGGGTGTTTCTTCAACTTCAGGCGCTGTTTCTGTTTCAGCCATTACCGGTGCAACAGGTTCGTCAGCTGGCGTTGTTGTTTCTTCAGGTACTTCTACAACATGCGTTGTTTCTTCAGATGCTTCCACAACGGGCGTTGTTTCTTCAGCAGTATGCTCTACTTCTTCCTGGTTGTTTTGAGGTTCTTTTTCGTCGTCTAATAACATAATCTAAAACGGTTTGGCGGGGGCGGTTTAAATTTTAGAAAAAATTGCGCGGATTTCACAGTAGGACGAAATCCTTATCCCTAATCACGTTTACAAAAAACATGTGTTTTAAAATGATCGTTTTGCGTTCAAAGTCAAGGACTTATCTCGAAAAATCATCTTAAGAAAACACCGTTTTTTTGAAAGCGGGCGCAAAGGTACTAAAACCGTATTATAAATCAAAGTTTTCAGTGCCAATCTTGCTGTTTTTGTGAATTTTATTAGGAGCCTGAAAATCACCGATTACGATTCCTGCGCGCCCGCTTATCAACTTGAAATTAGAACTCGAAAAACAACTCCCCGCCCCTTGTTTCCCAGATTTTTACGGTCGGAAACCGGAACATGATATTTGAGAACACGATGTGAAAGTCCTCCGGCGTGATATCCTTTAATTGCTCCATATTCAGATGCGCCTGTGCAAGCAGTTCCAAAATATGTTCCGGAATGCGGGCGTCGTGGCTGATCAAACGCAGCGAAGCCTGAATGGGCGCCTGTTGCAACACATTCAGGTAAGATGCCAACAACTTAGACAAATATAAGGTGTCGCGAATCCGGCCCGGCAAAATACGTCGCATCCTTCCCAGTGCTTACAACATGGCGATGGCGATAGCGGCCATACTAAGTTTGGCGTCCGGCGCTTCAAGGATGGCGCGACCGCACATTTCGAGTGTTGCCCCGGTGGTCAGCACATCGTCGACCAATAATATATGCTTACTCGCCAGCGTCATCGGTTTGCGCACCACAAACACATCGCCCATGTTATCAAAACGATCTAAGCGTTTTTTATGCGTCTGGGTTTGCGTAAACCGTTCGCGCGTGAGCACGCCCCTGAGTACTGGCACGCGCAGGGATTCCGAGAGGCCGCGGGCAAACATATCGCTTTGGTTATAACCGCGCAGCCGTTCCTTTTTGGGGTGTAACGGCACTGCTATGATATGGTCTATCGTTTGAAAGCCGGGCGCCTCCGCAAGTTGCCGCCCGAATGCGCGTCCGAGTTTTAATCCGATATCCGGTTGGTTGCGGTATTTCAATTGGTGCAGCGCGCGTTGTATCGGACTTTTGCGCGTAAAATAATACATGGCTGCGGCCGACTGAATCGGGAGCCTGCCCCAGAAACGATCGGTAAATTCGTTCTCGGTGGAGCGGTGCATATCCGAGGGGTGTAGTTTCAAGCGGCATCGAAGGCAGAAGCAATCGGTGTTGGCCGGCAGGTCATAACCGCAGGCGACGCACAATTCAGGATAGGCAAGGTGTAAAAAGCCGGAAGCGAGTTCCCGAAGGGAGGCCGGCAAAGCAAATGGAAGCATGAGCGTGTAAGGATGATTAGGTAAAAGATTAGGTTAAACACACCCAAAAATAGGGGTTTTTGAGGAAAGTCAAATTTTTTTTAAAAAAATCTTCAAAAGGTGTTGCAAGTATGAAATGCGGTATTACCTTTGCGCCCGCTTTTGACAGCAACACAGAGGACAAGAAAAATATTTATTACTTTTCTTGCACGGAATTAGAAAGTGCTTGTATCTTTGCGACCCGCTTTTGAGCGAAACAAAAATTGAAACATAAATCGCCTTAACGAAGGTGTTTTTATAAAAGTTCATTGACAGAAAGGAAACGAAAGGAAAAAAGGTAAGAGGGA
>JBAXTB010000437.1:0-4549 GCA_037130425.1 Bacteroidota bacterium
CCGGTTATTTTTTTCCAAAGAGACATAAATGACGGGCCGTTATGAACATGGTTGAGTTTCTAAATAGGTTATGCCTTGAATGGCGCATCAGCAAATATAGAATGCTTACCCCAAGAATGTCATGAATCGGCAAATAACTAAGCCGAAAAAATACGACGGCTTCATTGCGGATAATTAAAGATCCGTCGACTGTGCTAAAATCTTCTTAATGAACACAATCTGCCCCAAATGGTAATGCGTGTGTTCAATAATGCCCTGTATGTTTCGGTAATAGTTGCCATATTTTTCTTCCGAAAAAGTTTCCCAGAGTTTTTCTTCCGGCAGTTGTTCTACCAATGTGGCGAAAGTTTCCGCTTCGGTCCAGACTTTATCCAATAATTTTTGCCAGTCTTCCTGGGAATTAATCGGCGGATGATCAAAACTGTAAATGTCATCGCCTTCGAGCGGGCCGCCTTGCAATACTTTCAGGGCAACGGCTACGAAGTAATTGGAATGAAAAACAAGGGTTGCGATGGTATTTAAACCGTAAACCTGTTTTGTGGCCTGCTGCCAGGTAACATCGGCCAAATTGTCTTTCATGTTGGACAAGGTCCAGTTTTTACCGAAATGAACTTCTCGGAAATGTTTAGCGATTTGCGCGGTTAGGCTCATGTTGTATTCGTTTGTTTTTGGGGCAAAGTTGGGCTTTGTGTGTTAAAAAAGCAAGTCGCCAGGGTTTAACGCCGGCAGGGTTTAACGCTGCCAGCGTTAAACCCTGTTTACCAGACACTTTTTAATATATATAAATACTTTTCACGTATTTGTTTTACTGCTTCGTGTGCGTCACCGTAAACGTGTACGTTTTGCCGTCGGCGCCCAGCGTTTCGTACTGCACTTTGAGTTGCGTGGCCGTCAGTTCCAGCAGTTTGTATTTATAAGAAATGTGATCGGCGTCGGTTACGATGATTTCGGTTTCGCCGGAAGAAAACAACCAGGTACCTGTTTGTACTTGCGGAGCGCTGTCGGAGCATTTGGTTGGACCTTCATCGTACAGGATTTGGCCGTTGGTTTTGAACTGGCTCAGGTCGTCCTTCGAACAAGCATCCATTTGGGCATAAATATCCGTGTAGGGTACGCCGTCGAGTACAAGGGCTGGGCTTACCGTGAGCGCAATTGCTTTCCAATTCTTTTCGGTCAGCAGTTCGGTTTTGGTGGGGGCTGGGGTGGGAGCCGGGTCGTCTTTTTTGCAGGCAACAAAGGCAATGGCAGTTAAAAGGACAAGGGACAGAATGCGAAAGGTTTTCATTGTTTTAGAGAATTTTATTGTGTTTTTTAATGATGGTACAAAGATGCGGTGGGCAACCAAGGTCTACAATGGGGCTTGCGTAAGTGGTGCAATTAGTTGATTAAGTGGATGATAGCGTTTTAGCGCCGTACCCTTCTACTCTTTTTCTACCACCAACTTTTCCATTTGTACAGCCTGACCATCTTGATGTATTTGTACAAAATACACACCTGCTGCCAACCCTGACAAATCCAAACGCTGCGGATTTGTTTCGCCTGCGGGTACGTTAAGCGTGCGCAGGATAGCCCCGTTTACGGACATCAACTGAATGGTACAAGCGGCATCAGAATCGCCTTGCAATGAGACCCAGGCAACATTTGAAGCCGGATTTGGGTAGAGTAGGGCGCCCGATTCGGATTTGTTGCTTCGCGCTGCCGTTTGGTCATTCGAAAAATCGGGCGTTCGGAATGCAACGCGGTAATCTTCTGTTTCGCCAATGATGTAATCGCCACAGGCTTCCGGCGCCGCAAAACGTGAAGTGGCTACACGCAGGCGCTGGCGCAGGTTGCCGAGGCGGGTGTTACTCGGTATTTGTAGCGTCGTATGCAGTACACCGGAAGGCAAAAAGGTGTCAATTAATAATTCTCCGGCATCGTAAAAATCGCGGTCGGCATTCAAGTCGATCCAAACCCGCACATAAGAATTGGTCGGACCGTTTTGGTTGCTTGCCGTGACAACATCAAGCGTGTAAGATTTACCGGTTTCAAAGGTCTCCGCAAGGTTCGGGTGGCGATAATAGCCCTTATTATTACCGGTTTCTTGGCTTAAATTGCCCATTTTGAAGGATTTAATCCATAGCGTTGTGTCCTGATCCAGGGCTGACGGATAAATGTTGGGCGTACAATACGACTGTTCGTTGCGGTAAACATATACATTTTGTCCGCAGGTATCCGTGCGTCCGCACATATCGGTTAGGGTGTAGGTTTCCTTGAAATTACCCGTTGGCAGCGCATGGTTTGCAGGTATATTGCCTGCCATTTTCTTGATATCGTAGCAGTTTACCTCGCAAACGAAGAATGCTGTATCATTGCCGACATTGAGCCAGCGACCGTCGGCGCCAAGTCGCACAAAATCACGGCTTTGCGCATTGGCACCTGTCACCGGATTGTTGGCAGCCCAGTTGCTGAAACCGGTGTTTTGTCCATCGGCCCAAATAAAGTTGCTTTCCTGTATTTTATCGCTTAAACCAATCAGGATGCTTTGACCTGCCAGTTCGTTGGTTAAAAACCGGTTTTCCGTTTTATCACCGATGCTCACGAGGTACCCTTGCCGTTCTGCACAAGCAAGCGCCGATTCTGCGGGCGTGTTTTTTTGCTTCGAAATGTAGTAACGGTGGCCGTTTAGGTTGCCGAGCGGCCGAAAATCCTGCTGGAAATCGGCTTGCGCTTCCTGGCTGTCGCAAAAACTGCACGCTTTTGCAAACGGCGGGTTCCAGTTTACCGTATTCCGGTCCGGGTTGCTGCCGAAAGGAACATCCACAAAAATATCGTCCTGGCAGTGTACTTTAAAGTCGTCTAAAACCGTCACTTTGAAGGTACAAGAGGTGTAGTTTCCGCCTTTGTCGTAAGCGTCAATGGATTCCTCTGTCGTGCCGATTGGGAACGTACCGCCCGGCTCATTCGGGGTATAGTACAACTCATATCCGCAGCTTTCCGTGACAATCGCAGCAGGAAAATTGACCGCAGCACCATCTTCTGTGCCTTGTACCGTAATATCTTTCGGACAATTGGTAATCACCGGCGGTTTGCGGTCCCGAATGTTTACAATTTGTTGATAGTCAACATGATTGCCGCAATGGTCGGTCAGGCTGATGTGTCGGGTAATGCGTTGGAAAATATGATCGCTTGGGTTGGCTTCAAAGGTTTCGGTTTCTTCTGTTAACTTAAAAATCGGGTGCGCATCACAGTCCTGGGACGTTAAAGACGTGATTTGCGGGATGGCCTCGTCACATTCTACATAAACCTGCGGCGCCGGCGGAAATAGTACATAAGGCGCTTTGGTATCTTGCACGGTAATGATTTGTTGAGCAGTTGTCGCATTGTTGCATCTGTCTTTCGCAGTCCAGGTACGCGTAATGGTGTAGGTATAGTATGCGCAGTCGTTCGGGTCGGCAGAACGGGTTGTGACTGTTTCCATCGTTACCGTGACACCGGAGCAATTGTCGGTAGCGCTCGGTGGGATGTAACCCGGAATCGCCTGGTCGCAACTGATTGTTACATTGGGCGATATCTGGTTGAAAACCGGCGGCTGATCGTCTTTTACCGTAATTACCTGCGATACAGACGCCGTGTTGTTTTTCAAATCTTTTGCCGTCCAAGTGCGGGTAATAGAATAGGAATAATACGCGCAATTATTCGGATCATTTGAACGCGTGCTGTTTGTCGTGAGGGTCACGCTTGGATTTGGGGTGCAGTTATCGGTTGCCAAAAGGATCGCGGGTGCGGGAATTTGGTCAGTGCAAGTGAGTACAAGATTGGCTGGCGCAGGCGTGGTAAAACTTGGCGGCGTGTTGTCAATATAAGTCGGGTCGAGGTAGTCAACTAAATTGTTGCAATTATTGTCTTTCCCGTCGCAAATTTCCGCGTGGCCAGGGTTGATTTCAGCATCAAAATCATTACAATCGCCGGGTAACGCAGCGAATCCGGGTGGCGCGGTACATGCCTTGATTTTATAAGTTGTAATGCCGTATCCGTCACCATCTTTATCCTGGTAAAAATTGTTGGGCGGCGTACCTTGAAATTCATACGCGCCCATATCCGTCGCGCCCGTGCCATCGTTATAGGGGCGCGGATTACCGTCATAATCAGTTAACATTGAATTGGTTACGCTGCCGGTGTTTACAGCAGGCGAACACATTGGAAGATGAAAATTATAGTTGTTGACATCTATAAATAAAGGATCTTTATTGAAGATATCGGTGCTGCAACCGGTTATACCGGCTGTGGCACAATTAACAGATTGCAGGAGGCTGTAGGTCACGTCGCTGGTTCCGCCGTTGATGGATGAAAACTCTCCTCGATCGGGTACGGTTGTACTGCCCCAAGAGATCAGGTTACTACCGTTGAATTGTGCGTTATCCGTAAATACTACAGACCCGACTACATTACAGAAATTGCCGTAAAACGTTGCATTTGTTACTTTTAAACCTCCCGAGTGGGTCGTTCCTGGCGCCTGCTTCAGGTAAATGGCGCCACCGCTGCCGTACGGGCAAAGATTGGTATTGAA
>JBAXTB010000438.1:0-4545 GCA_037130425.1 Bacteroidota bacterium
CGCTTGGTGGAGGATCTGGATTTGCCGCGTGATTTGAGTCGCTCGGCGGTGTTTGACGTGCTGTTGGTGCTGCAAAACAATGAGCAGTCGGAATTGCGATTCGGCGATGTGGCGCTTTCGGTAGAAACAGTAGAAGCAACGGGGGTAAGTAAATTTGACCTGACATTCAGTTTTTCGGAAACGGCCGACGGGCTGTTGATGGGATTGGAATATAACACCGATTTATTCAAAAGCGACCGAATTGAGCGTTTGGCGGAGCATTTGCAGGCTTTGTTGGGTAGTGTGTTGCATAATCCCAAGGCTGCGATTGGAGATTTGAATTTACTGCCGGATCAAGAACAAAACATGTTGCTGCACGGCTTTAACGACACGGAAGCGGATTACCCGAAAGACAAAACCATTGTCCAATTATTTGAGGAACAGGTGGAAAAGACGCCGGATCATACGGCGGTGACTTTTGGAGGGCACCCATTGAGTTATCGAGAATTGAACGAACAATCGAATCAATTAGCCCATTATCTGCGCGCAAACTGCCAGATTCAGTCGGACGACATCGTGGCCATTCAGGTGGAACGCAGCGAATGGATGATGGTGGCCATTTTGGGCGTGTTAAAATCCGGCGCAGCGTATTTGCCCATTGGGCCGGATTTACCGCAAGCCAGGGTGGCCTTTATGCTGAAAGACAGTCGGGCCAAAGCCTTGCTCACGGATGCGCATACGTATGCGTCCGCGCAGGAACTGAAATCTGATTTGCTCGATTTAACCATCGAGCATATTGAAGAGGCTATTGCAAAAAATCATACCAGTGCCAATCCCGAACGGATCAACGGCAGCCGCGATTTGGCCTATATTATTTACACCTCCGGTTCGACCGGTATGCCGAAAGGCGTAATGATTGAACATTACAACGTGGTACGCCTGCTGTTCAACGACCGCGATTTGTTTGATTTCAATGATACCGACGTTTGGACCTTGTTCCACTATTTTGGTTTCGACTTTTCGGTTTGGGAAATTTGGGGCGCTTTGTTGTTTGGCGGCAGGGTCGTGGTGGTGCCCAGGGAAATCGCGCTGGATCCTGCGTTGTTTGCCGATTTGATTATTCAGGAGCGGGTTACGGTGCTCAATCAGGTGCCATCTACCTTCGATCAGGTACGTTTGGCCTTGTTGCAGGAAACGCGCAGAAGCGAGCATTTGGCTTTGCGCTATGTCATTTTCGGCGGCGCGCCTTTGTTGCCAGCCAGTTTGTCGGTTTTCCACGAAGTTTATCCACAAGTGCGCTTAATCAACATGTATGGCATCACCGAAACGACCGTACACGTAACATTTAAGGAAATAACCGAAGTTGAAATAAACGCGGGTATCAGCAATGTCGGCAAGCCTCTTCCGACCTTGTGCTGCTATATTTTGGATGCACAAAACAGGTTGTTGCCCATTGGCGTGGCAGGTGAAATTTGCGTTTCAGGCGCCGGTTTGGCGCGCGGCTACCTGAACAACCCGGAATTAACAGCCGAAAAATTCATTCCGCACCCGTTCAAAGCAGGGGAACGGTTGTATAAATCAGGCGATTTAGGGCGCTGGCTGCCTGATGGGAACATGGAGCACCTGGGTCGCATCGACCACCAGTTGAAAGTCAGGGGCTACCGGATCGAAGCGGGCGAGATTGAACAGGCGCTGATGGGGCATGAAGCGGTTGAACTTTGTGTTGTAATTGGCCGGGAAACAGAAGGCAGTATAGATTTGGTTGCATACTTAGTGCCACAAGAGGGTACCGGATTTCCGGACACAGCTGCATTGCGAACCTTTTTATCCCAAAGGCTTCCAGATTACATGATTCCGGCATATTTCGTGGTAATGGAATCCCTGCCGTTGACAGGCAATGGCAAGATTGATCGCAAGGCGCTGCCCGCGCCAGATAGGGATCAATTAGCCTCCGGCACGGTGTATGTCGCGCCAGGCAATGCCATTGAGGTTCAATTGGTTGAGATCTGGCAGCAGGTACTTGGCCGCGAACAAATTGGGGTGGAAGACAACTTCTTCAATTTGGGCGGACACAGTTTGCGCGCGCTGCGCATGGTATCCATTATAAGCCAAAACATGTCCGTTGAAATAAAACTAAGTGAAATATTTGCGCAGCCCACGATCGCCGGTTTGGTTAAATCGGTAGAAGCCTTGCGTTTGCGCACATTATTGCAAGAATTGTCCGCACCCATTGGTGAAACAACTGAAGATCATTACAAAATTGAAGAAACATGGTAAACCAGGTGGAAACGTTGCTACTGGCACTCAAGCAGGCCGGTGTGGAATTATGGGTAGAAGAAGGTCGCCTGCGCTCGCGCGCGCCTGAAGGCGCGATCACGCCGGAACTGCGAGAGGGCATTAAAGCCCGCCGCGACGAAATCATTGCGCTATTTCTAAACGTGCAAAACACGCAGTCATCCCCGTTCGGTAAAAAGATTCCAAAAGTTGCCCAACAAGCAAATTACGCGATGTCGAACGCCCAGCGTCGCCTTTGGATTTTGAACCAAATGAGCGATACGTTGGAAGCCAAAACGGCTTATAATATACCGGCCGCTGTGCGCATGAGGGGCGATTTGAATATCGGAGCCTTGACCAAGGCACTACATTTATTGACCCAACGCCATGAATCGCTTCGAACGCGCTTTATGGCGATTGAGGGAGAAGGACGCCAGATCATTGACCAGATTGATGGTCATTTTAACCTTGAATTGCAAGAATTTTCCGAAAACGACCGGATTTCGGAGGCGATACAGGCCCATGCCGGTAAAATATTCGACCTTGAAAACGAGCACTTATTTAGCGTTAAACTGCTGAAAATCAGTGCTGCCGAGCACTTATTGCTGCTCAACATGCACCACATTATTTCTGATGGCTGGTCGATTAGTGTATTGATGAAAGAACTCAGTCAGTTGTACGAGGCTTGTGTTGACGACCATATCCAACCCTTGTCTTTATTGCCCGAACTTACCATACAATACAAAGATTACGCTGCCTGGCAAAACAGTTTGATGGAAGATGAAGCCATCGTGGGCGGGCTGCGTAATTTTTGGTTGGAAACGCTGAAAAACGCGCCGAGCTTCGATTTGCCGACGGATTTTGCGCGTCCCGCTGTGAAAAGTTACAAGGGCGCGGCTGCGAACCGGCAGTTTTCAAATCGCACGGCCAAGGCGCTGCAATCGCTGACCGAACGCAACGGCGCCACCTTGTTTATGACCCTGACCGCCTTGGTCAAAACCCTGATTTACCGGTACACCCGGCAATCTGACCTTGTTATTGGTTCTCCTAACGCGGGCCGGCCGCATCCGGATTTGCACCCGCAGATCGGATTTTACATCAATACTCTGACTTTGCGCAGTAAAATCGACGGTACTGCTCCTTTCGAGGTATTTTTACAACAGGTCAGAAAAACGGCGCTGTCAGCCTTTGAGCACGAATTGTATCCCTTTGACCGTTTAGTAGAAGACCTCGATATCCCGCGCGATATGAGCCGTGCGCCGCTGTTTGATGTGATGCTTGTGGTGCAAAACAATGAATCGACGAGTCTGCGCCTTGGCAATCTGGAACTCGAATTAGAGGCGTTGGAAACCAACAGCGGCAAATTTGACCTTAGTTTTGTTTTTGACGAAAACTCTGATGGCTTATTCCTTCATGTTGAATACAATACGGATATATTCAAAAAAGACCGCATTGAGCGCCTGTTCGATCATTTGGAAACGCTCGTCGACAGTGTGTCGGCGCATCCGCATTTTGCAGTAGATCAATTAAATATATTGCCGGAAACGGAAAAACAGCGGCTGTTGGAGGCGTTTAATGTAGGGATAGGCGCAAATACAAATACAAAATCAAATACAAACCCAGATTTAGCCGATCAAACGCTGGTGCAATTATTTGAAGCCCAGGTAAACCGCACGCCAGACGAAATCGCGCTTGTTTTTGGAAATAAAACGCTGAGTTATCGCGCATTGAATGAAACCGCCAATCAACTGGCGCATTTTTTACGCGCAAACCATGCCGTTCAACCCGACGACATCATTGCCCTGCAATTGGAACGCAGCGAACAGATGATCGTCGCCATACTCGGCGTACTCAAATCCGGCGCTGCCTACCTCCCGATCGCTACGGACGCGCCGCCCGCCCGCGCGACCTTTATGCTGCAAGACAGCCGTACAAAAGCCCTGCTCACGGATGATTCCACGCATTCGTCTGCA
Organism: Bacteroidota bacterium; assembly: GCA_037130425.1. Lineage (GTDB taxonomy): Bacteria > Bacteroidota > Bacteroidia > Chitinophagales > Saprospiraceae > M3007. The sequence goes on from JBAXTB010000438.1 coordinate 4,227, forward strand.
TTGCATTTCCAAACTACGTTGGCGGGATTGGAAATTGTAAATATTACTACAGAATTTGCTCAAAATCAACCTGTTGTAAACCCTGACTCGATCAACAAACCTCAGGATTTAGCCTATATTATTTACACGTCGGGCTCTACCGGACAGCCGAAAGGCGTCATGGTCGAACACGCGGGTGTTGTCAACTTAGCACAGTGGCAAATTGACTATTTCGGTCTGCAAACCAGCGATGCGGTGCTGCAATTTGCCGCCTATACGTTCGACGCCTCGGTTTGGGAAATCATGTCGACCCTGCTTTCCGGCGCGCGTTTGGCGCTTT
>JBAXTB010000439.1:0-4527 GCA_037130425.1 Bacteroidota bacterium
ATATATTCGATGGTTTTTTGAAGGGTGACCCAGCCGGAGGGGCCGAGCAATTCATAAAATGCAAGATTGGGTTTATAAGCCACACACAAATCGCGCGTGGCGTCAATGATTTGGCGGTTGAATGCTAAAACTGGATCGGGGAAATGGTGTAAATGGGCCGGGATTTTGCGCAGTTCGCTGTCAAGACCTACGCAGAGGAATGACTTTTTGCGCTGAATTTCTGCAATAAGGGAAGATCGGTTCATGCAGCGAAGGTATTGAATTCAGCGCGCACCGTTAATCGGGAAGCGAAATTTTACCCATACTTATTAAGGGCAAACCGCCGAGTTTCGCATCTGGCGCATACTGTCCGGCTACGGTTTCATTGGCCAAAACGGCAAATAATACGGCTTCTTTGGCGTCGCCGTTTATGCCGAGTTTTTGCATGGGCTGGATCGGCCAATCGGGTAGTAATTCCTGTAAATGTTTTACAATCAAGGGATTGTGTGCGCCGCCGCCGCTCAAATACAAGGCTTTTCTTGGGGCGTTTGTTTTTACTTTAAGTACGGCCTCCGCGATGGTTTCAGCCGTCAAACGTGTCAGGGTAGCCATCAGGTCATAGGGATTTGGCCTGCCTTTGTGCTGTTGTTGGAAAACCGCATTTGCCCAAGCCGCACTAAATTGCTCCGGGCCGGTGGTTTTTGGAACCGGTTTTTCAAAATATGGCTCGGCTTTCAGCAAATCAAGTAAATATGTGTCCACACGACCAGCCAAGGCTAATAAAGCGTCGCGGTCGTATGAGACTTCAAAAAGACTCCGCGCAAAGGCGTCAATCAGCGTATTTCCCGGCCCGGTATCCGTCGCAAATACTTTTTCCGGATCGCCGTTGCCAGGCAAAAACGTAAAGTTGGCAATGCCGCCGATGTTGAGCAAAAAACGGTCTTCGCCGGGCTGTGCATACAAAAAATAATCGCCGTACAAGGCCAAAGGCGCTCCTTCGCCACCGGCCGCGAGGTGCTTTTGCCTGAAATCGCTGATGGTGATAATGCCGGTACGTCGGGCAATATGGTCGCCGTCGCCGATTTGCAGCGTGGCATTTGGATAGTTGTTTAATCCATGTTGTATGCGGGGCGCATGAAACACCGTTTGGCCGTGGCTGGCAATCAAATCGACCTCTTTCGGCCGCACGCCCCATTGTTTCAAACAGTCCAAAATCATCGCAGCGTGGCGCTCGGCGATGTAGGGATTTAGCAAGGTAAGGTGCTGAAAATCAATTTCTTGCTTGGCAAATACCCGCCTGATTTCGGCTTTAAAGTCCTCGTCATAATCCACCGTTTGGAAATGCCGGAGTTCCACCTGTGTACGCGCGCCCGCGCCTGTGACCGCGCACAAGGCTACATCAAGGCCGTCAAGCGAGGTGCCCGACATAAGGCCGATGATGAGGCGACTGTCCTTGCGGGAAATATCGTATAAATGCCGAATTCCTGATTGCATTATGAAGCATTTTAGAGCTACCTCGTCAACAAAAAGGCCAGTTCAGAGGTGTCATCTCCGACCAAAGGAGGAGGTGACATCTCGGAACGAAAGGTCTCACGTAACGTTTGTTCAGAGATGTCACCTTTTCGTGCCTCAAAGATGACACCTCTTCACTACGCTTTGTGATTGAGGTTAAGGATCATTATTTAAACCCGAGCTGCGCCGCCGTCTGAAAATCCTCTTGCGCTTTTTCCGGACGACCCAAAGCCTGGTAAATGATGGCGCGGGTTTGATACGCCCGCGCGTATTTTTTATTCACCATGATCGCTTTATCCGCATCCGCCAGGCCGCTGCCGGGATCGCCTTTTTTGTAAAAAGCGTAGGCGCGGTTGTTCCAGATCATTTCCACGTTTGGGTTTGCCTGAATCGCCTTGGTGTATGATTCGATGGCTTCATCAAAACGGGCGTTGGTCATTAGCAACAGCCCGCGGTTGACAAGTGCCTCCACGTAGTCAGGTTTCAAGGTCGCCGCTTGTCCGTAGGCGTCAATGGCGCCATTGGCATCGCCCGTTTTTTCTTTAGCCGCTGCTAAAAAGAAGTAGGCTTCTGGCGATTTTGGCTCTAATTCGATGCTTTTTACCAAATCGGGAATGGCCTCTTGGAAGCGGTTGAGCGCCACATAGCATTTTCCCCGGTTCAGGAATAATTTGGGCGTGGAGATTCCATTGCTGATCGCGTTGTTAAAATCGCTAAGCGCTTCCGGTATTTTGCGCAATTGCATGTAGGCCTGACCGCGTCCGTTGTAGGATTCAATGGTGTTCGGATCGTATTTCAGCGCCTGGGTGTAATGTTCCTCGGCGCCTGCAAAATCAAGGCTAATCAGTTCATTATAAGCCAGGTTGCATTGACAAAGCGAGGATTCAGGCGTTTTGTTCACGCAGTTTTTAAACAAGGAAACCCCTTCCGACCACACGCGGGTTTGGTTCAAGGTCAGGAAACCCAGCACCACGGCCAATAAACCGAGGATGATGCGTTGCAATTCCGGTTTTAGTTTTTCAAGTAGCAAAGCCAGTAGGAAAAAGATGCCCACGCAGGAAATGTAGGCGTAGCGATCGGAGCGCAATTCAAAACTACCCACCGTTCGGAACGGCAACATCACCGTTAACGGCAGAAAATACAAGGCCAAACCCAGCAACAAATCGGGTTGCTTGCGGCCTTTTTTCCAAACTAAAAATGCCAGTCCCGCCAATAACACCGGCGCCGCCAAATAAGTCCAATTCCAGGTGCCGTCAATTTTTACAAAAGGGTAGGCTACCGAAAACCCGCTGGGAATCAACAACTTAAACGGATAAAACAACAGCGTTTGGCAAACCATAAAAAAACGATCCACGGCGTTGAACACCGCAGAAGCCGTTTCAATATCATGGCCTTCCTGCGCACGGGTGGAAAAGGTGTAAAGGCCGAAAATTAAACTCCCAATAAGATATGGAATTTTACTCAGCCAATGTTTTCTTTCTAATTTATTAAACAAATAAAAATCCGTAGCAAGCAACAACAAAGGCAGCGTCACGGCCGCCGACTTGCTCAAATCGGCCAGCAAAAACGCGCCCAGCGACAAGCCGTACAAGGCCAGGGTAGGGCGCTCCGATTTTACCCAGCGGATGTACAAATTGAAACTCAACAGGTAGAAAAACGCAAATAAAACCGTACTCAAGGCCGCCGCCCAGCATACGGCCTCCGCCTGAATCGGGTGTACGGCAAACAAAACCGCCGCCGCAAATGCTGGCCAGTTGCGACCTGTCAGGTTGGATAATGCCCTGAAAACCAATACGGTATTCAAAGCGTGCAACAACAAACTAATCAGGTGATAACCCCAGGCTTCCTGCCCCGAAAACGCGCTGCCAAGCCAATACGCTAACCAAGTAATCGGCGCGTACATACCGAGGTTTTGGCCCGTAAAAAACTTGCCCAAACTTGGATTCCTCAAAGCGTTGTTGTACAAAATCGCCTTGTCGTCGTCAAAAAATACAAAGCCGTTTTGCACGGAGGAACCGTACACCAAAAAAGCCAAGCCGGCCAGGATGAGCGGTGCCAGCCAAGGCTTGTTAAACAGTGAAAAACCGGTCGCCGTCGTTTCCGTAATTACTTCGGTCGGTTCAACAGGTTTCGGCGCAGGGGCCGGTATATTTTTTTTATGCTTTGCCATTGTTTACGCTGTCTGCGTGAAACCGCATTTGAACGGTTATTTTTCTACTTTCTTCGGAGTATTCGGGTCGTCATAGTCGATTTTGCCGCCCCACATCCGCATTTGTCCGAGTACCCATTGTTGACGTTCTTTTACCTTGGCGGAAGGCGCATCCACCTTGAAAATGATCGGATTGGGCAACACAGAGGCCAAAAGTGCGGCTTCCTGCCGGTTCAAATCTTTGGCACTTTTATTAAAAAAATGCCGCGCTGCCGCCTCTGCTCCATAAATGCCGTCGCCAAATTCAATGCTGTTCAAATAGGCCGTCATGATGCGTTTTTTGCTCCAAACGGTTTCGATCAGAAAGGTAAAATACACCTCAAAACCCTTGCGCAACCAGGAGCGACTTGGCCACAAAAATACGTTTTTTGCCGTTTGCTGACTGATGGTGCTGGCCCCGCGTTTGCGCTTGTGGTTCAGGTTGTATTTGTAGGCTTTTTCAATGGCTTCAAAATCAAAACCTTCGTGTTCCAGAAAGTCCTGATCTTCGGAGCAAACCACCGCCAATTGTAAATGCGGGGAAATCTGTTCAAACGGCACCCAATTGTGTTCCAGCCGCACTTGTCGCGTATCGTCCCAGCTTTGTTGCCAACAGCGTTCCACCATGAGCGGCGTGATCGGCACGGGTAAAAAAGCGTATAAAAGGGTTAGCCCGATGGTGATTCCCAAAAACCACAGGGTCAATTTGATAAACAGCCGACGGAAATACACGCCCCAGCGCAATTTCCCGGCCTCATCTTTAGGAATGTTGCGGTACCAACGGCGCAACATGCGTGCTAAAATATTCACGGACACGGAGTTTTACCCGGCAAATGTAAAAAACTGTG
>JBAXTB010000044.1:0-23374 GCA_037130425.1 Bacteroidota bacterium
CAATGAAAAACTTTTTCAATTTCAACAAAAATGCAGGCGCACTGGCGGTGCTGCTTTGCTGTTTCTTTTTTAATTTGGGCGTGGGTGTCGCGCAAACAGGTCAGTGGGAAATCCCCATTGAAAATAATAAAAAAATTATTGTTATTCCTGATGACAAGATCAGCGGGGCATGTGCAGATCCTGTGGGTTATTCTGGCATTATACCTTATTCATATTATTTTATGGCCGGAGGAGGTGCCGCAAAATTAGTCGATAGTGCCTTTATTAAAACGCCTGTGTCAAAATACTTCAAGGTTAATTGCTGGGATTTTTTTAGCTACAAGTTATTGATACCCAATGACGGTTTAAGCCCAACATATAACATTAATTATCGGGTTAATGGCGAGGGCGTGCCACCCAGTGAATTAAATTGGGAATATAATGTCGATTGTTATGTTGATGATCTTGGTACGGAAACTATTAATGGCGTGAGTTATACTGCAAAGCGTGTCAAAGGTCGGATCGTTGGCGGGACGACAAAAGCCTGGCACATGATACAATTGGACAAAAATAATTCTTTCCCTACTGTTTACAGGTGCATTGTATTGCCTATCGTGTCGGTCGGCCAGTTGTATCTGGATCAACAGGTTCCTGTGCTGGGCACCACGGTTCAGCCACAAATTCCTTTTATGGTATTGCATGCCCCACCTGGCGACGGTAGTTTCAGCGATTTCCAAGAAACCAAAACCACCTGCCGGGAATTTGTGAATACTTATGCCGAAGACGGCTCCAATTCCGCCAACTTAGACGTAAAACTGGGGGTAGCCGGTTCAATTGGCTTTATCGTTACAACAGATTTCGAATTCTCCGTAACCTTCAGTGCCGGGCTTACGGCAGGGGATTTGTCGGTCAAAACCGATAGTAAACAAACTTGTGTGACAACGAGTCAGGGGCTTTCCACGAATGCAATGACGGGGCTCCAGGGCAGTGGCGATGTGTTCGTTGGTTACGGTACGGATTTGAATTACGGTCTTTACCCCCGTGTTAGTATAGATCCCAATACATGTATTGCGAAATCGGATTCCGGTCTGATTTACGCCCCAACCGGCGAACCACGTAGGTTTACATGGACAGAGGAGCAAATTCAGAGTGATATAATTACCCAGAAACAAAAGGCCGCCAATCCAGCGAATAGTGCGCGCGAACGCAACCTAGCCCAAAACCAGGCAGATGTATGGGAAAAAGTGTTGGCCCAAAACAATGCCAACAAAAATAACCCCAATAATGCACTCATCGAATCGCTTTCCTACAGCGCCGGCCCTACCCTCAGTCGCGAATCGACGGTCTCGATACTGGAAACTAATTCCATAGAAGTCGAACACTACATTGAATTTAATACTGGAATTTCTTCTGTGGTGGAAATTGCCGGCTCAGGTATATCTGGTGGTTACGAATACAAAGGCTCATACCGCTACGGCAAGACTCAAACTCAGAGTGTGGATAACACACAAAAGGTGAGTTACAACCTGAAAGATGATGACACTGGCGACCTATTCAACATGAAAGTAGTGCGCGACCCAATGTATGGCACACCTGTATTCCGCCTGGATCCTGGTACAAAAACCTCCTGCCCTTACCAAGGCGGTTATCAACGCGACCAGCCCAAACTGAAACACAATGGCACCACGAACGACCATATCACTTTGCAGGGCAATCCGGTAGGTTCTTCTGCCACTTTCAAAATAGATCTTTGCAACGACTCCAATGAACCACGTATCTACAACCTGCAACTCAACTCAGCATCCAACCTGAACGGTGCTGTGGTATCTGCAGCCGGTGTGCCACTCAATGGCAACGACGATGGACAAGTTTTCCCAGTTCCAGCCAACGGTTGTATACAAGGTTTGGTCGTGGAAGTCAAACAACTATCCGCCAACAGCCCGCTGTCTTATCCAGACCTGGAACTGTTCCTATATGCGCCTTGCGAAAAAGACATTCAATCGAGCGTATTTGCTTCCATCTTTTTCGGCAACGCCACCGGCGTAAACGATCTGGCCGACAACAGCCTGCTCAGCGTATCGCCCAACCCGACTTCCGGTTGGTTGCAGATCAGTCTGCCGGAGGGCAATAGCCTCGAAGCCGTGCGTGTAATGGACTTGTCGGGCAAAACGGTTCGTAACCTTGAACTGGGCGCTGCTGCTTCCAAAACAGAACTTGATCTGAGCGGTTTGCCAAAAGGGATTTATGCCTTGCAGGCGCGCGCGGAAGGACAGGTGTTTGTGAAAAAAGTGGTGGTGGAGTAAATAAAAGTATTTATTGATAGCAATTAATGCCCCTGTCGGTCTTCGGATTGGCAGGGGCTTTTTTGTGAAATTACGGTGTTCGGTGCTCGATATTTTCGCGTTTTGCGTGATGTTTTTAATGCACTAAACATCCTCATTATGCACTATACGCATTGTTAGGCACAAGCCTTTTATATTTTGATTTGTTTACTAGTTCATTATTAATTAAAGTATCAACTTCTACTGTCTCTTTATCTATCTCATTTTCTCTAAATTCAACTTTATTCTTTTTGATTAAACTTGAATGCATCAAGTTAATTATCAAATATTTTTCTACAATCAAAAAACTGAATCTTATTGGGCCATTCAAATTATTTCTAATCTTTAAATCTTTATAACCATAAGCAACTGTAGCATCAGAACCCAAGGGCGTAAAACGAGTTTCATCAGTATAAATATCAACAGAATGACTATGTCTTTCGAGGATTTCAAGATTGGCATATAAACTTATGTAGTATATAAGACCAGATAATTGGCAAAGCCCACCTCCTAAAGAATTTTTCAAGTTGCCATTAACTAAAGAACGGCTTTTAACAAACCCTTTACTTTTTGATGGATTACCTATCGTATGCCAAAAAGAGAAAATTTCATTTGGGTTAATTTGAATAGATTCTATGCATTTTATAGCTATTAACAAGTTCTTCATTTTTGCTTCATTGGGTTTTAATTCCTGTTGCAATTTTAAAGTATTCGTTAATCTATCTAAATGGTGCTTTTTTTTGGCAAAGAAGAAGTATTGTCCGTTAATTACACTGAGCACTATTCTCTTTGTTGAGTGAAGCCTTACCTTAATATAATATGGAATAATCCTTTTTATCATTTCTTTCTTAGAATAAAAATAAGATAAGAACTATATTCTTTTAAAAATGATTTACTCATTAAACTATCCAATCTTACAATTATTTTCCTAAAACTTTTAGGAATAAGATGAATCGGGAAAAATGCTATGCCGTAGTAAGAAATTAATTCCCATTCTGAACTTGTTAGATTTTTTAATAAGCTAACGCTCATTTGGTTCGCTCCATGCCAGTTAGAACTATTATAACCTGTAAGTTTTCTCCTTTTTTCAGAAGGAATATCAAAAATAAAATAGCCTCCTTTTTTTAATACCCTGTTCACTTCGCAAAGCATTTTACTCATACTACTAACTTCTAAATGCATGAATAAATGAAAAGAGATAACATTATCAAAAAATGAATCTTGAAATGATAGATGTTCAGCATCTTCAATTGAGATTTTCTTTAGTGGATATTTATTTTTTGAGACTTCGACCATTTTCTTACTAATGTCAATTCCGTAATCCGCGTATTTTAGAAATCTACCCGTACCACATGCTATGTCTAGATTAAACGCCGTTTCATTTTCATTCAGATACTTTATTAATATTTCGTCCTCTTGTTTATGAATATATTGCCCATAAGAATTACTAAATCTATCAATATCATATTCTTTTGCTAAGTCATTATAATATTTTGCAATTTCTTCTTTCATGTATCTTTCTGTCTTAAGGTTGTGCCTAAAGGTTTGTGTATGAATAGTAATGGGTTTTTACTCACTAATTTTTAAGTTTAGCACTAACCTTTGTTTTAAGTTTAAATTTTTTCGCCTCACGTGGCCTTCCCTTTATCCCGTGCTTTTTCATAAAAACAAAAGCAAGTTAGCTGTAAATGTACAAAATTGTACAATTCCGCCCACTTGCTTTTTTCTTTTGAGCGCTAAGTGTTATAATTATAGGCTTTCCGCTGTGTTGATTTTATTCCGTTGTTGGCGTCCTCGCCTTAGCACCTGACGACTATGGCGGGGACGCCAATAATAGAAGGAGATTTAAGATGGGATTTGGAAGGGCTTATTGTTGGATTTGTGGTAGATGTTTTGGCACGCGCTACAAATATGGATACTATGGCAATTTACTAAAATCGATCTTTGGCATTCCGCCTTTTGAAATGCGTGTAAACTTCGTGTTGAGCTTGGTATCCGCGTTAAAAAAACCGCCGTTTTTCAGAAAAAAGTGGTCTCCTTCCACGCCGCCGTCAAAATCGACCCGAAACCTTCTTTCCGCATTGTTGTCTCCGGTCAGTTTCGCCTTGGACAGCGCGATCCAGCGCCCCTTGGTATCGCAGGCCCATTGGTTATTCAAGCATAATTTTCTGGTTACATACCCGTTGGCAGGCTCAAAAATTTCCAGAAAAGAATGCGCATTTTGGTACCAGGTATTGGTTTGGGGGCGTAAAAAAGAAGCGATCAGGAGCCATTGGCCGGTGTTCGCTTCCATGAAATAAGCGGTGTAAATGGTATTGCCCTTTCCATCCGGCTCCACTGAATTGAGGAATTTATACACCGTGCCCGGTTTCCACGGATAAACCAAATAGCTCTGTCCGCCGGAGCCTTCCGCGCCAAATTCTCCGATGTGAGCATCCTTGCCTTTTTTCAGCAGGCGAATTCTCTGCGCTTCCGGAATGGTCTTTGGATCATCCGTTTCAAAAGGACTCCATACGGAAAACAATATCTTTCTTTCTGTAGCCGAATTGCGTTGCATCCCAAAATAGCCTTCTCCAAAACCATTGGCCATGTAATAGGAGCCGATCGGGTCGTCGCCTTCCGGAACCGTCAGTTCATTGTAGAACCATTTGATGGTGGTGTTTTCGGGAAATTCATACCCCAAATGAACCGAAGGGCCTCTTCTGCCAAAGTGGAAGTTATCATCCTTATTGTCAGGCACATAATTGACCTTTATCGGATCCTTGTGCCGAATCTGCAATTCCTTGATGCGGGCAAAATCTGAACCGCTTTTTCGGATGCCCTGTAACTTTATCACATTATAACCCTGGAGTTTGGTATTACCCAGCTCAATTTCCCGGTCGCCGGCTTTCAGATTGTATTCCTTCACAGTGCCATTCACCGAAATCGACAGGGTGCTGTTGCCTGTTTGTTTGATCAGCGGAAGCGCCAATTGTACGGCCTGCGTGGCTTGGAGCGAAAAGTAGATAGCAAACACGGTGTTTTTACTATTCCAGTTTTCAATGCCTTTGTCGGTAATCTCCTCCTCGGAATTGGGAGATATTTGAAAGGCATTGCCGCCCAAAGGGATGCTCACTTGTTGGGCATGGGCATTTGGGCGGTTGATCAGGCAGCAGGCGGCGAGGAGCAGCAGCGGTATGTGGCAGGGAGAGAGGGTGGGTAATTTCATTGAGAAAGGTTGGTTTACTTATAGCAACGCCAAATATCGTCACGAATTTTCGCCTCAGGAAGTGTTCACCCAAGAAATTCGTGCTCCGCTGGCAAATCTGATGGAGCAGCCATTAGATGCTGACAAGTCAGTTATTGCCGCCGGGTACTAAAAACACTCCCTCTGTCGGTCTTCGGATTTGGGAGGGCTTTTTTATTTAAGATTTAAGATTACATGATTTAAGATTTTAGATGGGATTTGGGAGGGCTAATTGATGGATTTTTAGTGGCTGTTTTGGCACTCGCTACGAATATGGATACCAATTCGTTATTCTCTTTGATAAGCCCGGATAGTTTGCCTTGCGCAAACCAGCCTCTTTGCTCTATTAGTTTTAGACATATCAAAGTTTCTCGAAGTTCCTTTAAGCAAATTTTCATTTTGTGAACAAAATCCTCTTTGGATTCAGCTCCTTGGGCCTCTCCATAATTAAGTGCGGGTGAAGTGGCCGAACGAATAATTTGTGAGCCTATATGCTTGGCCGCAAAGGTCTTGGGCATTTTTTCCGCCATGTCAATAACCCTCGAAGCAAATTCAATTAAGCGTGTTTCAAGTTCAATCGCTTTCATTATTGTAATGATTGTTGTCAATGATCAATCTTAAATCCCATCTAAAATCTTAAATCATGTAATCTTAAATCTCAAATCAAAACCCTACCCAGCCCATCCCTCTCTGTCTAGGCTCCTATAATGTATCGCCTCCGCCAAATCCTCAATCCGAATATCCTGACTCCCCGCCAAATCCGCCGCCGTGCGCGCCACCTTCAAAATCCGGTCGTATGCCCGCGCCGACAATTGCAGCCGTTCCATCGCCGTTTTCAGCAGCGTAATCCCCGCCTGGTCGATGGCGCACACCTCGCGCACCATGCGGCTTGGCATGTGCGCATTGCAATAAACATCTTTCACCCCTTTAAACCGCTCCGCCTGAATCTCCCGTGCGCGCAGCACCCGCACCCGAATGTCTTCGCTGCCCGATTTCGGTCGATCAGTCCTGCTTAACTCGTCATAACTCACCGGCGTAACCTCCACGTGCAGGTCAATTCGATCCAGCAACGGCCCCGAAATTTTAGCCACATAGCGCTTCACCACGCCCGGCCCGCATACACATTCCTTCTCCGGGTGGTTGTAATATCCACAGGGACAAGGGTTCATCGAAGCCACCAGCATAAAACTCGAAGGATAATCCACGCTCACCTTAGCGCGGCTGATCGTGACCTTGCGTTCCTCCATCGGCTGCCGCATTACCTCTAAGGCAGTGCGTTTGAACTCCGGTAATTCGTCTAAAAAAAGCACCCCATTATGCGCAATACTGATTTCGCCCGGCATCGGATCAGAGCCGCCGCCTACAAGGGCCACATCACTGATGGTGTGGTGTGGGGCGCGAAAGGGCCTGGTCGTCACCAAGGATGCCTCCGAAGGCAAAGCCCCCGCCACCGAGTGTATTTTGGTGGTTTCCAAGGCTTCATGCAAGGTTAAAGGCGGTAAAATGGTAGGTAAACGCCGGGCCAACATCGTTTTTCCGGCCCCCGGCGGACCAATTAAAATCACATTGTGGCCACCTGCCGCCGCCAGTTCCAGCGCGCGTTTAATGTTTTCCTGGCCGCGCACGTCCGAAAAATCCACATCGTAGTTGTTCAGGTTGGCGCCGAATTCCTCGCGCGTGTTCACCTGTACAGGTTGGATATCGGACGCGCCCGCCAGAATATCCAAGGCTTCACGCAGGGTTTCCACGCCGTATACCTCAATATCGCTCACGATCGCGGCCTCGCGCGCGTTGGCTTTCGGCAAAATAATTCCCTTGAACTGTTGTTTGCGCGCCTGAATGGAAATGGGCAAGGCGCCCTTGATCGGCCGCAAGGAACCGTCGAGCGACAGTTCCCCCATGATAAAAAACTGATCTAAATTGTCTTCCGGGATAATCCCGTAAGCCGCCAACATTCCCACAGCAATAGGCAAATCAAAGGCCGAGCCTTCTTTTCGAACATCCGCAGGAGCCAGGTTGATGATGGTTTTGATGCGCGGTTGGCGCAGGCCAGAATTTTTAAGCGCAGCCTCCACACGAGGCAAACTTTCGCGCACGGCGCTGTCGGGAAGACCGACGATGAAGATACCGGGTTTGTCGGTGTTACCAAGGGCGCCACCGGCGTGGATTTCAATGGTAATCGTTTGTGCGTCAACGCCATGTACGGCGCCGGCAAAGGTTTTTACAAGCATGTCGGATTAAGGATTAGCGATTAAAGCGTGTTTGTTAAAGGGCAAAGATAGGGGACTTGGTTTTTAAATGCAACCGGGTATAAATCAGGAATGTATGATCGGTGCTTGGAAAATAAAAATTGGCCATTGGTAATGCCCAATGACCAATTTTTATTTTCCGGCTTTAAGCGTAATTAGTGCTTGTTGCCGGAGCCGTCAGCCTGGTAGCAACCGAGGTCTTTACCTGGGCCGGTGATACCGCTGGAACCGAAGTTCGGGTCAACCGGAACGAGTGTAAGTGGCGCAAAACCCTGGTAGCCTTTACCAATAGCAGGCGAAGATGATTTCAGGTGGAAATCAAAACCGTCAATAGAAGCCTGTGTCTGGTAATTTAGGTTTGGCAGCGGGTAGTTTACAAACAACGGATCGTTTTTGCCTACCAATGAAGTGCCGTCATACTGTTTGCCGAAGGTATAAGTCGAACCTAAGAACGCGGCCATATTTGGAATGCCAGTTGCCTGCGGGTGCGTAACTACAGCCTGTGCAATGTTGGTTGGTACAAACTGGTTGGTGATGTCTACATTGTCGCCGTAGAAAAAGTTGTAACCGTATGCCGTTTGGTTGATCGGGCCGTCGCTGTGCGCAAGGGTATCAGCCAAATAAACTTTAGCGGTTACGTTGTTGCCGCCTGCAATACGAAGGCCAAAACGGCAGTTTACCACTAAGTTGTTGTAAGCCAATGCGCGGGAGTTGTTTTCAACTTCCAACGAACCGCTGCGCGCGCCGAAAGCGCCGGTGTTTCTCCAGCCGTCGTTCACGTATGTGTTGTTGTACATGGCAATCATGCACTGAGGTGAAATACCGCCGTCGTTGGAAGATTTGGTACCGTTGGTAGCGCCGCCGATAATCAGGTTATAAGCCATGTTACCTTGCGTACCGCCTTTTGCATTGAAACCGTCGCCGCCGTCTCCGCCGCATTTTTCCAAGGTGTTGCGCATGATGTTTACTTTGCCGCCGTAAAAACGAACAGCATCATCCGGTGAACCGTAAATCCAAGAATCTTCAAGGATGAAAACGCCGTCAGGGTTGCCAAAGTAAATCACGTATTGGTCGCCGACAGATGGGCCTGTAAATGGAATTGCCTGCAGCGCGCCACCACCAAAATCAAGGTGTGTCCATTTGATTACCAACAACTTACAAGTTTTATCGCAGTAGATACCGCCCCAACCGCCAACATAGCTGGAATCAGAACTTGCCGTAGAAGAACCGGTTGTTTTAGTTCTTTTTGGATCTGTAATGGTCACAGGCGCTTCCTGCGTACCCAAGCTAATCAAGGTGCCTTTTACGATGATCGCTGAACCGTTCAACGCGTTTACTTTTACGCCTTTTTGGAGCAACAAGGTGTCGCCTGCATTTACCGTAATGGTGCTGGAAATCGTGTAGGTCGTGTTGGCCAACATGGTGCCTTTGATCGAACCGGACAATGGGTTGGTACCGGAAATCGTTTGACCAATTTTGATTTGAGCGTCAGAAATGACGTTTTCGGTTGTTTTAGTGCAAGATGCCAGGTAAATTAATACCGACAAACTAAGCAGTGCAAATTTTAATTGTTTCATCAAAATGAATTTTAAATTATTGAATGTTGAAGCGAAGTCCGACGGCGTATGAAGCGTAGAACTTATCCGTTTCTACGTTCACAAAATCCGGGCTTTCCTGATATGGCAGCCTGAACATGCCGGAGTAACTGTAATTGTGCTGTTTTATGATGAGTTTATAAGGCGTATTGAGCAAATTGTTCGCCTTTCCGTACAAGGTGAAATGCTTGCCGAATTTCTTTTGAATCGAAAAATCAAGGATCGTCGTCGCTTTTTCCCAATTGTCGAGGTTCAAATACAAGGAAAGCGTGTTGATCCGTTCGCCGGTGTAAACCACGGCGAGTTGTGCGTCAATTTTGCGCCGGGTGTCTTTATAAAGTAGCGCAAAATTGCCAATATGCGCCGATTGCCCCTGTTGCGGCCGGTTTTGAATGGTGGTTGTATTAATGGCGGCGCCGGTTTCCGACAGGTAATAAATTGATTTAATCGAAGATACCTTAGAGCGGGTGTAGGTATAATTGAATGCGACCCCAAAATTGCCGAAATATTTCCTGTAAACGGCTTCCAAACCATAATTGGTTGCCGTGCCTAAATTGTCGGGAGTTAAAATCAATTCAGCCGCAAACCCGTTTTGCTTAAGCACGTACTCAATCGGATTTTTTAAGGTCTTAAAAAAAGCGCCCACCATAAATTGGTCAAGCCCTTGTCCGAATACCTCGAAGCGCGCGTCAAAATTGTCGGCTATGGTATGTTTGATATAAGGATTCCCCACCGTTGCATAACTTTCGCTGCCCGACCGGTCATAAAAAGGAATCAAATCCGCATAAGCCGGACGATATATGGACCTGAAATACGAAAAACGCAAGGCCCGGCGCGGGTTTAGCGAGTCTTTTAGTTGAACGCTCGGCAAAAAATCCGTGTACCCAAATGATCCGTATTTGCCCGCAACCGTGACAGGTAAAGAAGAAACGTAACTTTGCTTAGTCCGTTCCACACGCAAACCGCCTAATAAATCCCATCTTTTTGTAAAACGGTATTTTACCTGACCGTAGCCGGCAGCAATATCTTCTTTAAAGGTGTAAATGCCCGGATTTCCGGCGGCATTTCCCAAGGCGCCGCCCGCCGGAATAAACGTAAACTTTGATTCGGGAATAGATTTATATAATTCGTCGTTCGACCCAGGATCCGTAATAGGGGAGAGGGTGTACTTATTATCGTAGTTATCCCGGTTTTTGTGCCGAACCATGCCGCCTATACCAAGAATTGGAGCGCTTACCCCAATTTTAGGCAGTACATAACGCAGGTTCAGATAAGCCGCCAGGTCTTTATCGGTATTGTGTTGCCATTCCCGTGTTTGGGACTGTACATTGGTTGGCCCATTGGTGGCTGTTCCTGCGGCAACGTCCGGATTTATGCCGTATGCAACCGCAAACTGCGCAATATCGGGCAATTCCTTTTTGGCGCGGGACGCAACCAGCGACCAGTCCAAACTCAAAGGCGCGGCCAACTTGTTTTTACCCTGCAAGGTGATGTTATAAATGCTTTGCAAGTCTGATCGAACCTGGGTTTTGTTCGAAACGGCAAATGCGCCTACATAATCATGGATGGAATAACCACCCAAAAGCGAGTCGATGGTTTGGCGCACACGCCGCTCATTTAACTGTAAATAGGTGGCAAACAAACTGATGCTGTTGTCGTAATTGAAATTATAATCCAATTTCGACATCAATCCCAAGCGGTTGATCTTGGAGGAATATTGGCGGTTTTCCGAATCCGAAAAAGTCTGGTTAAGCGGCGTATTAATCGTTGCGGCCGGAGCAATCGTGCCTGTTTGTACAAAAACCGTCGCATTTGAGCCTTTATAGGATGACTGATTGGTGCCGGAAAATATTACGCCTAATTTGTTTTTGAAAAAACGGTTTCCTACGGTCAGGCTATAATTTGTATTCACCGGGTTTTTCAGCGGTCTTGTCACCGTATTTTGATATGGAAAATCAGAAATAAGGGCATATTCGCCTGGCCCGCGTAGTTCGGCGGGCGATTTCAGGCTAATATTGTCGGTTTTATAACTTTGAAAATCCCGGTTTAATACCAATTGGCTGAAGCCCGCGCCGAAATTGGCTTCTAATTTGAATTTTTCGGGCGCATTTTTCATGGCCAAATTGACTGCGCCGCCGGTTGCATCGGCCTCCATACTTGGCGTAAGCGATTTCAATACTTCGATTCGTTCCAGCAGTTCGGCCGGAAACATGTCTAAAGGAACAAAACGATCTTTATTATCCGGACTGGGAATCTTAATGCCATTGATAATCGTGGTATTGTATTTTTTGTCCATCCCCCGAATGATGGCATATTGCCCTTCTCCGTAACTGCTGCGCTGCACCGAAATACCCGAAACGCGCTGAATAACGTTGGCAACCGTCACATCCGGCGATATAGAAATGGCGTTCGCAGAGATAATATTTGCAATGTTTTCAATAGTCTGCTCCTTTTTTTTGGCAAATAATTCGGATTCGCCATTTGCTTTAGCCGAAACGGTAAGCATCGAAAGCGTGGAAGTGCTTTGTTCTAAATAAAATTTCAGGCGTGCATTTTCAGCGCCAATCACTACAGTGGTATCGATGGAGCGATAACCGATGTATGAAATATTTAATTTATGGGAGCCTGCTACTAAGTTCTTAAAGGAAAATGAGCCGTCTAATGCGGAACTGGCGGCTTTTTGTCCATTGTCGAGTACAATGGTTACACCTACCAATTGTTCATTCGAGTATTTATCAAAAATGTACCCGGTTAAATCGCCTGCAAAAACACGACATGAAAAGCAAACGAACAAAAATGGAAGGAAGGCTAATTTCACAGCGTCGAAATTTCCGGCAAACTTAATCGCTGTTTTTCGCCCTTTTCCGGCGCTTTTAAAACTTAATAGTTATATAATGATTTAGTTTAAATTAAATAACATAGGAGAGGCTTATTGTCGCAAATAAATCTTAATCCCTTATCCCTCCAACAGCATCAACCCAAGCCATACAAACGGCAGCGCAAAAATAAACGAATCGAAACGATCCAAAAAGCCGCCATGCCCCGGCAAAATAGAACCGGAATCCTTTACATGAATACTGCGTTTGAACATCGATTCTACCAAATCGCCAATCGTGCCAAAAATAGCCACCATCGCAGCCTGTACCAGCCATTCCTTAAGGGCAAAATCAGTGAGGATAAACGAAAATATATAGGCTACGATAAAAGTGCAAACCATACCGCCGATGGTTCCTTCCCAGGTTTTATTGGGTGAAATACGGCTAAAAAACGGCGTTTTGCCTATTTGCGAACCAATAGCGTATGCCATCGTATCATTCGTCCAGTTTAAAAACAACAAACCAAAAACCCTAAACGGCGCGTAATTGTCGTGCCAATAGGAAATGGAAATCAACAAGGAAAACGGCACGCCCAAATAAATCACGCCTACGATATAATGACCGATATTGGTAAACGGCTTATCAGATTGAAGAAATAATTCCACAATAAACAACACAAAAACAAGCAACAACAGCAATATTACAGACATCAGAATCGGGCTGATGTTGTCAGAAAGTTCGGCCACAAACAAGTAAGGTTTAAATTCTACCCCGCTTGGCAATGGCAAAAACAGGTTGAATATCTTACTGCCGAACACCAAAAACGGCAACAAACCAAGAATGGTGCCCACAACTTTGCGGAACATCAAATGGTTGTTTTCCTGGCTAAACAACAAACCATTAAATTCCCATAAACAGCCCGCCGTAATGAGCGCAAATAATATATAAAAAGCAGTTGCGCCACCAAATACGCCGCCCAGCATAGCCACTACAAAAATGACGGCGGAAATTACACGTTGTCTCATATTGTTGATTCTGTTGTTATTATCAGTTTCAATCGGGGCTGCAAAAGTATGTCTGTTTCCTATCGCTTTTTCAATACGGCCCGCTGAAATACAGAAAAAGGATAGGTTTTTACTTCTGAAATATCTTCTTCACCTTGTTTGGTGTTGCCGCTCACGCTAATTTCCTTTTCCGGCCCCGAATACACTTCAAACACCAGGGTTTGTTCGTCTGTTTTTTCATAGGTGCATAAAATTCTGCTTTTTTCAACCACAAACCAGCATAGCAGTTTTGGGCCGTACAAATAACTTTCCATCACAATGCTGTTCTTTTCATCCACTTTCCAAATACCTTTTGCCGGATCCACGGGAACTAATTCATAAGGCCGCCAGTCTTTGTCTTTTGAACCATACATCAGCCCAAACGTATACCTTCCTGTGCTGGAACTGTCTATTTTGTGGATCACCACCATCATTTGAACCGACTGAACTAAACCTTTACCGTTAAATATGTCCAATTTCCCTTCCCAATCGCCTTCCCAGGAAGCAGGAAAGGACAGGTTGTCGTTTGTCTGAGCGTTCGCCTTTGTGAAGGCTAAAAAAAAGAGGCATAAAAATGTAAGAATACGCATACCGAACTGATTTTGAAAGGGTAAAAATAACGACAATATGTCGGTTCTATAAAATTACGGTATCTTTCCCCGCCAGAATAAATGACCGACTTATGAAATTACCATCCTTGAATTATTTGACAAGCGCACTGATTAAAGCGATGATTCGCTTTCCTTTTACGATGGGCAGCGCTTTCGTTGGTGTGATTGTACTGATGTTCATCATTGCATATAACGGTTCTGAACAGAGCAATGTTCCCAAAATATGGTTGATGGCACAGATTGGCCTGCCGCTTTTTACGGGTTTAACCGCGTTTTCCGAATCGCGCGGTTGGGCGCGCAACGCGAAAGGCTGGGGGCTTCAGCTTGCCGGGCTTGGCCTATTGGTGTTGTACGGTTTTTTAATGCCGGATTTCAGCGTTCCGGTTATTGGATCGGTACACCTTGTGCGTTACGTTATATTGTTGTTAGTAGCGCATTTGTTTACGGCCGTAGCACCTTATCTGAATAACCGCCCGATCACCGATTTTTGGGAATACAACAAACAACTGTTTGCAAACCTTATTATTGGTACGGCTTATACCCTGATCCTGTTTGCCGGGCTTTCACTTGCTTTATTGGCTGTAAATCAATTGTTTAACCTCGACTTAAACGGCAAAATTTACATGCACTTATTCGTGTTGCTGGCCGGTATTTTCAACACGACTTACTTTTTGTCGCAGTTTCCCGAAAAATACAGTTTTGATGCCGCCGACCTGGAATACAATATTGTGTTCAAAACCCTGTGCAAGTACATCCTGATTCCGATTGTCGGCCTTTATTTCCTGATTTTATACGCTTATTGCGCCAAAATTTTAATCAATTGGCAACTGCCGCACGGCTGGGTATCGGCTTTGGTGATTGGGTTTTCCGTTGCGGGCATTTTTACCTATCTGTTGAACTATCGCCTGCCGCAGTTCGATGATTCCTGGCTGCCACGCGCTTACCTGAAATGGTTTTGGTGGATTATGTTGCCCATGATCGTCATGCTTTTTGTAGCGGTTGGCCGCCGGATTGGTGATTACGGCTTTACGGTAGACCGGTTTTTGGTAGCGCATATCGGAGGCTGGTTGCTGATTTGCGGCCTGTATTTTGCCATTTCAAAAACAGATAACATCAAATTTGTGCCTATTTCCTTAGCGCTTTTTGGTTTAACAGCCGTTTTGGGGCCGTTTAGCGCGTTTGAAGTATCGCTTAGAAGCCAAAAAGATATTTTAAAGCAGCTGCTGGAACAAAATGACCGTTTTGCAGACGGGAAAATTAAAAAATCAAGCAAGGTGATTACTGATCCGGAGCGCGACCAAATTATTTCTGCCTTGTATTTTTTTGAACGACAGGGCAATTTTGGAGAAATCAAAGATTGGTTGCCAATGCCGGCGGATAGTTTTCCCACTTCAAATGGCGCAAATAACAACGTCGAACGCATCGCAATTTGGATCGGGGCACAAATGGAAAGGCCCGAAGATTCAACTTCTATGCCCATTGAAGTATCGAGCTACAATGTGCAGTTAATCGGCAAAATAGACGGGTATCAAAGTTTCCATCAAATTATCATCGATCAAAACTATAATGCACCCAATTCAGGTCGTTATTTTGAAATAAGTGCTTCAAAAAATGGTCTGAGCCTTTGGGATATCAGAAAATCCGGTCGAACACTGCTTGATGAATACGACCTCAGCGCTTCAATGAAAAAATGGACCGTGTTCAGTCATTATGGTAGATATAGCCTGCCTGCCGGCGCAGAAACGATTGAAGTAGCAGGCCGTAAAACAGATATTAAAATTGTTATAAAATCCCTTTATTTTATTTCAGAAAAGGGTAACCCAAAGATCATCAACATTGAAGCCATTGTCTTTTTGAAGGAAAAAGCCCGCGAATAGCGTTTATTTGCAGTCAAATACCGTTTCAAACACTTTGTCGACATGATATTTCAATCCCGCTTGTCCCCAAAATGGCCGATATTTATCGGTTTTGTTGCTTTTTTGAGCCATGTTGCTTGTTTGCAAGCCCAAACGCCGTATTTCCAGCAGGAAGTCAATTACAAAATCGTGGTCGCCCTCGACGATCAAAAGCACATCTTAAGCGGCGACATTGAAATCGAATACACCAACCATGCCCCCAATGCCTTGCCCGAAATCTGGATGCACCTTTGGGGCAATGCGTTTAAAAATAGTAAAACCGCCTTTTGCAGCCAAAAACTGCGCGAAGGCGATACCCGCTTTTATTTTGCCCCCGATTCCATGCTGGGCAGTTATAAAAACCTCGATTTTACCGTTGACGGACAAAAAGTAACCTGGTGTTTTGATCCTGAAAATCCGGACATCGCCCAACTTAATTTGTCCAAACCGCTGCTCCCGGGCGCGCGCGTAACGATCCGCACCCCGTTCGCCCTCAAAATTCCCGATTCCTTTTCCCGACTTGGCCACGTGGGCACTTCTTACCAGATGACCCAATGGTTCCCCAAACCGGCTGTGTACGATCGCTTGGGCTGGCACGCCATTCCTTACTTAGATATTGGCGAGTTCTACTCCGAATTCGGCAATTTTGACGTCACCATTACGCTGCCTTCCAATTATGTGGTGGGCGCAACCGGCGTTTGCCAAACCGCCTCAGAAATCGAATTTTTAAACCAAAAAGTAACGGAATCCCTTGAAAAACTCGCAAAAGGCGTCGATTCCAAGCACGATGACTTCCCGACTTCCAGCAAAACGCTCAAAACCATTCGGTATAAAGCCGAAAAAGTGCACGATTTCGCCTGGTTTGCCGACAAACGTTTTATGGTACTGCGCGATACGGCCCACCTCGCTTCCGGTCGCATGGTCGATTGTTGGGCCATGTTTACCAATTCAAGCGCCGATATTTGGAAAAAAGGCGCGTTTTATGTGCGCCGTTCCATTGAATTTTACTCAAATACCGTCGGAGAATACCCCTGGCCACACGCCACGGCGGTACACTCGGCCCTGAGCGCGGGCGGCGGCATGGAATATCCCATGATTACAGTTATCGGCGATGAAAGCAGCAGCAAGGGCTTGGACGATGTGATTACGCACGAAATCGGCCACAATTGGTTTTACGGTATTTTGGCTTCAAATGAGCGCGACCACCCGTTTATGGACGAGGGAATCAACACCTATTACGAACAGCGCTACATGAAAAAATACTATGGCGGCGGCGGTTTATCAGATGATTATGAACTTCCCAAATGGATATACGACCCTAAACTTTACGGCTCCATCATTGAAAGCGGATATTTGTTGTTGGCGCATGAAAAACAGGACATTCCGCCGGATTCACATTCAAATAATTTTACAGGCTTTGCTTACGGGGAGCAAGTTTACATGAAAACAGCCTTGACCATGGCCTGGCTTGAAAAAGCAATTGGCACGGAAAAATTTGACGCCGGAATGCGGGCCTATTACCAAAAATGGAAATTCAAACACCCGTACCCTGAAGACCTGCGCGAAGCCTGGGCCGGCGTCGGTTTGAAGGCCGATTGGTGGTTTAAAACCATTCAAACCCAGTCTTACACCGACTATGCGCTTACAAAAGTGCGCAAAACAGATACGGGTTTTCAATTAACCGTACAAAACAAGGGCGATTTTGACGCACCCTTTCCGGTAACAGCCCTCAAAAACGGCCAAGCGCAACAAACCGTATGGTACCCCGCCCAAGCAACTAAAAAGCAAACCCTCGACTTCCCAACCAAAGACGCCGACGCGTTTGTTCTGGACTATGATCGAACTACGCTCGACCTGAACCGGCAAAACAATACGCAGCGTGTAAACGGACTGTTTCCGGGTATCGAACCCTTGCGCGTGAAAATACTGGCGCCTTTCCGCATTGCAAAAAGTACCACCCTTGGCGTGTTGCCTTGGTTCGGATGGAACGACTACGACAAAACCATGCTCGGCGCGGTCTTTTATAGCCCACCTGCGCCAGGCGCCCGCTTTCAATATTATTTGGCGCCGGGCTATGGCTTAGGCTCCAAACGTTTTGTCGGCTTGGGCGATCTGCGCCTGAACACTTTTCCCGGTGGCATCGTACCAAAAATGGTATTCGGCCTCAGCGCCAAACAGTTCGACTACGATTACAATGCATCGGAAGACGGCACGCGTTATACACGCCCCTTTGCGTATTACCTGAAGTACAACCGCATCGTTCCGCAAATCCGCATAGTGCTGCGCGACAAGTCCTTGTCTTTTCGCCATCAGTTGATTTTGCGGGCATTGTTTATAAATAAGGAGTCTGCCAATTTCCTGCGGGACTACAGCAAGTATGACTTAATTCCCATTCCCGGCGGTTTCGACACCTTATATAGTTATGCGCGGTTTTCCAACCTAAAGACCAACAAAAGCAAAATCTTTGAACTGCGCTACGAGGCGGTGCAAAAGAAAATGCCCAATCCGTATCAGATGGCGGTAGCCTTGGAAACCCAGCCTGATTACACCAATTTGTTTGGGAAAAAAGGCAGTTATGTAAAAAGTACCTTTGAGTGGCGGCAGCAGTTTTATTACGCCCAAAAGAAAAAGGTGGCAGCACGTTTGTTCGTCGGCGCGTTTTTACAAAATACAAATCGCAACAGCGCCATAGAACCGGTAGCGCTCAGCCTCAACCCGCAAGGATTCAATGATTACCGTTTCGATCAGTTGATGTTCGGGCGTTCGGCGCAGTCAGGTTTTGCGGCTAAACAAATAACCCAAACCGACGGAGGTTTCAAATCGGCTTTTGGCAGCGCAGAAGCAGGTAACATCGGAAATTCGAATAACTTTGTGCTGGCATTAAACCTGAAAGCTGACCTGCCCCGGCGTTTACCCCTTGGAATTCCCTTGAAACCCTGGTTCGATATTGGCTACTTTGATGATGCAACGAAAATCGGCAAAGACAGAGCATTTAAAGAACAATTGCTGTGGAGTGGCGGATTTATGCTGGAGTTTTGGAAGGGCGGACTGGAAATTTATTTTCCGCTTGTAAATTCAACTGTCCTCCGCGACGCATATCGTCGGGAAGGCGGCGGCTCAAACCCATCAGCGTTGTTCGGCGGCGGCAACTATTTTAAGTGGATTTCCTGGAGCATTCGCATCCCCTTCCGCGAGCCGGGCGAAATGATTGAAAGTTTTATTCGTTAAAAACACTACTCATACATGCATTGGCAAACCCAAATTCCCCGGTTAAAAAATACAGAATCGGGCAACTTTTTTCTGATTGCAGGCCCCTGCGCCATTGAGGGCGAACAAATGGCTTTCGATATTGCAGGCGCAGTCAGCGAACTGTGTCGCACATACGAAATCCCATATATTTTTAAAGGCTCTTATCGCAAAGCCAACCGAAGCAAAAAAGATTCCTTCACAGGCATCGGCGACGAAAAAGCCCTGAATATCTTGAAATCCATAGGCAACCATTTCGATTTGCCTGTTACCACGGATATACACACGGATGCGGAAGCTGCGCTTGCTGCGGCGTATGTTGATATACTTCAAATCCCCGCTTTTTTGTGCCGACAAACCAGTTTGCTGGTGGCGGCAGCGGCAACGGGAAAAGTTGTAAATATTAAAAAAGGGCAATTCGTGAGTCCGGAGGCCATGCGTTTTGCAAAAGAAAAGGTAGAAGAAGAAGGTAACGATAAAGTAATATTAACAGAACGCGGAACAACCTTCGGGTATCAGGATTTGATTGTAGATTACCGGGGCTTGCCGGCCATGCAATCTTACGGCGCGACAGTTGTGCTGGATTGCACCCACTCGCTCCAACAACCTAATCAAAGTTCCGGGGTAACGGGCGGCCGACCGGCCTTAATTGAAACAATTGCACGCGCAGGTATTGCCGTTGGGGCCGACGGATTATTCATCGAAACGCATCCTAAACCGTCCGAAGCGAAGTCAGATGGCGCAAATATGTTGCCCTTAGACCGGCTGGAAGGGCTTTTAGAGCGCTTGGTGAAAATTCGGAGGGCCATAACGTCTTAAAAAAGCAAACAAATGACTAAATTATTGTGAATTTAGCATAGGTCTTGTTTGAAATTGTATGTCTTACACTATTTTTACCGCCACTTAAGAAACCGTATTGGAAACAGACTGACATTTTTAAAAAAGGCAATTTTTTTTCGCGCCCACACACCAATTTTCCGGTGACCTGCATCTAACATGCAAACGGGTTTTTGGTAGCGCAAAAAGTCGAATGCCTGAATCAAAAAATGTTGTCTTGCACCTGAGTTTGTCAAACTAAATCATTCATTCACTTAAATTTTAAAAGCAGCATGACAGCAGCAAAAACCACTCAAGCGAATCAAACACAAGGCGGTGGCATCGGTAAAATTTTCCCGTTCATCATCATTCCAGTCTTGTATGTAGTGGCTTATATTATTTGGGCCAAAGTTTTCGGTGATCCAGGAAACTTCGTTGACGGTGACATTAACAAAGATCCGCTTCCAGGAAACTACGCTGGTACGGTGTACAAAGGCGGTTTCATCGTTCCAATCCTGTTGACGCTGCTCTTTACGGTAGTCGTATTCGTATTCGAGCGTTTCATCACGCTTAGAAAAGCACGCGGCGCAGGCAATGTTGATTCATTCGTACGCGGTATCAAAGGTTTCCTTGACCGCGGTGACACCGCAGGCGCAATTGCTGCATGTGACAAACAAAAAGGCGCAGTTGCCAATGTTGTACGCGCAGGTCTCGGCAAATACGCTGAAATGGTCAACGAAACAGCAATGGAAAAAGATGAGAAAATCATTTCAATCCAAAAAGAAGTTGAAGAAGCGACTACATTGGAACTTCCAATGTTGGAGAAAAACCTCAACATCCTGGCTACCATCGCTTCTGTTGCAACCCTGATGGGTCTGTTCGGAACGGTACTTGGTATGATTCGTTCGTTCGCGGCCCTCGCAAATGCAGGCGCTCCGGACTCAACGGCACTCGCAAGCGGTATCTCTGAAGCCCTGATCAACACGGCGCTCGGTATCGGTACTTCTGCACTGGCTATCGTGTTTTACAACTTCTTTACCAGCCGTATCGATGGTCTGACTTACCGCATCGACGAAGCAGGTTACAGCCTGACGCAAACTTTTGCATCGAAAGGTCACTAAATCGGAGTAGGAATCAGCGCTGCGCATCTGCTTTTTATTTAAAAAAGATGCAAAACGCGATACTCAAATCGTTAACGCATAACTCAATTTAAGAGATGCCAAAACATAAACCGAAACGGGGTAATCCAACCATCGACATGACAGCCATGTGCGATGTGGCCTTCCTCCTGCTCACTTTCTTTATGCTTACCGCTAAAGCAAAGCCGCAGGAAACGGTCGTGATTGATACCCCTTCTTCAATCTCCGAAACGAAATTGCCGGAATCCGGTACGCTGACCATCTTAGTATCCAAAGACGGCAAGCCGTATTTAGATATGGCCGGCCAGCATACACGGAAAAGCTTGATCGAAGACGTGAACTCAAGGTTCTCCTTAGGACTTACCGAAGCGGAGCAGATCAAGTTTTCAAATGCAGGCAGCTTCGGTGTTCCGCGCAATCGACTCAAACAGTGGATTGATGCAGATGCAACCGATCGCGCTAAACTTGTTTCTCCGGGTATCCCGATTGATACAGTTGATGTAAACAAAAGCGAACTGGCCGACTGGATTCACAATGCCCGTCTTGCGCAATTCCGGATGAAACAGGAAGGAAAAGTAAAAGAAGAGTATGTGATTGTGGTAAAAGCAGACCAGGATACGCCTTATCCGGCGATTCAAAAGGTGATTAATACCTTGATCGATATCAACGTGAACAAGTTCAATCTGATCACTTCTATGGAGGCAGATCCGAACAAAGTAAACGCGATTAAGAAATAAAGGTAAAAACCGTGAGCAACCCGCCTAAAAACGGGCCTATCATTGAACCATGATTTCTCACTAAAAAAGCAACAGCACGACTATGGCTGAAATGCAAACCGCGGAGAGTGGCGGTAAAAAGAAAGGGAAAAAAGTCAGAACCAAGAAAATGTCCACCCGGGTCGATTTGACGCCGATGGTAGACCTTGGGTTCCTGCTCATTACCTTCTTCATGCTTACCACTACATTAGCCAAACCGCAAATTATGCCCGTCGTAATGCCTGATAAAGACGTAAAAAAAGAGGACTTAGTCGAAACCAAAGAATCGCAGGTACTTACCCTGCTGCTCGGCGGTAAAGACAAAGTTTACTTTTACGAAGGTATTACCGACGCAAAGTTGGATTCGACGGACTATTCCGCTGAAGGATTGCGCAAAGTTATCTTGAACAAAAAAGACAAGGTAAGATCGCAGTTCCCGGATGAGGAAAAAGATGATCCGAAAAATCCGGGCGCAAAAAAGATGATCTCAAAATTAAATGTGATCATTAAACCGACAAAAGATGCGCGTTATAAAAATATGGTGGATGCTTTCGACGAAATGAAGATATGCAATGTGGCACTGTACGTGTTGCTCGATATCTCCAAACAAGAGGAAGATTTTATTAAAAATCCGGCCGGTGGCCTGAAATTTAGCGCCGACGATCAAGCGGCTGCAGCTTCAGGCGATCAAAAGGCTCCAACGAAAAAATAACGCAAGCGTTTTTTCACAATTCATGTTAAAAATTTAAACACACACCGATTATGGCTGAAGAAAAAGGCACAACCTTTACGGGGGATATGCTGGATATCATCTTCGCCAACCGGAATAAATCTTATGGCGCTTACCAACTTAGAAGGGATTATCCCAAATACCTTGGTCGTGCAATGTTATTCGGGTTGTTGTTGATTATTTTCCTGTTTGCGCTTCCCTCCATTTTGAGTGCTGTGCGGGCCTTGGCGCCTAAGGATAAACCGGTGGATGTAGTGGCAGAACTCGGCCCCCCACCGGATATTGATCCGAACAACCCGCCTCCGCCTCCACCGCCTCCGCCACCTACGCCGCCTCCGCCCACGCGCTCGACGGTAAAATTTGTACCTCCCGTTATTAAAAAAGACGAAGAAGTACAACAGGAAGAGGTAAAGACTGTGGAAGAACTGATCGACAAAAAAGAAGATATTGGCAAAGAAGATAAAAAAGGAAATGACGACGCAGCTCCGTCTGTGGAAGAAAATCCTTCCGAACTCAAGGTTATTGAAGAACCTAAAGTAGTAGAGGAAAAAACCTTCGAAATGTTCGATATCCAAAAGCCGCCGAGCTTTCCAGGCGGTGAAGCTGAACTGATGAAGTATCTTGGAAAAGAAATTCAGTATCCGGCTTTGGCGAAAGAAAACAACATCCAGGGTGTCGTTGCCCTCACGTTCGTCGTGAATAAAGACGGCTCTATCAGTGATGTTCAAGTTGTGAAAGACATCGGCGGCGGTTGCGGCAAAGAAGCTGTACGCGTCGTAAAAGCAATGCCAAAATGGTCGGCTGGCGAAGCCAACGGCCACGCGGTAAAGGTGCGCTTCACGCTGCCGGTTCGTTTCCGGTTAGACTAAGATTTCCAGTTTGTTAAAAATATAAAAGCGGTACGGATGAAACATCTGCACCGCTTTTTTTTATTTATTTTCAACACACCAAAA
>JBAXTB010000440.1:0-4509 GCA_037130425.1 Bacteroidota bacterium
GTTTTGCCAAGCAAATAAGTTTGCGCCACGGTATCGTACGCTGCCCAGGCATCGTACATACCCATTGAAACATGAAAAAGATTGCGCGCATGTACGGGAGGACGGGCCAGGTCATCGCGAATGGCTTGTATCAGGGTTTCATTCCAAATCCTGGCTACGGACTTTTGCGCTTGCAGGCCGGATAGGAGAAATACGAGCATTACACCCGCCAGGAGTGATTTTCGTAGCAGTTTTGCCATGTTTTTTAAGTTGTTTGTGTGCCCGTTGTGGTAGACATTGAGCGACAAGATGTTTTCAAGACACCCAAAAGTGAAAGGACAAAGGTAGATACGCACTTTTATGTATAATTATTAGAATCTCATTAATGTTAATCTGTTTTTTGGGCAGTATTACGCTTGCGCTTCCAATAGCCGAAAGACGTTATATATCTGCAAAATTTGGAATAACGGCTTAAAGGTCAGATCATTGTGGGGTCAATATCAACTATAACGCTATGCCGACCGCTCAAAAATACGCGCTCCAGGCCGGAGACCTCCGCAACCTCAAATTGCAAACATTTGAAGCCGACGCACCCGCGCCGGGCGAAGTGCGGGTTGCCGTAACCGCCATCGGACTCAATTTTGCCGATATTTTTGCGATTTGGGGGCTTTATGGCGCCACACCCAAGGGAACGTTTACGCCCGGATTAGAATATGCCGGTCGGATCGATGCTGTTGGCGCGGGCGTCACCCACCTGCGCGTGGGCGACCGCGTGATGGGGATCACCCGTTTCGGCGCTTACACCACGCACCTGAACATTGATGCGCGTTATGTGTTGCCGACGCCCGACGAATGGGACGACGCCACGGCTGCGGCTTATTTAGTACAAACATTAACAGCCTATTACGGCATGACCGCGCTGGGTAATTTGCGCAAAGGCATGACCGTCCTCATACACAGCGCGGTGGGCGGCGTGGGTTTACAGGCCTTAAAAATTGCTAAAGCCTACGGTTGTTACACCATCGGAACCATTGGCACGGCAGCTAAAACGGATTTTGGATTGGCACAGGGCTACGACCGCATGATTGTGCGCGGCCCTGATTTTGAGCAACAACTCCGCTCGGCCTTAGGCGAGCGACCACTTGAATTGGTCATGGACAGCGTGGGCGGCGATTATTTTAAAATTCCCCTGCGTTTGCTTGCGCCGATGGGCCGAATTGTGGTGTTCGGATCGGCGCGCTATGCCAGTCCTGGCGACAAACCCAATTACCTGCACCTGATGTACGAGTTTTTCCGGCGGCCAAAACTTGATCCGCAAAAAATGGTGGAAAAGAACACCGGCGTCCTTGGTTTTAACCTGATCTGGCTGTACGAACGCATTGAACTGATGCAAACCCTGTTGCAGGAATTGGACGCGATGAAACTTTCAGCGCCGCATGTAGGCCATCGTTTCAAATTTGAACAAATGCGGGAAGCGATTTTGTTGTTTCAGACGGGAAAAACGATTGGGAAAGTGGTGGTGGAAGTGTGATTTTAGGCGCTTATACCCATATGTCATTGATTTAAGGATTTTAAAGTCCTGAAAGGACGAAATCATTAACACAGGGTAACACCCTGTGCCTTTGAAGCCGTGTGAGATCTAAGCCCTGAAAGGGCGAAATCATCCGGCGCTACGTATGATTCCGCCCTTTCAGGGCTTCTCAAAAACCTTGGCTATTTTAAATTGGGCGTTGCCCAATTCTAATGATTTCGCCCCTTTGGGGCTGTGGTAATCCTTAAGTCAACGACATTGGCCTATACCCCTATGTCATTGACCTATATCCCGCCGCAATAGGTTTTGGCGTATAAACCAAAATTGACTTTTTGAATAGTCAAAATTTACCTATTTTTGCACTTTCAAAAGTACAAAATGGACGCACTGCGCATTAAGTTCCAAAAAAAATTAGCCGCAACACCGACAAAATTTGTCCGAGATTTGATCAATCAAATTGACTGGAGGAATCGTTTTGTCGGCATAAAAGGCGCGCGTGGCGTTGGAAAAACTACTTTATTATTGCAATACGCCAAATTACGCATCCCCAACGTTACGAAATCAGCGCTTTACGCCAGCTTGGATGATTTTTATTTCAGTAAAAACCGCCTCTATGATTTTGCCGATCAATTTGTGCGGGAAGGCGGAAAAGTTTTGCTCCTTGATGAAGTACACCGCTATGCAGATTGGTCGAAAGAACTCAAAAATATTTATGACGATTTCCCTGATTTGCAGGTTATTTTTACCGGTTCCTCCATTATTCACTTGTCTAAAAGTTCGGCAGACCTGAGTCGGCGGGCGGTACTGTATTCGATGGTCGGCTTGTCTTTTCGTGAGTTTTTACAATTCAGGGTCGGTTACAAGCACTCGACCATTTCCTTGGATGAGTTAACCGGGAAGCACACAGAGATTGCTACCCAGATCACGAACGAAATAAAGCCGCTTCAATATTTTAACGATTACTTGCAGTTTGGTTATCACCCATATTTTGCGGAAAACATTGATACCTATCACCAAAAATTAGCTGAAACCATTCACCTGTTGCTGGAAACCGATTTTCCGGCAGTTTACGGCATTACCTATCCGACGGTTGATAAAGTAAAGACGCTTTTGGTAATTCTGTCGGAATCTGTGCCTTTCAAGCCAAACATGTCAAAACTAAGCGAACATTTGGGTCTGACACGCGGGATGTTAATTGAGCAATTGCACCATTTGGAAGATGCCGGTATTCTTCATTTACTACACCAACGCGCCAAAGGCATTACCAGATTGCAAAAACCGGAAAAGATTTATTTGGCCAACACCAACCTTGCTTATGCGCTTGATGTGAAGAATCCGGACATCGGAAGTTTGCGGGAAACATTTTTGATTAGCCAGGTAAAACCAATCTTTAAAGTTGAATATGCCGAAGCAGGCGATTTTTGGATCGACAATCGCCTTACCTTAGAAGTAGGCGGCAGGCAAAAAGGGTATGCACAAATTAAAAATGCTCCAAATGCATTTGTGGCTGCCGATCAATTGGAAATAGGGACAGACCGGAAAATACCACTTTGGTTGTTCGGTTTTTTGTATTGATGATTTGTGAATTGCAGGTTCCTTTGCCAACAATTTATGACGCAATAGCCGTTTTTCATGCGCCTTGCCGAAATCGGACAAATGAATTCCTGTCGCAACACAAAATTTGGCAAGACAATTGCACGTTTTATTCAAATCCCGGTTAAACGAGGGAAATTCTTTAATAAAATCAAGTCTTACTTTGAAACAGACGCTTATTTTACTGCTTTTAGCATCCGCAAACACACTCATGTACGGACAAGTTACCGTACTAAAACCCTACAAACCCACCGCAACCAAACAAGCCGCCACTGCGCCGGCGCCGGCAACGTACAGTACGCAAACGGCGCCTGCACCACAGACGTATAGCACGCAGGCCGCACCGGTAGAAAGCGCAGCCGACGCCGCAGCGCGCCGAAAACACGCATTGTCCAAAGTACAAGGCACACAAAGCAAATCGCTCAGCGCCAAAGGAGTGAGTCCGGCGCAATACAGCACGGATGGCGGCGTAGCGCCTGTGGAATATTCCACCCAGCCGGTCGCTCCGTCTACGACCATGACCGTAAACGGCTTGAACGTGCAGCGCGCCGTTGTAAAAGGAAAAGGCCAGGTCGGTAATGACCTGTTTACGCCGGTGAGTGAATTGCACTATGTACAGTTCGCGGTGTATTGCAAAGACACGCCTGTTGACAAGGCGCCCGCCATTGAAGGTCTATTCCTGCTCTGGCACGAAGGCAGCAAATGCCCCGGCGGCGATGAAGGCGCGAGCTACATTGTAAAAGGCTACACCACGGCCGACGAAGCCAAGGCGGCAGTGCTGGAATTTAAAGCGCAAAAAATTGACTGCTGGTATAACCCGGCGCTTACCGGCGCAGAGGTTGAGGTGATTGGCGTGCGGTAGGGTCGAGAAAAATCATTTGGAAAAGAGGGTGTATCATAAGTCGTTTTATAAACATTTAACGGATGATTCGCAAAATATTATTCGGATGACCGAGCGCATTGAGGGGGTGACTGGCAGTCACCCCCTCAATTAGGCACGATCTCAACTTTTTATTTGGCGAAAAAATCCCACGTGACCTTATGATACAGCCTCTTTTTTGTTCCACCTTTAAAACTGTTTAATCACAATTACGCGCCCGTCTTTAATTCCACAAAAGGCATCCTTCGAAGGATCAAAAAAGACCGGGGTACTTTTCTCTATCAATTGTTGCGTCACTTTATCAAAAGTGGTAATTGACTTCTTTTTTATATCAAACAGAATGGGTTGAAATCCGCCATTCATCAAACGTTCCATATAAAAAATATCTTTTCCGCGATAAAAAACCATGCCTTCTTCCCCGCAATGGTCAACCAAATATTCAATCGTATTCAACTTGTAATTATACCTAAACACATGCGCATCAGGCCCTATTGAACGTCTATCGCTTCTGCAATAGTAAATAAAC
>JBAXTB010000441.1:0-4503 GCA_037130425.1 Bacteroidota bacterium
TGTTTTGGAAGAAAAGCAAATGAAAGATGCTTATATCATGGAAGCAGAGCAATTTGACAAAACAATAAAGGCACGTTTGCCTAATACCGATTCGAATTATTTTGAAAACGCGTTGCTCGCCCAGCTCCGATGTTATAAAACCAGTACCGGAAAAATTGAAAAGGACAGTCTGGTTGTTCGGCATTACGACCAAACTTTAGACCTGCTTTACGCTGTTACAAAACTCAAAACCGGTTGTGAAATCATTGCCCTGAATCGGCTGCACGAACAGAAAATGGAAGAAAGTATTATGCCGATAATCCAGCAAATATGTTCAAAAGTAGAACTTTCGGCGCATCCATTACTGAACCTGTACTTGACTGTTTACAATCTACTTGAGCACCAAACGAAACCGTATTTTAAACAAGCCTCTACCCTATTCCTGGCCTATTTAGACAAAATTGATCCGAAGGAAATGAGCAAAATCCTGGAATATTTACTACAGTTCTGTAATGTAAACGTCAATCGTGGCCTTGTTAAATATCGGGATTATGCTTGGAATTTAGTGAAGAAAAGCCATAAAAACAAAATTTTTAACCATACTGGGGCGATATCCTCCACAAATTTTAATAATTTGGTTCAGATTGCCTGTAGAAAAGGGGAGTTCAAATGGGCTGAAGATTTTATCCATTCGCAACTGAAATACCTCGACGAAAGAAATAATGAGGATACCGTATTCATGGCCAAAATTACGCTTGACTTTGAAAAAGGCTTATACGATAAAGTTTTGGCTGAGTTAGAACACAAAAAATTTCGAAAAGTCTCGCTCGTAGTACGCGCTAAAGCGTACGTCCTGATGTGTCAATATGTCCTTCAATCTGAAAAGCAGGATCTTGATATTTCCAGTCTTTGCTACACATTTGAAGCATATTTGCGCAGGTACCAGCGTAAATATGCCATCGCAAGGCGATTTATGGATTTTACAAAGGCGGTCAAAATGTTATCTGAAAAAAAGGAGTCTAAGGAGACAATTCAAGCATATTTGCAAGAAACGCAGCAAATTACCTCAAGAGAATGGCTGGAAAAGATGTTGAATGATTATAAACCCGAAATATGGGGAGGAATGGAGCGCTAAAATGGCGCCATCATAACGCTCCATCCGACGGCTATTTAAATCCAGACGTCTTCAATGATAACATATTCCGAATTTCCGGGATCTCCAGCAACCGTGAAATAAAAAGTGTACGTCCCCGCAGATAATCCCGAAATGTTGATGGCTGTTCCGGATGTGCTCAGCAGACCACTTTGTCCATTCTCTTTTCGAACGTAACGTACATTATAGGTATTAGCCCCGGCAACAGGCCCCCATGCGAAGGAAATAGCACCGGATGATTTTCCAGTAACCGTAACATCCATAGCGGTGCAGGGTTTCTGCGCTATGATTTGTTTGCCTGGGGCGCTAAACGCCGTCGCTCCGGAACCCAGGAACAGGGTAATTAAAAAGATGTTGAAAAAGATTTGCCCCGCTTTCTTTGAAAGATTTCTCATGATGAAAAGAAATTGAAATGAAAAAATGCGACGACAGCAGTAACCGTTGTAAGCAGTGCATCCACTTACACGAGCAATAAAACGCGAAATCATTAGGACCTAAAAACGACGCTTTTCAGCACTCTCGGCACAAAATCTGTACGTCAGGTTGATGGTACAAAAGTGCGGGAGATAAAGAAACTCTGTCTTAAATAATTGATTTATAGCCAGTTATGTAAATTTATATAAATTTACGCTGTAAAATAATATTGCATTGGCTTTTCCTTAATTCAGATAAGATTTTTCATCTTAACCCTTTCTTCCCCTACATTTGCACCTACAATCTTTTCCTATGAAGCAACTTTTCTCCTTCCTGTTTGCGGGCTTGTTTTTATCCGCTTTATCCGCCCAATCCGCTCCTTTTTTCCCGGAGGAATTGGTCGTGACTGTCAATACCTTAAACCTGCGGGATGCGCCGTCGGTGGAAGGTAAAAAAGTGGTTTCCGTTTCGCGGGGCGCCATTTTACAGTTTGTAGAAGCCCATAACAACGGCGAATATGTGCAACTCGACACGACTTCGCAGTACGCCCCCTGGCTGAAAGTGCGGTATAAAGATAAAACCGGTTACGTGTTCGGCGCTTACGTCACGGGCACGTACACGCTTGTGTATGAAGATGATATGATGGAAACTGTGCCGCCGCTAATTTGGTATGGCGTGTACAAACGCGACTCTTTTGCCGATGAAATCCGCCGCGTCGACCTGCGCATTGAGCAGACGTACAGTGAGATGTACGGCTCGCCAATCAAGGTGTTGAAAACCAATCAAAAGGAGCCAAGCAAGTTCCTGATCGGTACCAATACGCCACTTAAAACAGGGTACGCCGGCCCGTTGGGCATGTACAATGTGGGCGATTTTTATACTGCCAACGGCTTATTTCCAGGTGCGCAACTGTCCATTTTCCCGGGCCAGGAACCGACCGATACCACCTTCAAAAGTTCCTACCAATTGGCGGCTACAGGCTGCGCGCAGTTTGTCGATGACTTTGTTCAAATCAAGGGTTATCATTTGTACGTGGTAGATTATATGCCACAACCTGCTGTGCGTCAGGAAATTACCAATTGGGTAATGCCGGAAATCCCGGAACTGAATCCCAGCGTAAGCCTGCTCTGGTACGGCGACCTTGACGCAGACGGCAAACCCGACGCGATCTTGCAAGACTGCCCTTATGAGGCGGGCTGCCGGGCCTCCTTGTTCCTGTCGTCGAAAGCGCGGAATGGAGAGTTTTTGCGCAAAATTTGTGAGCATTTCTGGCCTGGAGAGTAGGGAATATCGAATATCGAACAGATGAATATCGAATATCGAAGGGGGGCGTTGCGCTTGGTATTTTTGGTTATTTGGCAGAATATCGAATTAGCGCTTGGTATCTTTATTGAGGATGATGATGCCTCATACATCATGTAGGGCAAAAGATGAATATCGCTTGTAAGCTTTGCCCTTATTATCCGTAAATATTCAGCGCAACGCCCCGTTCGATATTCGATATTCATCTGTTCGATATTCGTTATTCATCATGCGTCAACTGCGAATTATTTCAAAAATCAGGGAAACAACCGATACCTTTAGTTTTGTGCTGGAACCGGTGGATGGAAAACTGTATTCCTATTTGTCCGGGCAGTTTTTGTCGATTGTGACGGAGTCGCACGGACTTGAGCAGCGACGGGCCTATTCGTTTAGTTCAAGCCCTTTGACGGACGCCTTGCCGATTATTACGGTCAAACGAATCTCCAATGGCGCCTTGTCGGGTTGGTTGTTCGATCACGCCAGGGAAGGTGATCTACTGACCGTAACGGAAGCAGCGGGTCGCTTTTTATTGCCAAAGCCGTTGCCGAAAACCTTGTTTTACATAGCGGCAGGCAGTGGCATTACGCCGGTGATGAGCCATATAAAAACCTTATTAAAACAGGCAGAAAGCCCCAAAATTGTCTTGTTTTATGCGAATCGAGACGCTGCGTCTACGATCTTTAAAACGCAAATAGATCAATGGATTGCGGAATATGCGGAACGTTTGCAGGTGACCTATTTTTTCAGTCGCGAAAGAAATGCAGTGCACGCGGTGTTCCGGCATTTGAACAATGAATTGCTGGAACAACAAATCCGGGCGTATTTCGGCGGCCGGATCAGTGCGGCAGTGCATCGTCAAACGGCATTTTTCCTTTGCGCGCCCCTGCCCTTGGTGCGCATGGCCGAAATGACGCTTCGGGTGCTGGATTTTCCTGTCAAAAATATCCACAAAGAGCTGTTCCAGGCCGATGCGCGCCAAAAACAACGCACTGTTGATACATCCAAAACGCATCGCGTGCGCGTGGAACACCTCGGACAAGTCCTTGAATTTCAGACTTTTGAAGGAGAAACCATTTTAAACGCGGCGCTTCGCCAAGGCATTTCATTGCCGTATAGTTGCAAAAGCGGCGTTTGTTTTTCCTGCCTCCTGCAATGCACGCAAGGCGCGGTGGACGTGGAATTTACCGAATCGGTCCGCAGGGAAGGCCCCGGCGGCAGTGTGAATACCTGTATCGGTTATGCGGTAACGGAACAGATCGGGCTGAGGGGGGGAATATCGAATATCGAACAGATGAATATCGAATATCGAACGGGGCGTTGCGTTTGGTATTTTCGGTTATTTAACGGAATATCGAATTAATGCGTGGCTGGACGGCGGAATTCATTCCGCCTAAAACGACATAAAGTTTTATATACCAATCTTTTATGTATATTTTTTTGTAGGCGGAATAAATTCCGCCGTCCAAAAAAGCGTTTGTTTTTTGATAAGGTGGGACGATTCCCAAACACGGTTTAATAATCCAATTTACACGCCCCAAAGTAGCGCATCAAGTAAAATCCTTGCACCCAATACCTGAAAATACCCAGCCCTAGGCCCCCCTTCGATATTCATCTGTTAAGCGTGTACGAAGGATTTATTTTTGCTCGATATTTCC
>JBAXTB010000442.1:0-4490 GCA_037130425.1 Bacteroidota bacterium
GCAGGTAAAATATGCGGTAGTGTCGGGTTTGCGGCTTTTTTAACAGATATTAGAAGTCGCTAAAACGCGACCATTGGGTGCCGAATTGCTCCCAAAAGGCCAATACCGCACTCCGTGACGGGAATTCAGAATATATAATCCCCTTTTGGATACAGGTCAATACGTGTTGTGTTGGCTTTGACACATCTTCCGGCAAATTCGTGACTGGGAACCAGGCTACATCCTGAAATTTCTTTGGCTCCAATGATTCCGGCTCGCCGTGAAAGCGCGCGGCCCGGAAATAAAGCACCAGCAGTGTTTCGTCCTTTTTTAATTTGTGCCTGTGCAATACGTGTACAAGGCTCAAGTCATCCGGTTCGACATGGATGCCGGCTTCTTCTCTGGCTTCCCGCGCCAAAGCCTCCCGCGCAAATTCGTGTTCTTCTACATTACCTCCAATCAGGGTGTAGCGACCGCCATTCCGTTTTGTTTGTCTAAGAAACAGTAATTTACCTTTCTCCTCCAGAATCAGCCGTACGGCAAAAGTGAGCATTTGAAGACGTCTTTGTACCTGTAAGACCGGGCATGTTTGTAAACCCACGTATTACAGGTTGTATTAGGATAAATAGAAGATTTACAAATAAAACAACACCGAATTTTATTCGCTGTAAACTTCTAATAAAGCATCTTCAATTTCTTCTTTTGAAGATTTTTTTACAGTTAATTCTTTGCGTTTGGCCGCCCGGTTGCTTCGGACCTCACGTTGGGTTTTTGCGTACAATTCAACCTGCTCTTTCGTTTTCAAAATACGGCGGATGCTGCTCAGGGTACCGCTTTGTACATGTTGCACTTTTTCGCGGTAAAGAGCGTTGTTGCTACCTTTTAAAACAGCGATTTCGGCCATATTTTTTTGTTTGCGCACCTGTATTTGATACATCTGCTTGGCCTGATCGGCATTCAATTTGTACTTGGCAACCAGCTGATCGGTGCTGCTGCGCGCGATATCAGTTGAAACGGAAGCAGGCGCAGGGCTTTGCGCATTGGCCGTGAACATACCTGCAAACAGGCTGAGTAACAGAACGATATATAATTTCATGACAGTCGATATTGAATGATAAGCCCCAAAAGTAGGGAAAGTTTTTATTTGTGTTTGATTTCCCTTTAAATGTATCGCAACAAGACATGCCTAATTTAGATTTATTTCCCCCTCAACCCCTTCAACGACATGGCCCGAACGAAAAATGCGCCATAACTTTGGCCACTGAAAATCGTTACTTGAAAATGCAAAAACTGCTCTTGTTCCTTTGCCTGTTGGCCGTGTGCGCCTGCCGCAATTCCCATTCCAAAACCATTAATCAGTCGGGCGTATTACCGATTGACTCCCTGTTCAGCATGTACGCGGAAGAGCGCCTGCTCTTGTATCCGCTCGAAGCGACTTCCGCCGGCGACGACAGATATAACGATTTGTTGCCCAATACCATTGCCCAGGGCTACCTTGGTACGGTAAAACGTTTTTACGAAAAATATAAAAAGCATTTGCAACAATACGACGTCAGCAAGTTGTCGGATGCCGACCGCATGAGCTACGATATTCTAAATTGGGAATGCGACATCAACCTGGAAGACCTGAACTTTCACAAGGAATTGATTCCCATTAATCAGTTCGATTGCCTGCCGCTCACCATGGGGCAATATGCTTCCGGAACCAGCGCGCAGCCTTTCAAAACCGTAAAAGACTACGAAAACTGGCTGCGTCGCCTCGATTCTTACGTCGTTTGGTGTGACACTGCCGTGGTCAATATGCGTCGGGGCATGGCTTCCGGTTATGTGTTGCCCAAAGTGCTGGCTGAAAAAATGCTACCCCAAATGAAATCCTTCGACCACGGTCCGGTGGAGGAGCACCTGTTTTACAGCCCGATCAAGCAATTCCCGGCATCTTTCACGCCGGAACAGCAGGCTCAACTGACAAAGGCTTACAAGGAAATGATTGAGCAAAAAATCATTCCGACCTATCAAAAGCTGTACACGTTTATCGAAAAAGAATACATACCGGCTTGTCGCGCGGGTTCGGGTATCTCCGAATTGCCGAACGGCGCTGCGCTGTACGCCCACCAGATCAAACAGCAAACGACGACCACCATGTCGGCCGATGAAATTTTTAACCTCGGTCAACAGGAAGTGGAGCGGATTATGAAAGAAATGGAAGCGGTCAAAAACGAGGTTGGGTACACCGCAGAACTACCGCATTTTTTTGATTACGTGCGTTCCAAGCGCGCGCTGATGCCTTATGAGCACTGTAGCCAGGTGATCGATCATTTTAACGCAATTCACGAGCGCATCAAGCCAAAATTGCCGCTTTTGTTTGATTTAATGCCCAAAACAGGCTTTGAAGTGCGCCAAACAGAAGCATTTCGTGAAAGAACCGCCAGCGCCGAATACATACAAGGCTCGTTAGACGGCACCCGCCCTGGCATTTTTTATGTGCCGGTACCCGATTCCCGCAAATACAACAATTACGCCGACGAAGATTTGTTCTTACATGAAGCCATTCCGGGCCACCATTTTCAGGTGTCGTTGCAGCAAGAAAATACCCGCTTGCCTAAATTCCGCCGCACGCTCTGGTACAGCGCTTATGGTGAGGGCTGGGCTTTGTACACCGAATCATTGGGTAAGGAATTGGGTTTGTACACCGACCCATACCAGTATTTCGGCATGTTGAGCGCCGAAATGCACCGCGCCATCCGCTTGGTAGTCGACGCCGGGATGCACACCAAAGGCTGGACGCGCGAGCAGGCCATAGCATATTCTTTGGCCCACGAAGCCGAGCCGGAAGCCAGCATTGTTGCCGAAGTGGAGCGTTATATGTCGTGGCCGGGGCAGGCATTGTCCTACAAAATCGGGCAACTCAAGATCCGCGAACTGCGTGCCAAGGCCGAAAAAGCCTTGGGGCCGAAATTTGACATCCGCGTATTCCACAACAAAGTGCTGGAAGACGGCTGCGTGCCATTGACGATTTTAGAAGGGAAAATAGATGCGTGGATAAAGGGGAATTGAGTTTGCTTTAAACTTTCCAGCGTTACTTAGTCATACCGTAAGCCCCTTTCAATGGATGAGCGCTACCGTATTACCGTCACATCACCCACTTTCCGTAACTGAATCAACCGTCCACAAAACCGTATTTCTGCATCTAACTTCCATACATACACGCCGGGATCCACATTTTTTGCGTCGATGCGGCCTTCCCAGCCGGATTCGATTTTGGTGGAACGGAATACCATACTACCCCAACGGTCAAATACTTCGAGCACATAGTTTTGCACATCCAAACCGGCTGCAAAATAGGGCCGGAACATGTTGTTTTCCGCGTTTTTAGCCTCCGGATTAAACACGTTGGGCATATAAACGTAGGAAAAGTTCGGGTCCGTATCGCCCCAACGCACTTGCGCATCGGTGTGGATATTTTCACAAGTGTTTGACACTTCCACCCACACGGAGCCGCCTTCCACGGCATCCGTAGCCAGGGTGCGGGCGCCGTTCCACCAGAGGTATTTCAAGCCGGTCGGGTCGCCCTGCACAATGGGTTCAAGGCGGAGACTGCTTTGGTCGCAGGCTAAAACAGCGTCGGAAAGTAGCACCGTAAGCGGTTCGAGGCTTGTTATTTCGGCATTTTTGCTAAATACGCAGCCGTTGTCGTCTTTTACGAAGGCCGTGTAAACCGCTGCATCTAAATCGGCGAAGCTTGCCTGGGCCTGATATTGTTGTCCGTCAAGCGAATATTGGTACGGCGCGCTGGTACCAGTAACTTGCGTGATTTGCAAGCCGCCACTCGATTTATTCGGACAGGATTTATCGGTTTGCACCGCAAAATCAAGGCTCGGATACGCATTTACCGTCAGCATAATCGTGGAATCGCAGCCTTCGTAGCCGGTAAAATGCACCGAGTAGGTTTGGCCCGCCGCCCATTCGCTGCCGTTGTATGGGTAGGTTTCGCCGGGGCAAACGCTCACATCGAGCGGCGTAACGGAAATCAGAATTTCACGCACTTTTACTGTCACAATGGAGTCGCAACCGGCCGCCGTTTGTAGCGTTACCGGCACCGTTTGGCCCGCCGCGATTTGTTGGCCGTTGTAACTGAATGTTGAACCGGGACAAACTTTCGCCTCCAATACGCTGCTGCCGATGACGGGCGCCTTTACCGAAACCGTTACGAGCGAATCGCAACCCAAGGCCGTTTGCAAGGTAAATTGTTTGGTTTGACCTGCTGGAATGGCCTCGCCGTTGTACGTGTAGCTTTCTCCGGGACAAACTTTTACCTCAAACGCACTGCTGCCGATCACGGGCGCTTTTACCGTTACGGTCACGAGCGAATCGCAACCCAGGGCCGTTTGCAAAGTAAACTGCTTGGTTTGGCCTGCCGGAATGGCCACGCCGTTAAAGCTGTATTCCCCTCCCGGACAAACATTTACCTCAAACGTACTGCTGCCGATAACCGGCGCTTTTACCGAAACCGT
>JBAXTB010000443.1:0-4440 GCA_037130425.1 Bacteroidota bacterium
GTTCAAATGCTGGATGTTCAAATTTCACGACTAAATAGCCTCCATTTCCTGTAAAATTGCCCGCAATTGGTCAGGATTCTGAAAATGTATACCTTGAATCCCAAGCGCCATAGCGCCCTCCACATTTTTTAAACTGTCGTCGATAAATACCGACATCGGCGCATCCACCTTGTAGCGATCCAGCAAAATCTGGTAAATGTCAGCAAATGGTTTGCGCGTTTTTTCTGCGCCGGACACTACGATTCCTTCAAACCATTGCAGGAATTCGTAGCGTTCGAGTGCCACCGGAAAGGTTTCGTGGCTCCAGTTGGTCAGGGCCAGCAAACGGTGCGTGCCGCGATCGCGCAGTTCACGCAATATTTCCACCGTTTCTTCGATTGGGCCGCCAAGCATTTCTTCCCAACGGCCGTAAAAAGCCCGGATTTCGGTTTCCCATTCCGGATGTGCTGCGACCAACAATTCGGTGCCTTCCTGGAGTGTACGCCCGGCATCCTGCTCTATATTCCAGTCGTGGGTGCAGATGTTTTCAAAGAAATAACGGCGTTTTTCTGCATCCGGAATCACGGAGCGAAACACATATTCCGGATTCCAGTCAATAAGCACGCCGCCCAGATCGAAAATAATGGTATCTAAAGCCATTGATAATGAATGTATTAAACGTTGAAACGGAAGTGCATGATGTCGCCATCGGTTACCACGTATTCCTTGCCTTCTACGGCCATTTTACCGGCTTCTTTTACCTTGGCTTCTGAACCCAACTGAATAAAATCGGCGTATTTAATCACCTCCGCGCGGATAAATCCTTTTTCAAAATCGGAGTGAATCACACCGGCGGCTTCGGGCGCTTTGGCGCCGTTGCGTACCGTCCACGCGCGTACTTCTTTGACGCCCGCAGTGAAATAGGTAATGAGGTTCAATAACTTATAACAGGAACGGATCAGGCGGTTGGCGCCGGGTTCTTCCAAACCCATCATTTCCAGAAATTCTGTGCGTTCTTCCGGATTGTCAATTTCTGAAATCTGCGCTTCAATACCGGCACAAAGCAGGATAATTTCGGCGTTTTCGCCTGCAACGGCTTGCGCAAATTTTTCCGTATAAGCATTGCCGGTCAGCATAGAACCTTCGTCGACGTTGCACACGTACAACACCGGTTTAGCGGTCAGCAGCGACAATTGTTCTTTCATAAAGCGGGCCGATTCTTCATCCATATCAGCCAGCAACTCGCGGGCCGGGCGACCGGTTTCGAGGTGCGCTTTTACTTTTTGCAGTACGCCAAGGTCGCGGAGTTCGTCTTTATTGCCTGCTTTGGCGGCGCGCGCTGTTTTGTCAATGCGTTTTTCGATGGTTTCTAAGTCTTTCAAACCCAGTTCCAATTCGATGATTTCTTTGTCGCGAATCGGATTTACACTACCGTCTACGTGTACCACATTGTCGTCGTCGAAACAGCGCACTACGTGAACGATGGCGTCCACTTCCCGGATATTGGCCAAAAATTGATTGCCCAAACCCTCGCCCTTGCTGGCGCCCTTGATCAGACCGGCGATGTCGAGAATGTCCACCGCAGTTGGCAGAACACGTTGAGGATTAACGAGTTCTGCAAGTTTATCAAGCCGCGGGTCGGGCACCGTGATGACGCCTACGTTGGGGTCTTTGGTGGCAAAAGGGTAGTTTGCAGCCAGCGCTTTACCACGCGTGAGCGCATTAAAGGTGGTGGATTTTCCAACGTTGGGCAGGCCAACAATACCGCACTGAAGTGCCATAATTTGAACGTGTATATCGTGAGTGTAAGGAATTACGTCTTAAAAACGGGCGCAAAGGTAGCAGGAATCTCCGGAATTTGGAGATTTGGGGAAAAACTTCATGGAAAGATGGCTTAAGTTTACTTGAAATACCTGACCTCGGAGAGGTTCAACATTGGTAGAAAATAAATAGGTAATCTCACACGGACCTCGGAGAGGTCTAACATCATTTTGTAAAACACCAATGTTAGACCTCTCCGAGGTCCGTTAAACCCTTGGCAATCAATTGCTACCAATGTTGAACCTCTCCGAGGTCAGGGGGCGATCGGCTTGGCAATTCCATAGATTTTTCTTTGTTTTCCACCTGTTTACGAAACTTTTTTCAGTTTCGTAAACATTGCCGGGCTAAACACGTTGCCTTTAAACCAACACAAAAACACATCAACTTGAATCATCTCGCACATTGTTTTCTATCCTTCGGCGACGAAGAAACGCTGATCGGCAATTTTATCG
This sequence comes from Bacteroidota bacterium, assembly GCA_037130425.1. Taxonomy (GTDB): domain Bacteria; phylum Bacteroidota; class Bacteroidia; order Chitinophagales; family Saprospiraceae; genus M3007. The sequence continues at coordinate 2,253 of JBAXTB010000443.1, forward strand.
GGGATTTTGTAAAAGGGCATAACTGGCAGCAATATAGCAAGGGCATCGGCAGGGGCGTTTTATTGCACCGGAGCATTGACGCCTATACCGATCAGCACGCGATGACCGACCGGAGTGTGGCGCGGGTGCGTCCGTATGCGCAGCGCTACAGTGGCGCTGTGACAGATATTTTATACGATCATTTGCTTACAATGCATTGGAAATCATATACTTCGCAACCGTTTGATGAATTTACCAAACAGACCTACGCCATGCTTGAACGCAACCAGGCTGTGTTGCCGGAACGTTTACAAACAAGTCTGCCCAAAATGTTGGCGGGCGATTTCCTGCGCGGCTACAGTACCCGTGAGGGCATGTATTTTGTGATGGATCGATTTAGTCGGCGTTTGCCCGCTGGTATTGATATGAAAGCGCTGTTGGATAATTTTTTTGAGCAGATTGATTTGTTTTCCGAAGATTTTAACGGATTTTTCCCCGATCTAATTGAGTATGCGAGGGGGATGGGACGCGGATGACACAGACTTAAAAGGATTTTTGCTGCTTGCGAGGGGAAGGGACGCGGATGACACAGATTTAAAAAGGATTTTTGCTGTTTGAGAGGGGGATGGGACGCAGATGATACAGGCCCCCTGCGGGACAATGTCATTGATTTAAGCGTTACCACAGCCCCAAAGGGGCGAAATCATTTTAATTGGGCAACGCCCAATTAAAATAGCCAATAAATTTTTCAGATTGATATGAAAGCAATTGTATTAAACGCAATAAATCAACCAGTTGATTATCACGAAGTTGAGGCGCCTAAAGCAATAAAGGGTTCCAAGATTGTTGCCTTGAAAGCGGCGGCTTTGAACCACCGTGATTTGTATATCACGCAAGGATTATACGCTGGCATTCAATTACCCTGCATCCTCGGCAGCGATGGGGCAGGGGAGTGCGATGGCAAAAAAGTGTTGATTAATCCGTCGCTGGATTGGGGCACGGATTCGCGCGCACAGGGGCGAGCCTTCCGGGTGTTGGGTATGCCGGATGCTGGTACCTTTGCCGAATATATTTCGATTCCCAAGGGCAATGTGTACGACATGCCGACGCATTTAAGTTGGGAACAGGGGGCGGCGTTGCCTTTAGCGGGTTTGACTGCTTATCGCACGCTTTTTATCCGTTGCGCCTTGAAAAAAGGTGAAAAAGTGCTGATTTCCGGCATTGGGGGTGGGGTAGCGCTGCTTGCGTTGCAGTTTGCAGTAGCGGCTGGAGCAGCGGTTTTTGTAACTTCAGGGTCGCAGGATAAAATTGAACGCGCGGTGGCTTTGGGGGCCAAAGGCGGCGTTAATTATAAAACGGAGGGCTGGGACAAACAACTTAAGGGAATGGCGGGTGGTTTCGATGTGGTTGTTGATTCAGCGGCAGGCGATGGTTTTCCCGCCTTGGCGGCTTTGTGTAACCCCGGCGGACGCATCGGTATTTACGGCGGTACTTTGGGTAAAATCAATCATTTGAGTCCGCAAATCGTGTTTTGGAAACAAATCAGCATTTTAGGTTCAACAATGGGCACGCCGCAGGACTTTAAAAAAATGCTTGGTTTTGTGTCAAAACACGAGATTATTCCCGTCGTAGATGCTGTTTTTTCGCTTGAAAATGCCGCTGATGCGTTTCAAAAAATGGATTCCGGGGCGCAGTTTGGCAAACTTGTACTCAATATCAATTAATCTTTATGCGCACCCGATTTTTATACCTTTTTTTATTGGTTCAAACCTGTTTGTCGGCCCAATCCGGCGCTCAAAAGGAAATTCTGCGCATCATGCACGAACAGGAAATCGCTTGGAACGCCGGGAATCTGGAAGGATTTATGGCCGGGTACTGGCATTCTGACAGCCTGCGTTTTATCGGCTCACGTGGCCTGACTTACGGCTGGCAACAAACGCTGGATAATTACAAAAAAAGTTACCCAAATAAGGACGCGATGGGCACGCTGACCTTTACCATTTTATCGGTGGAAACCTTGTCGCGCAAAAGTGCTTTTGTGATCGGGAAATGGCATTTGAAGCGCACAAAGGATGAATTGAGCGGGCATTATACGCTTTTATGGAAGAAAATAAAGGGGAAATGGGTGATTGTGGCGGATCATTCTTCTTAATTTTCGGCTGGGTTTTCATTGGTAATTTGCGATACCAATGGTTGTCCTACTTAGCGC
>JBAXTB010000444.1:0-4436 GCA_037130425.1 Bacteroidota bacterium
AATCCCCATAATCCTGGTCCTATTTCCCCCCACTCAACGCATCCCGATACTGCTGCGCTGCCGATTTATTGCCCATCGCATCATATATCTGCGCCGACAATTCGTATGCCGGTCTGAAATTCGGCGCCAACTTAATGGCCCGCGCCAAATCGTTCAAAGCCGTTTGATTATCACCCTGTTGGCGCGAAATGAGGGCCAAATAATACCAGGCCGCCGCGTTGTTCGGCTCATGTTTAAGCGCCGTTTCAAACTGCGATTTGGCCTTCGCCATATCGTTTTTGTACATCCAGTACATCCCGATCAGGTTGCTGCCTTGTGTATCGTCCGGACTGATTTCCAGCGTTTTTTCAGCGGCGGCTTTGGCCTCTTCCAATTGTTCGTTGTTCAAATACGCTTGACCGAGGTTTGCCCAGGCCAAATCATTATCCGGTACCGCTTCGGTTTCTTTTTTCAGGTAATCAATCGCGCCGGCCCAGTTATTCAGTTTCATGGCCGCCATGCCCAGCGAGCAGTTGCGGTTGTTGTCTTTCAGCACGGCCAAAATCGGCGCGCCGCCCGCCGTCACAATATGCACCGCGTTATCGGGCGGCCACTTACCTTTTTTCAAAGTCGCGCCGTCTAAGAATCGGGTGGGGTAGAGGGCGTAATCCCAGGCGTCGTCGCAGCGTTTTTCCCATTTCAGGTACTTGATTTTGACTTTATCGCCGTATTTCGCCGTCAATTGCTTGGTGGAATAGTACATATTGGTCGCAATCACCACCATATCGGTCATACCGGGTTTCAAAATTCCCTGTTGCTCTAACCACTCAATTCCCTGCCGCGTGCTGATGCCCCAATAATCGGTTTCAAATTTGCCGAATGCGCCTTGTGTACCGCCGATAATCGGGTTAAAATACACGTAAGGCATTTGCGGGTTCATCACAATAAAAGCGCCCGCATCGGCCAAAGTCAGGCCCATTACGCCGATAACCGCATATTGAACGGCTTTTTTGCCTTCAAACAAACGCGTCAGTTCGTTCCAGAACAGACCGGCCGCTACCGCAATCGGCGGATAGGCAAACGTAAGGTGACGCCATCCGTCGTGGATCACGGAATGCTTGTAAATCACATAAAATACCGGGAAAATACCGGCAAAAAGCACCAGCGCCACCCAAAGCGGGTTGTAGCGTTTCATCATTTGCGGCGCTAATACAATACTGCCCACAAACCCGATAATGGCCCCCAACGGAATCGTGTATCCAATCCATTTTATGGCATAATACCAAGGCGTTTTGTCCGACATCACATTTTCTCCTTCAAACAATACCCGGATTTTTACCTCCAAATCCGAAAACTTCGACAAAGCCACAAACGGGTTTTTCAGCGGACTTTGCAGCGCATACGGCCAGAACAACATCGCCAGCACATAACCCGCCAGCGCGGTTCCAAGGATTACTTTTAAATATAAAATCAGGTTTTTGCGATCCGAAAATGCGCTAAAACCGCCACTTTTTCCTAAGAAATACAAGCCTGAAAACAAAAGTACAATCCCGAACGAAAGCAAACCGCCCGCACGAATGGCCAACCCGATGCCCAAACCTGCCGCCAAACCTGCCAAATTCCAGCGGTTCGGATTCGGCATCCTGACCAAAATCGCCGCCATATTGTAAATGGCCATCATATAGCCTGCCGCAAACGGTATATCCTTGGGATTCATCAGCGAATCGCCCATAAATCGGGGCGATACCAACATAATAATCATCGTAAACAAACCGGCCTGCCAACCTGCAATCAGGCGCGCGAGCAAAGCGGCGCACAAAATCGCCACCCAGCCCAAAATCGCGCTGCAAGCATGGCGTACATTATGGTAGCCCAAGTCCGATTGCTGGTATCCGAGCGCCTTGTTGGCAAAACCCGTAACCGTTTCAAAAAAGCCCCCGTACAAGTGCATATTGCCGTCAGGGATATTCAGCGCTGCCGTATCGCGCCCGAACGTGCCGTAATAATTGACCAGTTTATTGGAATAATCGCACTGAAACTTGTCATCCGCGTTGATGCCGCTGCCGAACGACATGACAACCATCACCAGCAAACCAAACAGGGCAAGTCCCCAGAAAATATTGCGTTGGGTCTTGGTTTCCACCGGCGGATTTTGCCGAACAAACCATTCGGAAGGCGCTACCGCCTTTTTTTGTGGTACCGCAGCCGGTTTAGCCGGAGCTTGGGATTTAGGGGCAGATTTGCCGGATTTAGCCATTGTTTTTGCGTAAGACTGGTAATAAACGTCGCCTGAAATGTCATACTGAGCGCTGTTTATTTAGGAGTAAGCCAAAGGCAAAACACAATAATTGCAGCGCGAAGTAGCGGCCAAAGGTAGCAAAAAAGCGTAATCGCAGGCAAATTCTACAATTATCGCGCGTCGTTTTTTACAAAATAATAAACTAAAAATGCGGCCATTAACAGCAGAATCAAAGCCAGCACGACGGAACCGATTTGCAGAAAACGAATACCGTTGCGTCGCGCGCGTTTGCGCTTCGCTAATTTTTTTTCTAATTTTTTCCAGGTCTGCTCCGAAGGCAGTTCATGGAGTTTGGACTCGTTTTCTTTAAAAAAATCAAATAAATCCGGCATTTTTATGTATTTAAATGCTGAAACCGAAGCGTTTATGCGCCAAAGCAATAGGTTTTGAATCGTTCAGATAATTTGAATAAAACTTATTGCGGCGGCGTATTAATAACCTTTCGTTTTCAGCAGGGTTTTTAATTTTTCTTTTGCCAAAATCAGCTGCGACTTGCTGGTATTAATACTAATGCCCAGCATGTCGGCAATTTCCTGATGTTTAAAACCTTCCAGCACATACAGGTTGAACACCGTGCGGTAGCCGTTCGGTAATTGATCCAGCAGTTCCATGATTTCGCGGGCCGACAATTCAGCCTCAATCGAAAAACTGTCGGCGTGGTCGGGTACCTGAAAATCATCGCCCGGAAATACCAGCGGTTGCGCTTTTCGGAGCAGCATCAAGGCTTCATTTACCATGATGCGTCGGATCCAGCCTTCAAAACTACCTGCGCCCGAATAAGCGTCTATTTGTGTAAATACCTTGTACATACCACTCACGAGCGCTTCTTCGGCGTCCTCCCGTGCGCGCAGGTAACGCCGGCAAACAGAAAACATCAGGGGCGCATAGCGGTCGTACAAGACTTTTTGCGCCTGGCTTTCCTGATTTTTCAGGCGTTCAATGAGTTGAGATTCTGACATTTAGAGGCGGTTGTTCATGTAAAGATGCAACACCGGCGTAATATGGCGTGCCCCGACCCGAAATATCTCGTATTTTTGCGGTTCTTATTTTAAAAATACAAACATTCAATCTTTTACGTGGAACTGATTAACGGAAAATACCAATTAACAGGCGGCGTTGATCCGCTTGAGTTGTGCAAACAATACGGCACGCCCTTATACGTGTACGACGCGGCCATCATGGAGCGCCAATACCGGCGTATCACCAGCGCATTCTCCTATCCGAATGTCAAGATCCACTATGCTTGTAAAGCGCTTACCAATTTGACGGTCATGGAGTTGTTCCGTAAATGGGGCGCTTCGCTCGATTGTGTGTCGATTCAGGAGGTTTTGCTTGGTTTGATGGCCGGTTATAAGGCGGAAGATATTCTTTATACCCCCAATTTTGCCGGTATCGACGAATTTGACGAAGCCGTTAAATTAGGCGTAAAAATCAACATCGACGCCATTCCCATGCTTGAAAACTGGGGTTTGCACCATAAAAACGTACCGATATGCCTGCGTATCAACCCGCATTTGATGGCCGGCGGAAACGAAAAAATCAGCGTAGGCCACATTGATTCAAAGTTCGGGATCAGCATACACCAGTTGCCGCACGTACTGCGCGTGGTGGAAAACCAAAACCTGATTATTGAAGGCCTGCACATGCACACCGGCTCCGATATCTTAGATGTGGATGTGTTTTTGCGCGGCGCCGAAATCCTGTTTGAGGCCGCCCGCAAATTCCCGGCCCTGAAATACATCGACATGGGCAGCGGCTTCAAAGTACCCTACAAACCCGATGATATTGAAACCGATGTGGAAGAACTCGGCGAAAAACTGAGCAGCCGTTTTGCCTCATTTTGTCAGGAATACGGCCGCAACCTGACACTCATGTTCGAACCGGGCAAGTTTCTGGTGAGCGAATCGGGCTACCTGCTGGCGCGTTGTACCCTGGTGAAACAAACGACCTCCACGTCCTTTATCGGCTTAGATACGGGTTTAAACCACTTGATTCGGCCCATGTTTTACGGCAGTTACCACAAAATCATCAACATAACCGAGCCGACCTTTAAACCGCGCATTTACACCGTGGTAGGCAATATTTGTGAAACCGACACCTTCGGCAGCGACCGCCGCATCGCCGAAGCCGTGGAAGGCGATATTCTGGCATTTTTCAA
>JBAXTB010000445.1:0-4392 GCA_037130425.1 Bacteroidota bacterium
TTTCCCGCTTGCGAGGGGGATGGGACACAGATGACGCGGCCTTCGGGCGCAGATTGAAAGGGATTTTTCCCGCTTGCGAGGGGGATGGGACGCAGATGACGCGGACACTTACAGTGCGCAGATTTAAAAGGATTTTTCCGAGTGCGAGGGGATGGGACACAGATGACGCGGATCCTGCGGGCGCAGATTAAAAAGGATTTATTGAATATGTGTCCGTAAGATAACGTGATCTTTATTCGCCAAATCAAAAGTTGAGATCGTGCCTAATTGTCGGTGTGACTAACAGTCACGCCGACAATACGCTCGGTCATTGGAATAATATTTTGCGGATCATCATCGGAATAATTTAAAATATTAGAACACCTAGTATAGAACCTAACCCAACGCTTGTCATGTCGAAACGCAGTGCAGACAACTTTAATTTCCGATTATTTGTTATAAGATCCTAAAAAACTACCGTTTTTTGTAGCATACACAAAATAAATAGGCATATCCGGAAGCCAAGGAATACTCATATCGGCCCTAAATAGCAACCACTGTTTTCGATTTGTATTTCCATTTTCCATTTTTTACTCTGAACTTGAAATACATAGACCCATTGGTAAAAATATCCAATTCATTGCTTTGGCCATTCGGCTTTGAAATTTGTGGTGTTAAAACAATGATTTTTTGCGCTCCAAGGTCTTCCAAATCTACTGTAACAACGACCCGATTGGGCTGATAAGTGTTCACTTCAATAATTTTTACAGCATTTATGTTTGAGGGGTGATACTTTTGAAGGGATGGGCTGTCGTATAGCACAAAAAGCGTGTCTATTTTAGATTGTTTCTCAAATTCTTTTAAGTAAATACCGAGCGACTTACTAACCGGATTTGTCTGTGCCGGTAAGTATGAGGTATAGCCAAGTCCTAAAAATAAAAAAAGCAATATTCGTTTCATAATACTCGATTGTTTATAGATGAAGTTTTTCGCCTCGCTTGGTCTTGCCACAGTCTCCATTTCCTCACGCTCGAAGCCAGGCAGCAGGGGGGGGCGTGAGGAAGCGAAGACCACGCGCGGCGGAAGGGGAAGGCAAGCAAAGATCATTGTAATTTTTAAAAAATCTGATCAGGGCAGATAAATCTAAATGGTAATATTTACTATCTCCCCAAAGGATTCTAAAGTAAGTCCAAATAGACTTACGACAGTGGTATTTCCCTACATCATGTTTAATATAAAACCAAAATATCATCAATTGCATTTCCTGTTTCGCTTTCAATAAATGTATATTTACCAATCTCTTTATCGCCAGCATATAGCAACAAACTAACTTCAAACAAATAGTTAGAAGCAATATCTTTATAAAAAATAATTTTTATATCTTTTTCAATTAACTTGATAGAATCAAAAGGCACACCAGCTTCATCTTCTAAAAATGAATTCTCACTATCATCTATGCATTCTTTATATTTTTGCTTTGTTTTATAATAAAGTAAAGCAAGATCTTGTTCATTAATTTCAATTGTCATTTTCTTTAATGTTTAATGCTTTTTTGCGTTTATGAAAAATAGATATGATACAGATAACGCGAACCCTGTGATCACGATCACGCGCGTCGGAAAAGAATCCGTACTTTTCAATCACAATCGTTTATCTTATTTTTAGGTAAAGATAATCTATCTAACTTTTTTTTGTTTAATAAATAATATGGAGAACTGTATACGGTATCACATTCAAGTATAATACAATACGGGGGCTTGGGCATGTCTTCCTGAATCGGACAAAAACGGCGATATGCCTGTCTTTTCAAAATGTCTTTATCTTTCTTATTTATGGTGAAAAAGTCCCCTTGCACTGTATAAATCATAAATAAAAAATTATCTGCTATTTTCCCTGGCTGGTTATTTTTCTTATACAAATAACAGTCACGCCGACAATACGCTCGGTCATTGGAATAATATTTTGCGGATCATCATCGGAATAATTTAAAATATTAGAACACCTAGTATAGAACCTAACCCAAGGCTTGTCATGTCGGAACGCAGTGCAGACAACTACACAAGCCGTATTGCAACGAAATGCCTTTTATTTGTTATAAGATCCTAAAAAACTACCGTTTTTTGTAGCATACACAAAATAAATAGGCATATCCGGAAGCCAAGGAATACTCATATCGGCCCTAAATAGCAACCACTGTTTTCGATTTGTATTTCCATTTTCCATTTTTTACTCTGAACTTGAAATACATAGACCCATTGGTAAAAATATCCAATTCATTGTTTTGGGCATTCGGCTTTGAAATTTGTGGTGTTAAAACAATGGTTTTTTTCGCTCCAAGGTCTTCCAAATCTAATTTAATAACGATCCGATTTGGCTGATAAGTGTTCACCTCAATAATTTTTACATTATTTATGTGTGATGTGTGATACTTTTGAAGGATTGGGCTGTCATAGAGCACTAAAAGTGTGTCTATTTTAGTTTGTTGCGCTATTTCCTTTAAGTAAATACTTATAGACTTACTGACCGGATTTGTTTGTGCCGGTAAGTATGAAATGCAGCCAAGTCCTAAAAATAAAAAAAGCAATATTCGTTTCATAATACTCGATTTAAGAAGATAAAATGAACAAGGAACATCCAACAGAGGCGTTGCGCTTGTTATCTTGATATGCCGGGCGCAGCGCCTCTGTTGGATGTTCCTTGTTCAGTGTTCCTTGTTGGATGTTCCCTGTTCCTTGTTCGATGTTCCCTGTTCATTTTATCCTTTTCAATCTGCGCACTGTAAGTGTCTGTGTCATCCGCGTCCCATCCCCTCGCAAGCGGAAAAATCCTTACGTCCATCTATTTATGAATCGCCTGCTCCACCGACTTCGCCGCATCAAGAACCGTTTTTTCAAAGGGCATTGGTTTCCAATTAAAGGTACGCATCGTATCACTAATATCTGCTTCTATCGTGTTTCCAACAAACGGCAACATACCTTTTACCTCATCATTAAATCTTGCCATAAATTTTAATAGAAAAGTAGGTGCCAGATTGGTGCTCACCTTCTTATACCCATTTGATTTTAAAATTTGTGCAATTTCTTGCATGGCATGAGATTTCGCCGTTATTACGATAAAACGTTTGCCGTTCGCTTTTTCATTTTCCAAGGCTGCCACATGAATAGCCGCCACATCCCTTACATCAGACATCACGGAATAAGCGCGCGGCAACATCCGCTCACGGAAGTTGCGCTTGGTCGAGACACAAGGTGGGCCTTGATTAAAACAACACAAATATTTCAAAACCGCCATTAAACCTGCCTGTCTATTCTGCGTCTTACATCGTATTCAACCTATTCCATCATATTAAAATCAAACACTATAATGATGAAAACGAATGTCAAAAACATGTTGCTGGGAGGCTTTATCGCGATCCTGTCAACCCTTACCCTGCACGCACAAGATACGGAACCGGCCGACAGCACCGGTATGCCGGGCGATAATTTCAGCCTCGAAGGCGCCATTGAGTTGTTTAAAAAATCGGAATCCTTGGAAGATTTTGAAAAACGTCTGAATGCGGAAGACAGCAACGTCAACAACCTCGACCTGAACGAAGATGACAAAACAGACTATATTCGTGTCGTCGATCGCATGGAAGGCGACGTACATGCCATTGTGCTGCAAGTACCGATTGATGAAAAAGAATCGCAGGATATTGCCGTGATCGAATTAGAAAAAACCGGCGCAGAAACGGCGGTTTTACAAATTGTCGGCGATGAAGAATTGTATGGAAAAGAAACAATTGCCGAGCCTTATGAAGAAGAGGCTACGATGAAAAAAGGCGGCAAAAACGGTCCGGCCGTGGCATTCCAACCGGTTGCCATTGTGGTGAATGTGTGGCTTTGGCCTTCTGTGCGTTGGGTGTATCGTCCGGCTTACGTGGCTTATGTTTCGCCTTGGCGCTGGGCATATTACCCCACTTGGTATCGTCCGTTCCGGCCGCGGCCTTGGGGTGTTTACCACGTGCGCGTGCGCCCATATCATGCGCATTGCCATTTTGTAACGACCCGTCGTGTAGTGCGCGCCCACGCCATATATGCGCCGCATCGCAGCCATGCTACGGTGGTGCAAACCCGCAGCGTGACGAAAGTGAATGGTCGTCGCGGTCGCGGCGTTGTTCGAAAAACGGAAACCACCACGGTCAGAGGTCCGCGCGGCAAAGTACAGCGGCAAACGACAACGGTGCATCGCGGTGGCGGTGGTCGGCGGCATTAAAGTCGTGATTTGAAAAAGGCCGGAGCCAGTCAAAACTGAAGGTCTTACGAAAAAAGAGTTACCCAAGGGGCGCTGAATATCAAAGCCACTACTCATCAGATGACTTTGAGTCATCAAATGAGTAGTGGCTTTTTAATATAAAATTTGGCGCATAAACAT
>JBAXTB010000446.1:0-4357 GCA_037130425.1 Bacteroidota bacterium
TTTAATTACGACTGGGTAATCGAAGGACTTTTTACATTTTCCTTTTAATATGTAATGGTTTGAAAACCGGTCGCCTAATTCTTTAAAAATGCTGCTGTCTATTCCGCTCGACGGATAAAATTTGCCACCGGTATATCTGCACAAAGAATCTAAAATAGCGTAGCCGCCAACATCAAAACCAATGGCATACACGCTCACATTATGATCTTTTGCTTTTTGCCACACGGTTTGCATCCCGATCCCGCTGGCATTTTCATAACCATCCGTGAAAACAACCAGCGCCCGATCGCCTTTTGATTGTGAAAGCGTTTCAATACCGTCGCGAATGGCGGCATACAAGGCAGTTCCGCCCCCATAATCGCGATAATTATCATCCAGAACCGATTTGGGCGTTTTTGTGGGGATCGAATCGATGGGCCTTCTACTTAAATCATCATCAAAATTGATGCGCGTAAATAAGTTTCCTTTAAGATGTTTTATAAAAATTTCAGCTTTCGACTTCAGGTCATCCACATAATGCGACATCGAGCCTGAATAATCTAACACGACAGCAATGTTTAACGGATCGGCAATTTCCATTTCTTCCGTCAATTCAGTAATATCAAAATTTGGACAAAGTTCCTCAACTTTTGGCCTTGCGATGGTCAAAAGTGACTTTTTGGAGGATTTTCCAGCCAAACCGGTGATGAATTTCCCGGTTATTGAATCCTGTACGGCCACTCGAATAGAAAATGTACCGTCTTCAACCACTTTTGTAACCGGCGTGATCTTTACGATTAATTTTTGTTTATCCGATATTGTATCAATGTTGATAAAATTCGATTGTCCAAAAATTGGAGCGGACAATAAAAATGCACCAAGGCATATTAGATATCCGAATTGTTTGATGGTCATCATTTGTTTCATAAACAGTTGGCGGTGATCGTTTTGTGAATTTATAATAAAAAATTGCATTAAAGCAACCAACATGGTCTGCCTTAATGCAATATATTTTAATCAGAATTTGTCTGGAAACGGCGGTTCATTCGGTTTTCATTTGTTATGGCAAATATATGCTATAACAAATGACATTATCATTTTTTTGCTTGTGTTTTTATACCAAGTTTAAAGAGGATTTGAAGATTTTTAGGATTGATTAAATTGATTTTCAAAGGATTGTCCGTTATTATCGGGCAATTTGATCTGCAACTGCTCCCAACAGAAAACCGGCCATGATGAAAAGGAAGCCAAATATGGTCAGTAATAAGCCAAATATAATTTGTCGGGTTGACTGACTTTCTCTGATTTGTATGGTCGTGTTTTGCAAATCAACCAACAAGTTCCCAAACAGTTTGGCAACGCCAGTTTCCAAGCTGCCCACACTTGATCCCTGCGTCAGTTCCAATTTGTACTTTCCTGTATCCACCGAAAATTTAAACATTTCCATCCGGCTCTTTGCGCCAAAATTTGTTCTGGGGCGAAAAAAAGAGCGTTCTAAGTATTCAGGGTTATTTAAATTTTCCTTATATATAACTGGCAAAAACTGCTCCACGGGTATGCGCCTGAACAAGGGCGCCTTCATCCAAATAGCATAAATGCCGGGTTCTGAAATGTAAAATGAATCGTTTTTTTGCGTAACCGGCATCTCCAGCAGTATCTTTCCACTGTATGTTTTAATCATAAACACGATTCCCCGATAAAGCATAAACATTCCAATCGGGATCAGGCAATAAAGTAAGATTTGATTCATGTGTCTTGTTGTTAAAAACTTTTAGGTGGCTGCAAATTACGAATTCCTCATTTTTTTTCTACAAATAAAACAATCGCAATGCCCGCTGTGTAGGCTGCCAAATCGGTCCAGGCAAAGGAAGTCCCGATCACAATCCGGGCGAGTTTTGAATCCTGTAGCCCGAGTAAATGTACCAAATTAAAATACTGTAACACTTCAATGGTGTAGGAAAAGAGCAAAACGGCGATGGCCGTTGGCCAAACCGGCGTATTCAGGAAGGATTTTACAAAGCAGTAAATCAAAATGACCACGAGTAAATCGCCGATATACGGCCGGATGATTTGGTCGCGGACGTATAGGGCGATGAGGGCTTCGGTGGCGAAGAGGAGTAGGGTAGGGAGGAGGTAGCGGGGGGAGAAGGTGAGCATAAATGTATATGGTGTAAAAGTATAGTTAAAGGCAGCAAATTACGAATTCTCATTAAGGCTGTATCATAAGGTACGTGAGCGTTTTTCGCCAAATAAAAAGTTGAGATCATGCCTAATTGTCGGGGTGACTCGCAGTCACCCCGACAATATGCCCGGTCATCGGAATAATATTTTGTGAATCGCCCCTTTCGGTTAAAAAACTTTTTTGAAACATCCTCGCTATTCGCCGCAAAATATGCGGCGAATAACCCCTATATTTACCGCAAAAATCAAAAATGCCCTACATCCATCAACGATCTGAATGGCCGCATTTCACCTGGAACCACGAAGAACTCCTTGTTCCGTTGGGCAATGTGCGCCATTTACAAGGAAAATTGATCGGCAAAATGTCGGCGCTCGGCTTCGTGCTGCAACAAGAAGCCAATCTGGAAACCCTGACGCAGGACGTATTAAAATCCACGGAAATAGAAGGCGAATTTTTGGATTCTGCGCAGGTGCGTTCCTCCATTGCAAGGCGCCTGGGTTTGGATATTTCCGGACTGGTGCCCTCCGACCGGAACGTGGACGGCGTGGTTGAAATGATGTTGGATGCCACCCAGGACTTTGATGCGCCGATTTCGACAGAACGTTTGTTTGATTGGCACGCCGCTTTATTCCCGACCGGTCGCAGTGGCATGGTTAAAATCAAGGTAGCCGCCTGGCGCGATGATTCAAGCGGCCCGATGCAGGTGGTTTCAGGCCCAATGGGCAGAGAACGTGTGCATTTTCAAGCACCGGACGCTGAAAATCTGTCTGCCGAAATGGAAGTGTTTATCCGGTGGTTCAATACGGACATGACGATGGACCCGGTTATTAAGGCCTCGGTGGCGCACCTTTGGGTTGTCACGATTCACCCGTTTGACGATGGGAATGGACGTATTTCACGCGCCATCGCGGATATGCAACTGGCGCGCGCAGACGGGAGCAGCCAACGTTTTTACAGCATGTCGGCGCAGATACGTTTGGAAAGAAACCAATACTATACCATGCTCGAAAAAACACAAAAGGGCAGTTTAGATATTACGGATTGGCTCCTATGGTTTTTGGATTGTTTAAGCAATGCCTTGACGGCAACCGACATTACCCTTGCTGCGATTTTAAGAAAAGCCGAATTTTGGGAACATCACCGCGCCACACCACTCAATGAACGTCAACGGTTGATGATTAATACGTTATTTGACGGGTTTACCGGGAAACTAAACTCGTCCAAATGGGCGAAAATGGCCAAATGCTCGGCGGATACGGCGTTGCGGGATATGCAGGATTTAGTGGAAAAGGGGGTGTTAAGGAAGGAAGCGGAAGGAGGGAGGAGTACGAGTTATACGTTAAATTAGGCGTTTACAAAGGATTTAATTAATCCGAGATTCTGACCTCGGAGAGGTCAAATATTGGTAGAAGTCATTGATATATAACGGGTTTCGACCTCGGAGAGGTGCAACATTGGTAAAACATCTGCAATGCATAAAACCAATGTTAGACCTCTCCGAGGTCCGTATAAATACCTGATTATCAATTGCTACCAATGTTGAACCTCTCCGAGGTTAAAACATTATTAATCCATTTCTGCCCAAAGGCTGGAGAGCATTTTACCATCCTTGGAAATTGTAGCAGACTCGCTACATGCCAGACTACTGCCGCGCTTGCGTCTTTTCGACCAAGCGCAAGCGAAGTGAGATGATAATGTGTTTACAATCAATTTGTTGTACTTTAGCCACACACGTTGCGTGCGCTTGGTCGAAAAGACGCAAGCGCGGCAGTCGCTTAGCAAAGTGGGTAGGGAAATGAAGATCGTATTTAACAAAAAAACGCCGGAAGTTCCCCTCCGGCGTCCGCTGTTCATAATGCTCCCAAGTCTAATGCTCCGCCGCAAAAAGTTTGTACAAGCCTAATTGTACAGAACCTATTGCTTTGGCGCATGAATTTGCCTGGGCAAATAACGTGTTTAACGACTCACATTCAACTTTGCCACTTCCGCAGCGCCATTGACTTTATTTTCTAACCGCACGAAATAAACTGCCGGCGGCAAAGAAATCACATCTAAATAAAACAGGTTGTTGCCGGGTTGTACCAGCACCTTGGTAGCCGAAACTAAATTGCCGCCCAAACTGTGCAAAGTCAAACTCGCCTCAAAACGGGTGTCGCTGCGGAACGAAACCTCCGTAGCAATGGACGCCGGATTCGG
>JBAXTB010000447.1:0-4316 GCA_037130425.1 Bacteroidota bacterium
CGGATTGGCGGTTGATCGCAATTGCTGCTATTGGATTTGTGGCGTTGTGGGTAAAACCCAATTTGAATTCGGCCTACGTTGTGTTGGCGGGCGGATTGATACATGCTGTTTTGTAAAACCCTGGACGGACGGCGGAATTTATTCTGCCTACAAAATTCAATATAAAATATTAACAGTTAATTATTTATATATTATAGGCGGAATAAATTCCGCTGTCCATTCAAAGCAAACACAATCAAATTTATTTTCCGACGTTCGTATTCGGAATTTGTTTAATCCTTTAGAATTGTTCAATCCGTTAACCGCCTGTTTATGAAACAACTTGCCATATTCCTGGTATTTTTCACCGTTTCTACTTTTGTAAATGCCCAATGCGCCGATGTCAGTTTGTCTGCTTTTCAGGATTTGCAACGCGCCGATCCTGGGTTAAAAGCCTCTAAAATCCAGGATTTAGGCTTTGACCCGCACAGTGATTTTGTGATTAAGGGCGTTTCCTGGCGTCGTTTTCACAAATGTTGGCTTGGAAAATCAACCTACGGCCAGGCTGTTTTATGGAATACCACCACCGATCAACTCATGCTGCTCATGTACGATGAGGGCCAATATCAAACCCTGCGCGGCGCCATCGAAGGCCGCCACAACTCCGGCGAGGCGCAAAAAGGCGATGACTATTACATTGGGCATCAGTTCAAATACCGATATAGTGTGCAACAATTAGACGGCGTTCCCTATTTTGCGGTTGCAATTTCGCCCAAATGACAATTTCGTTACGTGCGGATAAACTGCGCTTGTTACCTTTGCGCCCTCATTTTTAAAGTACCATCAAAACATGAAGGTTTTCAAATTCGGCGGCGCCAGCATAAAGGACGCCGCAGGTGTTCGGAATGTCGCATCAATTTTGCAACGTTACAAAGACGATTCCTTGGTCATCATCGTTTCGGCGATGGGAAAAAATACCAACGCATTAGAAGATGTGCTGGCGGCGCATGTCAAACAAAACGGCCAGGCGCACGAACTTTACAATGCTTTGAAAGAACGGCATTATGCGCTGATGCAAGAATTGTTTGACGCCAACGACGAAGCGTTTACCTCCGTACACGATACTTTTGTAGAGGGCGAATGGGTACTTGACGAGCCGCCTACGGATCAATACGATTACATGTACGACCAGTTGGTGTCGGTCGGCGAATTAGTTTCCTCCAAAATTGTGACGGCATATTTGAATAAAATCGGCCTCAAAACCCAATGGCTCGACGCCCGCGACGTGGTGGCCACCGACAATACCTACCGCGAAGGCTGGGTCATTTGGGATAAAACCAAGGCAAATGCCCAGAAAATTGTGTCGCCGATGTTGGCACAAGGCGGTTTTGTGCTCACCCAAGGGTTTATCGGCTCTACTTCTGAAAACTTCACCACCACCCTCGGCCGCGAAGGCTCTGACTATTCGGCTTCCATTTTTTCGCACTGCCTCGATGCAGAAAGCATGAGCATCTGGAAAGACGTGCCGGGCGTGCTGAATGCCGATCCGCGTTTGTTTGAACACGTCATCAAATTAGACCGACTTTCCTACCGCGAAGCCATCGAAATGACCTATTACGGCGCTTCGGTGATCCACCCGAAAACGATTAAACCGCTGCAAAACAAGAGCATCCCGCTATATGTCAAGTCTTTCCTCGACCCGGACGGCGCAGGAACCGAAATCAGCAGCGATACCGACGAAATATACCCGCCGATTGTGATGGTGGAAAAAAATCAGGCGCTGCTGCACATCACCACGCTTGATTATTCCTTTGTGGCCGAACACCACATGGCGCGCCTGTTTTCCAAGGCGGCTGATTTGCGCATTTTCGTCAACAGTATGCAAAACACGGCCATCAGTTTCACAATATGCGTACCGAATATCCCCGACCGACTTGATCGGTTTAGCAAGGATATTTCCGACGAATTCAAGGTGAAACGCGAAGACGGGCTTGAACTCATCACCATCCGCCATTTCACAGAGGAAACAATTGCAAACCTGAAAAAAGGCAAAATCGTGCTTTTTGAAGAGCGGTTGCGCAACACCTTGCAAATGGTGGTGAAAAACATGCCTGCGATTGAGCGGCGAGAAGTGGATATGGAGAGTTCAAAATCAAGGTAATTAGTGCTAACAACTTAAAAAACAAGGATATGAGTATGGTCGCAAATTTCCTTCGAGTTCCGCCAAGTCAACTCGAAGTGTTTAAGGCGGATAGTGAATTGTTGGCAGAACATTTGTACAACCAAGACCTTAGCGACGATCCTGCTTTTTTGGACCTTGATAAATCCTGGGACGGCATTGCTTTTTTGTTGACCGGCCAAAATGCCGAAAATGCGCGCGGTGCATTATCCCGAATCCTGTTTAGCGGACAATTTGTAGATGAGTCGCAAGACTTGGGTTACGGTCCGGCGCATTTTCTGCGGGTCGCAGAAGTGAAGGCCTTGAGCGACGAAATATCAAAAATTGATACCATCGAATTAAAAAAGCGGTTTGATCCGGCAATGATGAAAGCGATGGAGATTTATCCCGATATTTGGGATGAAGGGGAAACAGCTTTCGAGTATTTGAAGGATCATTTTAGAAGTTTGCAGCGTTTTTTTGAAAAGGCGGCGGCGGCGCATGAGGTTGTAATTAGTGTGATGAACTAGGGGCGAGGTAACGCGAGATTTTTTCACCAAATAAAAAGTTGAGATGATACCCAAGTGTCGGTGTGACTATCAGTCACCCCGACACTACGAGGGATGCTCATCGTTCCTTAAACGTGTTCATTCGGGTGCTACTTAAATCCTAATTGGGAATATTATGGACTAATTGCGTTAAATTATATCACGAAGATCGAGCGTATTGTCGGGGTGACTGATAGTCACACCGACAATTGGGCATGATTTCGACTTTTATTGGGCGAAAATCCTATTTTTGCTTTTAATTTGTAGTTTGTAACAATATCAGGATCATCCAAACCTTCATTATTATAATCCATGAATTTCCATAAAAACGGCATTTATCATATTTACAACCAAGGAAATAACCGGCAACTGATTTTTTTTAAACCGGAAAATTATCTATTTTTCCTAAGCAAAATGCGGGAGTTCGTCATGCCATATTGCGATATCTTGTGTTATTGTTTGATGCCCAATCATTTTCATTTGTTGGTACACGTCCGGGAAACTGAGTTGCCCCATATAAGTGTCGGTGTGACTATCAGTCACCCCGACACTACGACTGATACCCTTCGTACCTTAAATGTATCCATTGGAATATTGCTCAGGTCTTACACCCGTGCCATCAATAATCAAGAGCACAGAACAGGCGCGCTGTTTCGGGAAAAAACAAAAGCCAAAGATGGTTGGGAGGATGTTTCTATTTCCGTTACGCACCCCGACTATGAAAAGCAATTGCGGAATTGGGAACATTATGGCTTAATTGCGTTCAATTATATTCACCAAAATCCTGTAAAATCTGGATTAGTGTCTCGTGCGGAGGAATGGCCGTATTCCTCAGCATCTGATTTTGCCGGTTTAAGGAATGGAACGATTTGTAATCAGCTATTGGCCAAAGAATTGTTGTTTTTAGTGTGATTTTAGTTTATTATCTTTGAAATTATATTCCGAAGATTGGGCAAATTGAGAGGGCTTACAAGTTAACGCAAGATTATTTGGCCAAGTAAAAAGTTGAGATGATACCCAAGTGTCGGTGTGACTATCAGTCACCCCGACACTACGAGGGATGCTCATCGTTCCTTAAACGTGTTCATTCGGGTGCTACTTAAATCCTAATTGGGAATATTATGGACTAATTGCGTTAAATTATATCACGAAGATCGAGCGTATTGTCGGGGTGACTGATAGTCACACCGACAATTGGGCATGATTTCGACTTTTATTGGGCGAAAATCCTATTTTTGCTTTTAATTTGTATTTTTTAATACGTTGAAATACATCCAGAAAGCTGAGTTGCTCATTTCAAGTGTCGGTGTGACTATCAGTCACCCCGACACTACGAGGGATGCTCATCGTTCCTTAAACGTGTTCATTCGGGTGCTACTTAAATCCTAATTGGGAATATTATGGACTAATTGCGTTAAATTATATCACGAAGATCGAGCGTATTGTCGGGGTGACTGATAGTCACACCGACAATTGGGCATGATTTCGACTTTTATTGGGCGAAAATCCTATTTTTGCTTTTAATTTGTATTTTTTAATACGTTGAAATACATCCAGAAAGCTGAGTTGCTCATTTCAAGTGTCGGTGTGACTATCAGTCACCCCGACACTACGAGGGATGCTCATCGTTC
>JBAXTB010000448.1:0-4315 GCA_037130425.1 Bacteroidota bacterium
CTTCCGTTCAGAGATGTCACCTTCTCGTGCCTCGAAGATGACACCTCTTCACTAAAGTTGGCGACATGAACAAATAGGATGGAGCGCTGCCCTTTTGCTGATCCGACCTACAAATTCCCGTTCTTCCGTTCCTGCACAATATACCTCGACGCCCGCATCGACAGCGCTAAAATCGTCCAGGTACAGTTTTTATCGCCTTGCGACACAAAGGGCGCGGCATCCACCACAAACAGGTTTTTCACATCATGCGCTTGCTGCCATTTGTTGAGGGCCGATTTTTTCGGATCGTTGCCCATACGAATCGTACCGACCTCGTGGATGATTTCGCCGGGCAGATTCAAGCCGTAATCTTGTTCGGCCGTGGGTTTGGAACTGAGGGGAATGCCGCCCAATTCATGGATCACCTGTTCAAAGGTTTCGTGCATGTGTTTGGCCTGCAAACGCTCGTAATCCGACCATTTGTAATGAAAACGAAGGACAGGAATGCCGAATTTGTCTACTTTTTCCGGATCAATTTCACAATAATTGTCCGCGCGCGCAACCGCCTCCCCGCGCCCGGCCATGCCTATATATGCGCCATAAAAACGGCGGTAATCGTCTTTCAAACTTGCGCCGTAACCGCCCGCCTCGCGTTTGGCGCCGTTGCGATCCGGGAACATGCCGTTGATATTTTCAATGCCCCAGCCGAATCCGTAAGCGGGCATACCCATGCCGCCCCAGTATTCGATGTGGTAGCCGCGCGGAAAATCGAGTTTTTTATTGTCGAGCCACCAGGGTGAATACACGTGCAGGCCGCCCACGCCGTCTTCGTTATAGCGTTTACGGTCAAACAGTTGCGGGATAATGGCGCTGCGGGAAGCGCCGGTGGAATCGTGCAGGTATTTGCCCACCACGCCGGACGAATTGGCCAAACCTTCGGGGAAACGCGCCGATTTGGAGTTGAGCAAGAGCCGCGCCGATTCGCAAGCGCTGGCCGCCAATACAACGACCTTGCCGCGCACCGTTTTTTCTTCCAGCGTTTGGGTATCCACGTAGGAAACGCCGGTGGCCAAACCCGTTTTCGCATCCGTGAGCACCTCGCGGGCCATGGCGAAATAGCGCACTTCCAGGTTATTGGTTTTCGAAGCCGGTTTGCACAGGCAGGATGACGATGAAAAATCGGCGTAGGCCATACACGCGCGGCCGCATTGGCTACAGTAAAAGCAAACACCCCGATCCTGATTGATCGGTTTGGTCAGGATGCTGAGCCGCGACGGAATGGTGGTAATGCCGAGGTTTTTATTGCCTTTCAAGAGCATGTGTTCGTGCAAACGCGGTTTGGGCGGCGGCAAAAAGATCGAATCCGGGTCGTTGGGCAGGTTTTCTTTGGAGCCAAACACCCCGATCAGGCGATCCACATCGTCGTAAAAAGGCGCCACGTCTTCGTAGCCGATGGGCCAATCTTCGCCCAGCCCGTCGATGCTGCGGCGCTTGAAATCCTGCGGCCCAAAGCGCAAACTGATGCGGCCCCAGTGGTTGGTGCGCCCGCCCAACATGCGCGAACGGAACCAGCGGAATTGGGTATTGTCCTTGGTCGTATAAGGTTCGCCTTCGATGTCCCAGCCGCCGTAAGCCGCATCGAAGTCGCCGAAAGGCCGGTAGCGCGTACCTGCGCCCCTGCGCGGCGACTGGTAAGGCCATTTCAATTGGGTGATGTATTTCGGATCGGCCGGATCGTAGTGCTGCCCGGCTTCCAGCAGGCAAACTTTGGCGCCGGCCTTCGTCAACTCGTAGGCAGCCATACCGCCGCCCGCACCGGAACCGATGATGATGACGTCGTATTCAGTCGGCGTAGTTTTTATTTGAAAATCGGACATTTTAGTGCGGTGTTATATGAACGCGCTAAGTAACGTGCTATCGCGGAATTAACAAAACCAAATTTGGAATTTAGGGCGTTTTTGAATTTTTATGAAGGCGGCGGCTTTGCGTTTTAATTTAACCTGCAAGTAATA
Organism: Bacteroidota bacterium; assembly: GCA_037130425.1. Classification (GTDB taxonomy): domain Bacteria; phylum Bacteroidota; class Bacteroidia; order Chitinophagales; family Saprospiraceae; genus M3007. The sequence goes on from JBAXTB010000448.1 coordinate 1,992, forward strand.
GTATGCTGCTATTATTGCGAAATTTTTAAATCTTCACAAGAACAATGGATAAGCAACCAGCACCCTGGGTAACCAAACGGATTTTAAATTTTTTCAACAGCGTCCAAAAGCCGGGCGAGCTTATTTCCGGCTTGCAGGATACGCATCAAAGCAATTGTTCAGACAATTTGCCCCAAATCTTCCTTACTTTGCGCTTCTTCTCTTCCACCAGAAAAAAAGCGCTATGTCTGCTCATTTTCGCGTTTATTTCGCCCTTTTGCTCTTGTCGCTGCTCCCGCGCGCGGGCAATACCCAGTGTAATCCCTACTTTCCGCAACCGCTCAGCGCGCGTCCGGCGAATTATGATATAAACCTGACACTCGACGATGCTACCCACAACATAGACGCTGCGCAAACGATCCGGTTCACGAACCAATCGCCGGAACCGATCGCGACCTTGCGGTTTTACATGTACCTGAACGGGTTTAAGAACACGGAATCCTCGTTTTTAAAGGGCGCGTCCAATATTTTCGGACAAGGTTTTACCAACCGCACACAGGATGAATGGGGCTGGATCGATGTGCAAAGCCTCACGCGCACGGGCGGGCCTGACCTGAGCGCACACATGCGCTACATTCAACCCGACGATGGTAATCCCGGCGACCAATCGGTGCTGGAAGTGACCTTAGACAAACCCTTGGCGCCGGGCGAAACGGCCGCGTTTGACCTGAAATGGAAGGCGCATATCCCCAAAACCATCGCACGAGCGGGGCATAGTCAGGATTTTTACCTGTTCTGTCACTGGTTTCCGCAGTTGGGGGTGTGGGAACAAAACAAAGCGGGGAAATGGGACTGGAATTGCCATCAGTTTTTCCGCACCACGGAATTTTATGCCGATTTCGGCGTGTACGATGTACGCATTACAGCCGATAACAAGTTTGTCATGGGCGCTTCGGGTTGTTTGGTGGACGAAAAAAACAACGGAAACGGCACCACCACAAGGCATTATCACGTGGAAGATGTCATTGATTTTGCCTGGACGGCTTACCCGCGTTTTACGGTGCAGGAAGAGCGCTGGCATGATGTGAATATTCGATTGCTCATTACACCGGAACACGCCGCACTGGGGCCGCGCTACCGAACCGCCTTGAAATTTGCCCTGGAATATTTAGAACAGCACGTCGGAAAATACCCCTATTCAAGCATTACGGTGGTGGATCCGCCCTTCCACGGCCTGCGCTCCGGACTGATGGAATACCCGACTTTGGTGACGGTGGGCACCTTTTATGGGATGCCCAAGGATATTCGGCTCACGGAGTCGCTGGTGGTGCATGAGTTTGTGCATCAATACTTTATGGGCATGGTGTCCAACAATGAAAAGGAAGAAGCCTGGCTCGACGAAGGTTTTGTGACCTATTTTGAAGACCGCATCATCGACGCGGCTTATGGCGAAAAACATTCCCTGTTTGATATTTGGGGCTACCGGGTTGATAACCGCGAACAGACGCGCATGGAATACACCACGATGGCCAACCCGCGCGAGGGCATTGTGGCGCGACCGGGATGGTTTTTCACAGATCATAATTTTAAATCCCTGATTTACAGTAAAACCGCCACCACCTTGCGCACGGTGCAGGAACTGATTAGTCCTGAAAAAATGGACGAATTGATCAAAACCTATTTCGAAAAATGGAAATTCCACCACCCGAAAGGCAATGATTTTTTGGCGGTGTTGAAGACTGAATTACAAACCACGCAGGATTCCGCCTTTGCACAGCAAGTGTACGGATTGTTTGAAACCAGTATTTTTGACGCGAAAGTGCTTGATTACGCGGTTGTTGGTATTACAAATGACGTATTGCCGTTGCCGCAGGGCGTTTTCGGGGCAAACAGCGCTTCCTTGACCTATCAAAACAGCAGTGGAAGTGGCCCCATGCATTCAAAAGTGGAATTGCAGCGCAAGGGCGACTGGATTTTCCCGGTAGAACTATTGGTAACGTTTGAAGACGGCAGCGCAAAAATCCTGTATTGGTCGGGAGAAGAAGGCTCGAAAATATTTGAGTTTTCCAGTAAGTCCAAAGTGTTGTCGGCGCAAATAGACCCGCTGCACAAAATCGGGCTGGATGTAGACTGGAACAACAACAGCCTGACCCTGCAACCCGAAACGGCCCCGCTGTGGAAATACGCGGCCAAAGCCATTTTCTGGATTCAAAATTTGTTTCAAACCCTTAGTTTTTTGATGTAATGCCGACGATGCGCGCTATTTTTTTACAGGCTTTTTTAAGCGGCAAGCGCCAGTGGCGTATCGCCGGCATGGTGTACGCCATCCAGTTGTGCTTAGCCCT
>JBAXTB010000449.1:0-4307 GCA_037130425.1 Bacteroidota bacterium
CCGGTTTTCCGACCCTCATAATTCAAACTCAATTGCATACTTTTCGACAACTGCCGATCAAGGGTCAAGTTCCAAAGAAAGTTTTTACCGTTTTGCAGGCCGTCCAGCATGGTGAAGGCAACGGCCGTGTTGGCCGTCCCATTGTATGAAATTTTGGTAAACGTGCCTTTCGCACGCAAAGAAGTAGCCGCCTTGAAACCCTGCAAGTTGGCTTTGGCTGCCGGCGTCCAGGTCAGTTCGGTATTGGCGCTGCTTTGTAGCGCTTTTTCCCCGGAAGCCAACTGATTACGACTGTCCCGGTATTTCGCATTTAGTACGACACGGAAACTGCGGCCGGGCAACCACGACAATTTAGGACCTGCCTCCCGATACAAAATATCAAAATTGCGGCTGCTAAATGCCTGATTATTACTCTTTTTCTGCCCCTGCGTCAAATCGGATTCAAGGCTCCAATGCTTACCAAAGTTGAATCGGCTGTGCAACACCAATTCATTATTCTTGCGCTGCTCAAAACCGGTCGTCAGCGACACCTGGCTGCCGTTATTCCCTTGCGTGAGCGACAACTCCCAAAGCGGGTCGGCGCGGTTGAAATACAACACATTGCGTATCGCCGAACTCAGCGATACTAAAGTTGTATCTACGATGTTAAATTGAAACGGGTTCCAGGCCTGCACTGCGTCGGAATTGGCATAGGTACGCCGGGTAATTTGCAAGGTGCTCTGGGTAGAAAAACGGCTCATCCCGCGCCGCCAGCCTTTCCGCGTCCCCCAAACGGCGCGAGGATCGAGCCGCAAATTCTGGTTCATGCTCAAATTGTTGGTGCGGACATATTCGGAAGTCGTAACCGCCACCCGCACATAATTCGCCTGATCCTGAAACGCGGCAATTTCCATTTCATCTACTTGAATAATACTGTCGCGGTTCCGGTCAATCCAGGTATACTGCCCTTGTCCGGGGTTCACCGGCAAATAATTAAACTCGATTTTGGGACTTTGCCCGGAGCCGATTTCATAACCGGTATTCAGGGAAACCGCGTTTTTCCAAGCCGAAAACGAATAATCGGCGCGGCCCAAATAGGTTTCCTGCGGTTTCTGCGTACTGAGTTCGGGGGCCAGGACACGCAGGTTTCGGTAGGTAAAAGTCCAGGCGATGGTTTGAACCGGACGCATGGGATTGGTGGGCGCAACGGCGTTCCAGCGCCCGTTCAGGTTGGCTTCGCGCGCGAGGGTGTTTTGCTTAAAAAGTTGACCGACAGGGAAAAAATCGTTGCGTTGTTGCAGACTGGCGCCAAATTGCCAGGCGCTTTGGCTAACGGGCGTTTGCAAGTAAAATTTATATAAATCGTAGCGATAACTGCTCAAATTGAGTGTATCGGCGTTCATCGTGTGGCGTTCGTTTCGTTCCCGTTCGCCGTACAGCCCAATTTTTAGCAATGGCAATTTGCTTTGGCGGCTCAACAGCGTTTTGGCAAGTTCAAATTTGGGCCTTGAAAATCGCGTGCGCTCTACACGACCGTTTGTTTCCAATAAATTAGCCTCGGCACTTAATTCGTAGCCATTTCGCAAAAATTTTATTTGCCCAACATTCCGGCGCCCCTCATACACGGCCTGCCTTGAAAACGCGCCAAAATTGTACTGTACACTACCCCAGTTTTGTTTTTGTACGGTCAAACCAGCGCGCGCGATTTGCTCCGCCGCAGTATCTGTGCTCGAACCGACGTTCCAATCCCGAACAAACTCCGCCGGCCGATACGGATTTAAAGGCGAAAATGTTTTGCTGGTATATTCAAAATCGCCGTTTAACAGCACGCGCCAACCGGTCTTGTTTTTTTCGCCCAACAAACTTTGACGATAATTCACAAAACCCGCGCCGCCAAAATTATTTCCGTCGCCCAAAGGCGAAAGACGGTTGTAATCGCGGTTACTCAAAGCGGTTTCTACCTGTAGCGTACCGTTTTTAGTAGGTTTTACGATCGCACCCACCGTATATAGTTGTCGTAATTCGGGCGCAATCAAACGCACCACGGGTTCAAAATTGCCTTTGGGCTGGCAACTGACTGGATCGGGCGCCACCCAGCGGTACACCCTGCCGTTGGCCGCGCTCAAAATTTGAATGTAATTGCCCGTCCCGGATGGCACCTCGGTAAAACGCGCGGCATATCGACCGCTGTCGACATTGGTCGTGTACGCCAGCGCACGCGTGGAAACGCCGCACGCAATCGTATCTACATATTTATACAAAACCCGACCAGCGTCAAATTCCTTGAGCGTGTCAACCCCGGAAGCATAAGCGCTGCGCAAATCATCGCCCGCTAAGGCCAGGATGTGGCGCTTGGCATCGGTCAGGTTTTCGGCGCTGCTGTTGTTGCGGCTGTCCTGTTCCGAATAAACATTGAAATAAACGCGGGTATTTTTGTGGTTCCAAAGCGTCGTGGCTGCCACGGTTGACCGCAAATAAGACTGAACCGCATATTCAAACTCCACGATCAGTCGACTATCCTTGGTAATAAGTCTGCGCGGGGTAAAACTAATTTCACCCAGGTTATAATCAATCGTGTAATCGTCCGACAAACCGCGCCGCAGGAGTTGGCCATCGATAAACACCTTTTCCGTACCCGCCAATACGATGATAAAACGTTCGCCTTCAGCCCCTTGCAAACGATAAGGCCCCTGATTCCCTTCCTGCCCGTTGATGGTTTGACGTGAAAATTTCCCCTTAGAAACCCCTGCCGCAAAACGAAGCGTCAACGAATCGCCTGCAAATTGTTTCTTCAACCCGGCGCTATTCAGGTTCACGTCAGACAATTTTAATTCCGCCATGCCACCCTGCAAACGTTTAAAATAATTGGCAAAATAACTATCCGAGGGTTTAGCCAAATCAAAGTCGCCCGCAATAAGCGACGCGTTTTTGCGCTTGATTTTGATAAAAATGCGGTCAAATTCCTGCAATTGGCGGGTCGTGCCGTCAGGTTGCAGCGGGATGGAGTTATCAGACAAAACGCCTTGAATTTCAAGGTCGTTGCCCAATTTTCCGGCCAATTGCAGGTTTAAATTTGAATTAAAAACCAAATTCTGGCTGTTGCCAAACGACAGGCCCCGCGTGTACGCGCCCGAAGAATTTAGTCCGGCCGATTCCCAGGGATTACGTTCCGGTTCGTAAGGCGAATAATCAAAATCAATGTCATTGTTGCGCCCCGCCCGGCGAATGGCGGCGGTATCGAGCCGCACAACGGGCATTTCAAGGTTAAAGGGCAAAAAGCGATATCGCACCTTTATCCGGCGACAATCGGGAAAATTTTGCCTTAAACCAGCCGTATCAATGCGCAAAACATTGTTTTCAAGCAAAAAAAACGATAAATCAATGGAGGTTCCCGTACTTGAATCTGTCGCCGTTAACAGTGGCGGCATAATCGTGACAGAATCGAGTTTTTGTTCGGGTAAACGCGCGTCCAACACCCGAATGCGCACATTCGAAAGGGGCGTATTATTTTGGGCGCCAAGGAACAAAGGCGCAAAGATCGACAACGAAAGCGTTAGCAGGCAAAGCCCGCCAATCTTGTGTAGAAATCCGAATTTTTTCCGGAGTCGGTTCCCGGCCACCCCAAAGATCATGGTAAATTGGCGTAAAGGCAATCCATATAGTTGCCTGCCTAAGCAAGTTTAACGGTCGAATAACGGTTTAACCGTGAGCGAATCAATGGGCGGAACCGACATGGGCTTTAAAGGACGACCGGGGCGGCTGCGCGACAGTGAATCCCGTAATTGCTGTTGCGCTTCGGCCAGCAACAAAGAGTCAACCATTTTTTCGGCTACTAAGAATAATTTTTCACGGCACTCCGCCGTTTTTTTTGCCCTGAAAATACTGGTGCGTTCTGCTACTTTTTGCCGCACGATCGCCTCCTGATCACGATGGCAACCAAATAGCGTGCAACAACCTAAACCCGTCGCAAACCATAAAATTAACATCCAATCCAGCCGTTTCCAAGGTATTTCGTGATTGTTTTTTAACATTTCGGCAGTAAAATTTACATTGAATTTACCTCATTTCACTTGAATGTACAAAGGTACGCATTCCCTGATTAGTAGCCTGATTTCCACATTGTTGATTAGTTTGTGTAAAAAAAATTAATTGTAGGTATTGTTAATGTTAAAAACGCCTGTATCTTTGCCCCACAATCGCCGAAAGGTGGTTCTCAAACAGAAAAAAGTCGCTTTTATATAGCGTTTACTTAAGATTGTTTTCATTTGGTTTTTTGGGGTTATACAGGGTGCTACCAAGTAATTGGTCGGTGCCCTGTTTTTTTTATT
>JBAXTB010000045.1:0-23003 GCA_037130425.1 Bacteroidota bacterium
TGATTTTTAGAAAAGTTTTGCCCCCGACTGAAGTTCGGGGGTTACAAGATGCTAGATGTGATGGCTGCGCTCGGCAATGCCATATACCTGAAGCCTCTTTATGATAACGATTACCTAAAAAATACCCATGCTCCTCAACATCACAACTACCCACTACCCCGCGATTGATCTTGGATATTTGCTCCATAAACACCCGGACAAATTCCAAACCGTGGAACTCTCCGTCGGCAAAGCCCATATTTTTTACCCGGAAAAGGCGGAAGATCGCACGACCGTAAGCCTCTTGCTCGATATTGATCCGATTGATATGGTGCGCGGCGGCAAAAACCTGGGCGGCGACGGATTTACGCTCGGCCAATATGTAAACGACCGACCTTATGTGGCGTCTTCGTTTATGAGCGTCGCCATTTCAAAGGCATTTTCCTCGGCTTTGAACGGCAAATGCAAGGACAAACCCGAACTGGTTTCGGTAAAATTGCCCTTTGAAGTGCGCATTTCCGTCATCCCGGCGCCCAAAGGCGGCGCGGTGTTAATCCGGAAATTATTCGAGCCGCTGGGCTATGACGTGGACCTGAAACGGCACCCGCTGGATGAACAATTTCCAGAATGGGGCGAAAGCAAATATTACACCCTAACGCTTAAAAACACCGTAACCACAAGGGATTTGCTGGCGCATTTGTACGTGCTCATTCCGACCCTCGACAACGACAAACACTATTTCGTGCAAGAAGATGAGATTGAAAAACTCCTGTCAAAAGGCGAAGGCTGGCTGAAGGAACATCCTGAAAGAGAACAGATTATAAAACGCTATTTGGCCAACGTAAACTACCTGTCCAAAAAAGCGCTCGAACGCCTAATCGAAGACGATGACCCCGATGCGCCGGAGGAAGGCTTGCTTGAAAAAACGGAAACCCAAAAACGAAAAGAAACCTTGCACGATAAACGGATCAAATTAGTGGCGGAAAAATTAGCCGAATCGGGCGCAAACCGCGTGCTTGATTTGGGCTGCGGCGAAGGCAAACTGATCCGCCAACTGCTCAAACAAAAGCAGTTTACCGAAATCGCCGGCATGGATGTTTCCTACAACGAACTCCTGAAAGCCAAGGAACGCCTGCATTTTGATGACATGTCGCCCAAGCAAAAGGAGCGCATTCAACTGTTTCAAGGCTCGCTCATGTACAAAGACCAACGTTTGCACGGTTTTGACGCCGCTGCTGTGGTGGAGGTCATTGAGCATTTGGAACTCAACCGCCTGAAATATTTTGAACGCGTGCTGTTTGAATTTGCCAAACCCCGCACGGTCGTCCTCACCACGCCCAACAAGGAATACAATGTGGTGTGGGAAACCTTAGACGCCGGCGAAATGCGGCACGACGACCACCGTTTTGAGTGGACCAGAGCAGAATTTACAAACTGGGCAAATACCGTGGCCGCGCAGCACCAATACAGCGTCACTTTTTTGCCCATCGGCGATGAACTTGAACACATCGGCGCCCCTTCACAAATGGCTATTTTTACTTATGGAAATTAATATCCCCGCCCTCTCGCTTGTTGCGCTGGTCGGCATTTCAGGTTCCGGGAAAAGCAGTTTTGCCAAAAAACACTTCAAAAGAACCGAAATTTTGTCCTCCGATGAATGTCGCGTCCTGGTTTCCGACGACGAAAACAACCAGTCCGCCACCGGCGATGCGTTTGAATTGCTATACTATATGGCCGGAAAACGCTTGAAAAACGGCCTGCTCACGGTGGTCGACGCTACCAATATTCAAAAGGAATCCCGCAAAGGACTCATCGAACTCAGCCGCGCTTACCATTGCTTGCCGGTGGCGATTGTGCTGGATTTGCCGGAGGAAATTTGCGCCGAACGCAACGCGAGCCGCCCCGACCGCAGTTTCGGCGAACACGTCATTCGTCAGCAGCGCCAGCAATTGAAAAAATCCATTCGCGGCCTGAAAGAAGAGGGTTTCCGACATATCGCCGTCCTGAAATCGGTGGAAGAAATTGAATCCGTCACCGGCATCGTGCGCGAAAAACTGTACTGCGATAAAAAAGACGAAACCGGTCCGTTCGACATCATCGGCGACGTTCACGGCTGTTTTGATGAATTGGTGGAACTGCTGCAAATGCTTGGCTATTCCGTTCAACATGTGGATGTTACGGAAACCAACTTCGGTTTTGAAGTCATTCCGCCGGCAAACAGAAAAGCGATTTTCCTTGGAGATTTGGTAGATCGCGGCCCGAATTCGCCCGGCGTTTTGCGCTTAGTGATGAGCATGGTAAACGCCGGCACGGCTTATTGCGTACCCGGCAACCACGATTTGAAACTGCAAAAATATTTGAACGGAAAAGAGGTGCAACTGCGCCACGGCCTTGAAATGACGGTCGCCCAACTTGCATCCGAGTCGGTGCCCTTCAAACTCAAAGTTGAAAAATTCCTGTACAGCCTCACCAGCCACTACGTTTTTGACAACGGAAAATTGGTGGTTGCGCACGCCGGCCTCACTGAAAACATGCAAGGTCGCGGCTCCGCAGCGGTGCGCCAGTTTTGCCAATTTGGCGAAACAACCGGCGAAATTGATGAATTCGGCTTGCCCATTCGCTACAACTGGGCCAAAGAATACCGTGGCAAGGCGAAGGTCGTGTACGGGCATACGCCTGTGCCCGAAGCGGAATGGCTGAACAAAACCATCGACATCGACACCGGCTGCGTGTTCGGCGGCAAACTCACGGCCCTGCGTTACCCGGAGGAAAAACTCGTTTCAGTGCCTGCCAAAGAAGTGTATTACGAACCGATTCGGCCTTTAAATTACGCCGAAACCCAGCAAAAACTTAATGCGCAGCAAGTCGACGACGATTTGCTCGATATGGAAGACGTGATCGGCAAACGTATTATTCAAACCCGTTTGCGCCACAATATCACCATCCGCGAAGAAAGTTCCATTGCGGCCCTGGAGGTTATGAGCCGTTTTGCGGTCAATCCGAAATGGCTGATCTACCTGCCGCCCACGATGTCGCCTTGCGCCACCAGCGAACTGCCTGAGTATTTGGAACATCCGGCGCAGGCCTTGAATTATTACAAAAAACGCGGCGTCGCACAGGTCGTTTGCGAGGAAAAACACATGGGTTCGCGGGCGGTGTTGATTGTTTGCAAGGATGAAGCCGCTGCCGTCCACCGATTCGGCGTGGAAGGCGAGGGTTTGGGCGTGTGTTACACCCGCACGGGCCGGAATTTTTTCAATGATGCGGCATTGGAAACGGCTTTTTTGCAGCGGGTCAATGCCTGTTTGAGCAAGGCTAATTTTTGGGAAAAACTCAACACCGATTGGGTTTGTTTAGACAGCGAATTGATGCCCTGGTCGGCCAAAGCGCAGGCCTTGTTGAAAGACCAATATGCCGCCGTGGGCGCTGCTGCGGGGGCGGCCTTGCCGGAGGTGGAAAACGCGTTAAAACAAGCTTATGATCGTGGAATCCAAGACGCGTTGCCGGTTTTGGAAAAATACGCCCAAAAGAACGCAGCCATTTCAAAATATGTACACGCTTACCGCAATTACTGTTGGCCGGTACACAACATCGACGATTACAAACTCGCGCCTTTCCATATTTTGGCCACCGAGGGCCAAGTGCATGTCGATAAAACGCACGCCTGGCATATCGAGCATATCGCTGAAATCTGTCGTTTTGAACCGGCCTTATTCCGCGCCACGCCTTATAAAATCGTGACGCTCCAGGATGCCGACAGTTATAACGACGCAGTGCATTGGTGGATGGAACTAACCCAAAAAGGCGGCGAAGGCATGGTGGTAAAACCCTTTGATTTTATCGTCCATGATTCCGAAGGACTGTTGCAGCCGGCGGTGAAATGCCGGGGCAGCGAATACCTGCGCATTATTTACGGCCCTGAATACGACCTGCCGGAAAACATTGCGCGGCTCAAAAACAGGGCGCTTTCGAAAAAACAATCGCTGGCCCTGCGCGAATTTGCCCTTGGCGTGGAGGCGCTGGAACGTTTTGTCAAAAAAGAACCATTGCGCCGTATTCACGAAAGTGTTTTTGGGGTGTTGGCGTTGGAAAGTGAAGATGTGGACCCGCGTTTGTAATGGGTTCAACCTACGTATCCTTTTTATTTAAACGCATTTTTTCAACCTTTGTCCCGAATTCAAACATCATTCGCAATGGCAAAAAGTCTGCAAATCCTTCCTAAAGCCGAGGCCGGAAAAACCTTGAGCAAGGCCCAAAAGGAATTCAATTCCCTTGTTAAAAAAATCAATTCCCTTCGATTGGAGATTGAAAAGGTAAAAGAATTGGACCTGGAATTGCGGAAACTTGGCGAAACCCGCGTCATTCCGGCCGATAAATTGGTGTCGGAAGCGAAACGTGTTTGGGTTTTTACCCTGCACAATCATCCTGCGCGCGCAAAACTCAACAAAAAACAGAAGCAGCAATTTGCGATTTTAATGCAGGAGGAAATTACGGGCTTGCTTGAAACCACCTTTTTTTCTGACGATCAGGAACTACGCACGATTTTTCAGGAATACGATTCGGAAGGGCGTAGTTATGATGAAGTGGAGGAAGCGCGCGTTGCGGAAGCAAAAGGAGAAGCCATTGAAATGGCGCAGCAAATGTTCGGCATCGACCTCGATTTGGAGGACTTGGAGGATCCCGAAAAGTTGTTTGAAAAGGTAGAGGCTAAACGGCTTGAATTTGAAGAACAAGCCCGGGCAAAATCGGAAAAGAAAGCCCAAAAGAAAGCGGCAAAGCCCCAAAGCGCTGCCCAACAAGCGGCCGAAGCCAAACGCCTCGAATCAGAAACGGCGGTTAAAAAAACGGCCAAACAACTTTACCTCGATCTGGTAAAACATTTCCACCCCGACCGCGAACCCGATGAGCAAAAGCGCGCTGAAAAAACCGAAATCATGAAGCAAATCACCGCTGCTTACGATGCCGACGACCATTTGCGCTTGCTGGAACTTCAAATGACCCTGTTAAAAGCAGAAAACAACGTTTTTTCCGACTTTAACGAACAGGAACTTCGATATTTCAACGCGTCGCTCAAAAAGCAGGTCATGGAACTTCAACAGGAATATTTTAGTGCTTCCCCGACTGGAAACGGCAACATATTCGCTTATTTCTTTAGGCCCGACAAAAAGTTGATGAAGTCCAGTATTGACCGTTATGTACGGGAGCAAAAAAAAGTGCTGAAGGACATAGAGCACAATATTTCGGTTATTGAATTGGAAATGAACTTTACGGCGTATATTCGGGAATATTCGGATCCTCGCAGTTATTGGGATTTTTAGGTTTCCTCGCCACCGATACACTTAAAAACTTTCCCACCATCCTATACAGGAATGCGTTACACTGGTTGAAGCAGTACTAACGAAATATACAATCGTATGTAACGTAATTGCCCGCCGTGTACCCGATCGCGCTGATACCCGCGTCAACCAAATAGTGCCACCAAGGGCGATTGCTGCCATGCATGGCTAAGGTGATGCCTGCGCCGAACATAAAGACCTGATTGCCGGATGCCAGCATGTGTTTGGCGTCGGTAAACCAAATCGGCGTTTTGTTTCTGCCCAGTTCCGGGTTGCGTTGGTTGTATTTGTTTTTCCAGGATTCGTCCGGGTTCCAGAAGCCGGCGTTCAAGTTCGGGAATTTATCGTGTACCTGTCCCCAGTGGTGGCTGATGGCTTCGTGGGCGCCCCAAGTGGCGCCGGAGGCAAATGCCAGCGAGAACGGCAAAATGGCATGGCGCAAGGAATAAGCTGTTTTCTTGGTACGGATCAAATCTTCGGGGGCAAGCATCGTTACGTCACCGACTGTTTTTTTCATCGGCTTCATCGCCATGCGCATGATCTCTTCGCGGGAGTGCGAAACAGGTTGATCGGCTTGCGGCGCCAAATTCTGTGCAGAAATGGCAGTACAGGATAAGAGTACGATTGCCGTGAAAACGTTGAATGTGCGTATAAATTTCTGTTGCATGATGCGTTGTTTTTTTATGCCAACCTTATTTTGTTTCGTTGACAGGACAAAAGTGCGGCGACAAACAGAATATGATTTCGGCTTTTCGGGAAATGGTAGATTTTACCAATTTTTCGGCAGAAAATGTCAAGAACTATCCCGTTCCTTTGTGTCCATAATACAATAACATGCCTAAGAATCTTCCCATTTCCCAAGCCGCCAGCCCCGTTCAACCCGTCGGCAAAGAGCAAAAACGGTTCAACCGTCTGGTAAACGAAATAAACCTGCTGCGGCTGGAAATTGAGCAAACCAAACAGTTGGATCTTGAACTGCGCAAAATCGGGCAGGAACGCATTACGCCGGTGGAAAAAGCCGCCGCCGATGCTACGCGTGCGTGGGTGCTGGTGTTGCACAACCATCCGGCCCGCCAAACGCTGAACAGCACGATGCGAAAACGTTTCGCCGAACTGATGCTGGAGCAAATCAATGAAGCGCTGGACTACGGCTATTTTGATGAAGACGAAACCCTGCTCGAATTGTTCCGGCAATACGACCCGCAGGAACGCAGCTACCAGGAATACCTCGAAGCAGCCGCAGCAACTGAAATAAAAACACGCGCCACAGAAGCTGCCTCCGATACACAAACGCCTGATTTTGAAGAAATTGATTTTACAGACCCCGATTTTGACTGGGAAAAATTCAATTCGGAACAGGCCGGGCGCAACAAGGAGAAACCGAAAAACACCGAAAAAAAAGCGCCCCACAAACGCGTAATCGCGAAGGAAGCCGCCGAAGCCAAACGCTTAGAAGCCGAAAAAGCGGTCAAAAAAACGGCCAAACAACTGTACATCGACCTGGTAAAACATTTCCACCCCGACCGCGAACCCGACGAACAAAAACGCGCCGAAAAAACCGAAGTGATGAAGGACATCACGTCCGCTTACGATGCCGACGACCACCTGCAATTGCTGGAACTTCAAATGACGTTGTTAAAAACCGAAGACAACGCCTTGTCGGGTTTCAACAACCAGGAGCTGAAATATTTCAACTCGACCCTGCAACAACAGGTAAATGAATTAAAAGAGGAGTTGTACTGCGTGTCGCCGGATGGAAACGGCAACCTGTACGCTGCTTTTTTCGACCCGGATCGCGAAGTGATGCTGGCCAATGTGGAGCATTTCGTGCGGGAAACGAAGAAGGTGGTGAAGGGGATTGCGTACAATACGGAGATTATCCGGGAGGAAGGGGTGTTTCGGGATTTTGTGTTGTCATTCTGAGGTTGTCATTCTGAGCGTAGCGAAGAATCTGCCGAAGGCCTTTTTCTGCCTTCGGCAGTTTCACCGCTGGCGCGAGGTTCTAACCTCGTGACTTCAATCCGTCGGGTTCCACCCGACAACGGGTAAAACCCGGTTGATGCACGTCACGAGGTTGGAACCTCGCGCCAGCAGTTTCTTCGCTGCGCTCAGAATGACAATGCTGCGATCAGAACGACAGGCGCTCAAAAAGCGCCCCCCTACGCCGCCTTCAACTGTCCCAACCTTGACCGTTCCAACTTCTCCTCCGCATACGCGCGCGTAATCACCAGATCTTGCTGCGTTTCGCGTTTGGTAGGGGTCGGAATTTCAAACATGGCGTCGGTGAGCACCGCTTCGCAGAGCGAACGAAGGCCGCGCGCGCCGAGTTTGTATTCCAGCGCTTTTTCGGCGATGAAATCAATGGCTTCCGGCTCCAATTCCAAGTTGATATTTTCGTAGGCAAACAGTTCCTCGTACTGGCGCAACAAGGCGTTGCGCGGCTCAGTCAGGATACGGCGCAGGGCCTCCAGATCAAGCGGTTCGAGGTGGACAACCACCGGCAGACGACCCACCAATTCCGGAATCAGACCGAAATTCTTGATGTCCTGATGGCTGACGTATTGCAGCAGGTTATCGCGGTCGATTTTGTCGACTTCGCTTTTATTGTAACCGATCACCTGGGTGTTTACCCGACGCGCGATCACTTTATCAATGCCGTCGAATGCGCCGCCGCAGATGAACAGGATGTTGCTGGTGTTGATTTTGACGAGTTTTTGCTCCGGGTGTTTGCGGCCGCCCTGCGGGGGCACCAGCACTTCGGCGCCTTCCAGCATTTTCAGCATACCCTGTTGCACGCCTTCGCCCGAAACGTCGCGGGTAATGGACGGATTGCCGGATTTGCGGGCAATTTTATCAATTTCGTCAATATATACAATGCCGCGTTCGGCTGCTTCCACGTCGTAGTCGCACACCTGAAGAAGGCGCGACAAGATGCTTTCCACGTCTTCGCCCACATAACCGGCTTCGGTAAATACCGTGGCGTCGACGATGGTAAAAGGCACATTCAGCAGTTTTGCGATGGATTTGGCTAACAGCGTTTTGCCGGTGCCGGTTTGGCCCACAAACAGCACATTTGATTTTTCCAGTTCAACACCGTCGGTGCGGGTAATGCCTTTTTGGGCAATCCGTTTATAGTGGTTATACACGGCCACAGCCAGCACTTTTTTGGCTTCGTCCTGACCGATGACATAATTGTCTAAGAACGTTTTGATGCTTTTTGGCGGAATAACTTCGATGGGGCCGCTATACTTGGCACTTTTAGCCGGACTTTCTTCCTGGGCAGGTTCTACGCCGGCTTTGCGCAATTCCTGGTTGATGATTTCCTGGGCTTTTTCGGTACAGGCTTCACAGATTTGCCCGTCCATGCCGGAAACTAAGATTAAAACTTCTTCTTCGCCACGTCCGCAAAAGGAGCAGCGGTGTTGGGTCGGTCGGCCGCGTTTGATCATAAAAACAGATAGGTAAGGTTGTGCGTAATCAGATTATTGGCGTACGCCATCGCAATTGGTTTTCTGAAAAACTTGACCGTTCAAAACCGATTGCCGTGGCGTATAAAAGGATAACAAAGGTAACTAAATGAACAAAAAAACCGGAGATACGCATTGAGTCAATTCGTATCTCCGGGACAATTTTCGTTTTTTTTCGAGCAGGCGCTTAGTCCTTTTTCGCTTTCGGATTGTTGCGGTCAAGCACTTCGTCTACCAAGCCGTATTCCTTGGCTTCGGCGGAAGACATCCAGTTGTCGCGGTCGCAATCGGCTTCGATTTTTTCGTAGGGCTGCTCCGTGTGGTGCGCCAGAATGTCGTACAGCGATTTCTGCATCTTTTTGATGAGTTTGTACGAGATTTCAATGTCAGAAACCTGGCCCTGGGCGCCGCCCATTGGCTGGTGAATCATAACATGGCTGTGGAACAGTGCGCTGCGTTTGCCTTTGGCGCCGGCTGCGAGCAATACTGCGCCCATAGAAGCCGCCAAACCCGTGCAAATCGTGGCCACATCCGGCGAAACGTACTGCATGGTGTCATAAATGCCGAGGCCGTCGATCACCGAACCGCCCGGACTGTTGATGAACATCTGTACGTCGCGTTTTGGGTCGGTCGATTCTAAGAACAGCAACTGGGCCTGAATTACATTAGACACATATTCTGTGACCGGAACGCCCATGAAGATGATGCGATCCATCATCAGTCGGCTGAACACGTCGAGTGCGGCAGCATTCATTTGGCGTTCTTCAATTACATAGGGCGTAAATGCGCGGATACCCGGCACGGTAGCGTCCATGTATTTTTCGAGGTGCATGCCACTCATACCGAGGTGCTTGGTGGCGTACTTTTGAAATTCGTTTTTATCGAACATAATGATTCCTTTTTGAGGCAAATAAAACAACGATTTGCCGAATAGGTTACGGGGTAAAAAAATGGAACTGAAAAGCTGGATAGACGACCTAAAAAACCAGACGAACGTAGGCGTTTTACCGATGGAAAAAACAGCGCTTTTTAAGCGAAATTATTCCTCAATTACCTCGGCTTCGATGATTTCATCGCCTTCATCGCCATCTTCTAATTCTTCTACTTCTAATTCTTTATTACGATTGCTCAAAGCATCAAAAATCGTGTGGAATTCTTCCGATGGAATCGCTTTTTCCGTAATTGTTACCTGATTGAAGATGGCGTTGAAAATGTAGTCCATTTCAATGTTTTCTTTTGTTTCTTCCACGTCTTTCTTATCGGCCATCAGGCGCTCTACGCTGGTATCGATGATATTGTCCGGCAGATCAACCTGGAAATAAGCGCGCACCCGTTGGCGATATACTTGTTTGACGTCGTCATCGCTCACTTCAATGCCGAACATGTCCTTGACTTTATCGCGGAACATGGTCCAACGCAGGTTTTCCATAAAGGCAGGCAGTTCCGCGTCGATGGCATCGGGCGTCAATTTGCCTTCATTTGTGATGTTGAGCCAACGGCGCAGGAAGTTTTCCGGCAGTTCGATGGTGGTGTTTTGCAAAAAATAATCCTGAAAACTGCGCAGCAAAATGGCATTTGAACGGGAATCATAGTAACCAAGGATTCCTTTTTTTATTTCTTCAAGGGCTTCTTCCTCGCTGCTTACTTTGCCGCCGAAGTATTTTTGATAAAACTCTTCGTTCAGTTCGGCGTCAGTCATGCGCTCTACTGCTTCAATCGTACCTTCAAACAGATCGCCTATTGCGCGGTCGTCTTCATCGGGCAAGGAGAGAATGTATTTGCGGTATTTATGCTCGTCTTCCTGGTTTTCGATCAGGCGCGGGTTGTAGGTAATCACGTCGCCGGCTTTTTTGCTCAGCAAGAGGGCTTTCAGGTCAGCGTCTACCACGTCTTTTACCAACAGCGTGACAGTTGTTTCCCAACCACCGTCTTTCAGCGTATCGCCTTCGAGTTCGCGGGAATTGATGCGCAGGAAGTCATTTTCCTGAATATCATCCGTTACGTTTGTGCGAACGCCCATACGCTTGCGGGCGTACTCGAGGTCTTCAGCGGCCAGTTGGTCGAGGTTGGAAATGGTCAGGCGTTCAAAGGACGAACTTTTATCAAGGCCCCGGATTTCGAATTTCGGCACGTGACCGATTTCGTACTTGATAGAGTATTCTGCGTCGAGGTCGTTTGGTTTAAACGAAAATTTTTCCTGATCGTCAGAAGGCAGCGGCTGGCCAAGTATGTTAAGCCCGCTTTCGCGGAGATAATCAGACAATTCAGTGCTCAACATCTCATTCAGCGTTTCGCTGAAGAGAGAGCCGCCGTACAAACGCCGTACAAAATCCATGGGCGCCTGGCCCTGGCGGAAGCCTTTGATGGCGGCGCGCTGGCGGAAGCGTTTGAGTTCGGAATCAAGTTTGGGTTTGATTTCTTCGCGGGTAATGGTTACCGTCAGAATGGCGGAACTGTTGTCAAGGTCTTTACGGACAACGTTAGGCATATTTGCTTCTGGTTGAAATAGTACAATGGTATATGGTTGGTCGGTTTGTATTGCATTGGAGGCTTCGTTTAGGAACGAAATTTCAATACAAACCGTCAACCGGAGAGAGTGCGGGCGGAGGGACTCGAACCCCCATGCCTCACGGCGCCAGATCCTAAGTCTGGTACGTCTACCAATTTCGCCACGCCCGCGTTTATGCGTATAAGTATTTTATGGTATGTCTTTTGCTGATAAACAGGAACTTATGCAATGTCTGCAAACTGTCATCGGCTCGGAAAAACCGGATACCTGGAAAAAGGAGTGCAAAAGTATAAACTTACTATTGAATCGCCAAATATAGATTCAGTATAAAAACAGTTAACATAAACCAAACAAGCATCGCCGGTCGAAAATTTCCCTTATTTTTGTTGACGGTCGACGATTTACGGTGGACGGGAGACGGTGGACGGGAGACGGTGGACGGTAGACGGTTGACGGTAGACGGGGTGCTTCGATCTGGGGTTTGGTGGTTACTATACCAATAAAACCCAACCCGAAGCACACCGTCCACCGTCTACCGTCCACCGTCTCCCGTCCACCGTCCACCGTCTCCCGTCTCCCGTCCACCGAAAACAGCAGGAACTATGGAGCAGAACGAATCAACGATTACGACACAGGAATCCGCTATGGCCGATTTGCAGGAAGACCTTGTACCGGCTGTGAAGGATGTCGCCATACCTGGGGAAGACAACGACCGGGCCTTGATTCAGCGCGCCTACCGCAATTTGCTGAAATCAATTAAGACGGAAATTGACAAGAAAGACAGCCTGGCGATTCGCGCGGCGTTTGAATTGGCCGCGCAGGCGCACCAGAAACAACGCCGCAAATCGGGGGAGCCTTATATCCTGCACCCGATTGAAGTGGCCCGTATCTGCGTGGAAGAAATCGGCTTAGGCCCAACCGCCGTGGTATGTGCCCTACTGCACGATGTGGTGGAAGACACGGATGTTACCCTGAAAGAAATTTACGACCAGTTCGGCGACCGCGTGGCGCTGATCGTGGACGGCCTGACCAAACTCGACGGCCTGCACGATTCTGAAAGTCCGCAAGCCGAAAACCTGAGTAAGGTATTGAAGGCAATGGTCTCGGATGTGCGCGTGGTGCTCATCAAAATGGCCGACCGCCTGCACAACCTGCGGACCATCAAAAGCATGGCCCACCACAAACAAATCAAAATTGCCGCCGAAACCACCACGATTTACGCGCCGCTTGCACACCGGCTCGGCCTGTATAAAATCAAAAGCGAGTTCCAGGATATTTGCCTGAAAATTACCCACCCGGAAGAATACCATGAATTGGCCGAAAAATTGGCCCAAACCAAACGCGGCCGCGAACAATACATTGCAGAATTTATAAAACCCCTGCGCCAATCGCTCGACGATATGGGCATCGGGGTGCGCATTACGGGCCGACCCAAAAGTATTTATTCCATTCGCAATAAAATCAAACACAAACAGGTCGCTTTTGAGGATATTTATGACCTGTTTGCCATCCGCATTATTGTAGATGTGCCAGCCAAGCAGGAGCGTCTTTCCTGTTGGCAGGTGTACACGGTGGTGACGGATTACTACAAACCCATCGCCGAGCGCCTCAAGGACTGGATCACCACGCCCAAGGCCAACGGATACGAATCGCTGCACACCACGGTGATCGGGCCGGAAGGTCGTTACGTGGAAGTGCAAATCCGCTCCGAACGCATGGATGAAATTGCCGAGCGCGGTTTTGCGGCCCACTGGAAATACAAGGGCGTCAAAGGGAATGACGTATTTGAAAACTGGCTTAACCAGGTGCGCGAAACCTTGGATGGCAACGATTCGGGCAATGCGGTGGAGTTTTTGGCCGATTTTCAAAGCAATTTGTTTGCCGAGGGCGTACACGTGTACACGCCTAAGGGGGAAATGAAAATCCTGCCCGAAGGCGCCACGGCCCTCGATTTTGCCTTTAGCATCCACTCCGATTTGGGTTGTACCTGCCAGTCGGTGAAGGTAAATAACCGCCTCGTACCGATTTCTTACGTGCTGAAAAGCGGCGATCAGGTGCTGGTGATTACGCAAAAGAACCAGAAACCCAGTGAGGATTGGTTGCAGTTTGTGGTTACGGCCCGCGCTAAAAACCGCATTCGACAGGCTTTAAAAGAAGAAAAACGCCACCAGGCTGATTTCGGTAAGGAAATTTTGGAGCGCAAACTCAACGGCTACAAGGTTCCTGTGGAGGAAAACGTTGATATGCTGACCCGCTGGTTTGGGTTCCCGAACCGTATGGAATTTTTGAGCGCCATTTACCTGCAACAGGTGGATTTGTCGGAACTCAAACGCTTCAAGGCCGACGGCCCCAAATTGGTGGAAATAGAAGAAAAACCGGCAAAAGTTGATACTCCGTACACGGTTTCTGACATTCCGCAAACGCCGCACCGCGCCAAAACAGATAATAAACCGGCCATCATCATCAACGGCGAACCGGGCAATTATTACCAATATTCCTTTGCCACCTGTTGTAATCCGGTGCAAGGCGATCCTATTTTTGGTTTTGTACTGATTCAGGGCGGTATTAAAATACACCGCACAACCTGTCCGAACGCCAACCACTTATTGGTGAACTATTCACACCGCGTATTGAAAGCGGAATGGGGCGTGACGGTAAAATCGGATTTTGTAGCCGATATTATTGTCACCGGGATCGACAGCGGGCCGGGCGTGATTCAGCAATTGACCGACCGTATTGCGAGTTTGGGCATCAACATTCGTTCGTTTTCCATCAGTGGCGACGCAGGGTATTTTGAAGGCCGGATCGGGCTGGTGGTGGCCAATATTGACCAGCTGCAACGGGCCATGTTGGCGCTGAAGAGTTTTGACGGGGTGAATAGTGTGAGCCGGGTGGAATAATATGCCGCTCTGCCTTGATACAGGGCCACTTGACGACCTCGGAGAGGTCCAACGTTTGTAGTAATTGATTATCAATGCGTTACGGGACCTCGGAGAGGTCCAACGTTGGTTAAATATTCGGAATGAATAATACAAATGTGCGACCTCTCCGAGGTCGGTGCCCTGCCTTAAATCATCTCTACAAACGTTAGACCTCTCCGAGGTCTGGTTTTACGGTCGAATTTAAACCTCGCGGTATCCTTTTATGTGATTCCAAGAATCATTGCAAACCCGGCTTTTCGATTTTTTTTCCTGACTTTTGCCCCCATGAAAACGAAAATTGCCGACCCACGCAGCCGCGCCTTTTTAGCCCTGGCCGCTATTTGTATTATTTGGGGTACTACCTACACCGCCATTAAGTTTGCTATACGGGATTTCCCACCTTTTTTGTTGGTTGGCATTCGACAAACCTTTGCCGGTTTGCTGCTGCTCACGATGGCATATTCGCAGGGCAAAACCGCCGTGCCTGATCGGCGTTACGTACTTCGGCAAGGCTTAACCGGACTGGCCACCATTACGGGCGGCAACGGATTTGTCAGTTGGGCCTTGCAATATGTGTCTTCCGGGCTTTCGGCGGTGATCGGTTCCATGACGCCCGTTTTTATCGTGCTCATCAACTTAGCCTGGAAAGGCACGGAACGCATCAACGGGTACGTCATCAGCGGGGTTTTGCTGGGTTTTGGCGGTTTGGGCTTGATTTTCAGCGAAGGCTGGCGGGATTTTGCCAATCCGGCCTACAGTTGGGGCATAGCGGGCTGTTTTGCCTCCTGCTTTACCTGGTCGCTGGGCACAGTGATGTCCAAACGATTTAACCGCGCTGAGGTGTCGCCCATTATGAATGCCGGGATGCAGATCACGGCGGGCGGTTTGGGCGGACTGATTATGAGCCTGTTGTTCGATCCGACACATCATATTAACAACACCATACAAGGCTGGGGCGCAGTGGTTTACCTGGCCACCATCGGTTCGGCGCTGGCATTTACCTTATATATGTTTGTGCTGAAACACCTGAGCGCTACGGTTTCGTCTTTGTACACCTATATAAATCCGGTGGTGGCGATATTGCTGGGCTGGGTTCTGTTGGGCGAACAGTTAAACTGGCTGGAAGGCGCCGGTATGATCGTGACGATTGTGGGCGTATGGCTCGTAAACAGGGGCCATCGGTAATTTTTTAAGGAAAAATTGTGGTAATGCGCTGTTTTTTGCCTTGTAGAAATAACCTTTGTTGCCAGATAATTCGACTTTCGCATGTTCTTGGTAAAAACCTTTGGAAATCAACCCGATCATTAAAAACAAAATCAGCCGCCAGATGTCATTTCAAATTGCAGAAAATACGCTTCGTAAAAGCATCGTCGGGATCATGGCGCTCGTGTTTTTGGGTAGTTTTTGGGCATTTGATCGTTGGCCCGAAGAGTTAGACGGTGGGGATTCGCTCGGATATTATATTCATTTGCCATCCTACCTAATTTACCACGATGTAGGCGATTATGAAAAAACACTAACAGGATCGGCAAAATATTATACCCGTGTGATTGTAGAGGGCGAACGCCATTTTACTCCGGAGCCGGCGCCTAACGGAAAACGCAGCATCCGGTGGCCGGTGGGTGTCGCTATTATGACGCTGCCGTTTTTTATTGTAGCGCATTTGTTTTGTTTTATCACAGGTATGTATCCGGCCGACGGGTTTTCCACGCCATACATGTTATTTGCTGGTTTGGCGCCCATTTTTTATGTGCTGCTTGGGCTTTGGTTTCTTTTTGGTGTATTGCGCCGTTATTTTAGTAGAAAAACCAGTATTGTAACGTTGCTAACAATTGGACTCGCCACCAACTTGTTCTACTTTACAGGTTACCATAACTATATGTCGCATGGCTTTTTGTTTGCACTTGTTGCAATCTTGATGCACCGTACCGTGCTGTTTTGGGAACAATCCAATGCAAAAAACGCCGCGTGGGTAGGCGCAATAGTGGGATTAATTGCGTTGACGCGATTACACGACATCATGGTCGTGTTTATTCCACTGTTTTGGGGTGTGGTTTCCTGGCGAACCCTGATAGATCGCATCCTGTTTTTTGTAAAAAAATGGTACTTGTTTGCAATTGCAGCTTTTACTGGCGCGCTTATGCTGGTACCGCAATCTCTTTATTATAAAGCTATTAGCGGCAAATGGTGGTGGTACGCCTATGGTTCAGAAAAGCTGGATTTCGCTCATCCGCATATCCTCGGTGGCTTGTTTGATTATAAAAACGGATGGTTATTGTACACGCCCGTTATGGTGTTTGCCTTGATCGGGATATTCAGGCTAAAGCGTCATGTTAAGGACGCGTTATTGCCGATTTTGATCGTGTTACCCTTGCACGCCTACATCGCATATAGCTGGTGGTGCTGGTTTTATACCAACGGTTACGGCTCCCGGCCAATGGTTGATTTGTACGCCTTGCTGGCGCTACCGATGGCCGCCCTGTTTGAACCGATCTTGCGCCGAAATTGGTCGGCTATTTTGTTGAGTATTGTTTTGGTCGGCTTTAGTTTTTTGAATATTTTTCAGGTTTGGCAATTTGAACACGGCATATTATGGTCGCAATTTGAGAAAAAGGCGCATTTTTGGTCTGTATTTGGGCAAACCAAACACTCTATGAAGGCGCTGATTGCCATGGAATCCGATGAGATGCAGCCGAATAGCCCCGAATCACTGGTACTGGTAAAACGCCAGTTTGAAAACGGTATGGAAGACTCCACCGGTACGATGTTTACCAGCGCAATTAAACATGGCGGTAAATTTGGTCTCCAAATGAACGATCAAGAATTTGGCGCCACTATGGCCAATGAAGCCGGTACTTTGCCTGAAATCAAATCCGGCGATTGGATTCGGGCCTCCGTATGGGGCTATACCAAGGATTCGGAAAAACTGCGGGATATTCTGGAAGAGGCGTCTCTGGTATTAGTGCTACAAGACAACCAAGGCAAAGTGTACAAATACAGCCAAATACATATTGCTAATAAAATAAATAATCCTGATGGCTCTATTTGGAATTCGGGCGATACAAACCGCTGGGGCGAAGCGGTGTTTTATGTAAAAGTGCCGCGTGGTTTTCCATCAAACGGCGTAATAAAAACGTATGTGTGGAACCCTAACCGGGAACATATCTGGATAGACGATCTTTCGGTAGAATTGCTGAGAAAACCTTAATTTTCAGCCCATTTTTGCACACCGATACTGCGCGCTGGATCGTTTTGTGCATTGCCTTTGGCCTAAGTTATTGACAATCAGCGCTTAGCATGACGATTAATGCTGCCTTTCAGGCGGCGCTCAGTATAACCAAAATATTACGATATGAACCGCAGTCGAATTGCCGGCATCGGCTACTATGTGCCCGAACGCGTTGTCACCAACGACGAACTGTCCCAACTCATGGATACCAGCGATGCCTGGATTCAGGAACGCACCGGCATTCAGGAACGGCGCTATGGCAAAAAGCACGCAGAAACCACCAGCACCATGGCCGCAGCAGCAACGCGCGTCGCCTGCGCGCGGGCGGGCATCGCGCCGGAGGAGATTGATTTTATTGTATTTGCGACGCTGAGTCCCGACTATTATTTCCCCGGCTGTGGCGTGTTAATGCAGCGCGAATTGGGCATTACCCACAAGGAAATCGGCGCCATTGACATCCGAAACCAGTGCAGCGGCTTTTTGTACGCTTTATCCGTGGCCGACCAGTTTGTCAAAACCGGCATGTACAAAAACGTGCTGGTCGTAGGCGCGGAAATGCACTCGATGGGCCTTGATTTTACAACACGCGGCCGCAATGTGACCGTGATTTTCGGCGACGGCGCGGGCGCGGCTATTCTGCAGCCTTCCGCCGACCCGGAGCGCGGGGTGCTGACCACCAAATTACATTCCGACGGCACTTACGCCGAAAAATTGGCCTTTATCAATCCCGGCTGCCACGGCGGCTACCACGACAAACGCCAGGAAACGCCCACCGATTTCGGTTATCCGCCCGCCAATACTTATGGGGAAATTTTCCTGACGCCTAAAATGATGCAGGAAGGCATGTATTACCCCAATATGGAAGGCCAGTTTGTGTTTAAATTGGCGGTGCAAAAATTCCCGGAAGTCATCCATGAAGCGCTGACGGAAGTGGGGTTACAAACCTCCGACATTGATATGCTCATTCCACACCAGGCCAATTTGCGGATCAGCCAGTTTGTGCAGCGCCAGTTGGGCCTGCGCGACGATCAGGTGTGGAACAACATCCAGCGCTACGGCAATACCACGGCCGCTTCGGTGCCGATTGCCTTGTGCGAAGCCTGGGAAGCCGGGAAAATCAAGGACGGGGATTTGGTTTGTCTGGCGGCGTTCGGGAGCGGGTTTACGTGGGCCTCGGCATTGTTGCGGTGGGGGTAGATGGGGTTGCGATGGGATAATTATAATTTATACAACGCGTATCCGAATTGTAAGGAAATTGGTAGGGAAGGCTCGTACCGTTGATTGAATGAATCGTTGGCACGTTAATGGATTTGGTTTTGTTGGAGTGGATGATTGGTGCGTTTCGCTTGGCCGCCCCCTACCCCTGAAGGGGAGTTGATCGCAAGGGAGGATAATCTGTTCTTTATGGGACCGAATTGAATTGTAGGAATGGGAAGATGGGGCGCTGCTATTTCGGAAAATTGTTATTTGCAGCAAACGAAACCTTAAATTCACACAAAATCTTTAGTGCCATAAAGAACAGATTATCCTCCCTTGCGATCAACTCCCCTTTAGGGGTAGGGGGCGCCCAAACGAAACGCTCAAAATTCCCTTACCAACAAAACTAAGATCCCAAAGGAACAAATCCAGAACCTATACGAAATCATTAGTACCATAAAGCGTTAATTATCAGCCACTTCCAATGTACTCCCCTTCAGGTGTCGGGGGTGGCCAAGCGAAACGCACAAAACCCACATGACATACTTCCTCTCCCACTTCCTCCCAAAACGCCCGCCCGGCTCCTACACCGAATTAAACTCCTCCTACATCCTCCTCACCATCAGTCGTTTACGCCAGCGCATCCACGACCGCTTTCCGGATTCGGGATTGGCCAAGGTATGCGGCGATTTTTTACAAGTGGCGCGGGAGTCAGAAAAACTCGCATTACAATTGCAGTCGCCGATTTGGGTGGTGCGCGTGGCCTCGGGGGTGGCGGCGTTTATGCTGTTAGGGCTGTTCGGTTGGGCCTCGTATCAGGTAATGAGCCATTTTTCACTTACGGCTACTGGCATTCAGGATTTGCTGCAAGCCACGGAATCGGCCATTAATGAATTGATTTTCCTTGGTTTAGCCTTGTTTTTCTTAGTAAATTTGGAAGCGCGGCTCAAACGCCAAACCGCCCTGAAATCCCTGCACCGCCTGCGCAGCATCGCCCACGTGGTGGACATGCACCAACTCACCAAAGACCCCGACTACGTGCTGACCAAGGTCGAACAGACCGAAAACTCCCCCGTGCGCACGCTCACGCACAACGAACTGTCGCGCTACCTCGATTATTGTTCCGAAATACTGGCGCTGGTAAGCAAAATAGCGGCCCTCTTCGCCCAAAACATGGACGACCCCATTGTCCTGAACGCCGTGAACGACCTCGAATCACTCACCCAAGGCTTGTCGGGCAAAATCTGGCAAAAAATTATGATCCTCGACTTGTCGGTACGCATCCACACGCACCGAGGCGACGTGTAAAAAAGGCGCTGTTTTACCGCTTTACCCTTCGTTTTGTTTATCTAAGTGTTAATTCCCGCCGTTTATTAGAATTTTCGGATTTCTTGTCTTTTTTTTGCCGTCCCTCAAAGACAACGAATTTTCGCAATGTTACTGAGCGTCGCCTGAAAGCCATCGTTAATTGTCATAATGAGCGCTGATTTAAAAAGCTTAAGGCCGAAGGCCACGCAGAAAACAAACAGCGCGAATTATCTAATGCAGGTTGATTAATCTTAATGCATAAAAAGCGCTTTACGAAAGCATTAAGTTCGGCCTGATTTAACCACAAAAGCCGGCCACATTACATTTTTCAGCAAAATGTTTTGCTAATCTGGAACACTTTGTTACTTTTGTGCGCCTCACGCAGGAAAATAAGGGGAAAAAGATCTCCAAGATATTAACAAACCGGGCAAGTCGGCGGCGCATGAAATTAAACACAAGCTTTAATCCGAATGCTTCATGGCCGTAAGATTCAGTAAATCATAAGAGGCAATGCAATCTTAATGATGCGCCTAGTAAATCCGAACAATATGGGCAGGAAAGAAAAGTTTGTTTACAACATTCAAACTTTAACCTACGAAAAAGTCGTAATCCCTTTTAAAACCAGAATACTACAAGCCTTCGGTTTTTTCTCCGTTGTACTTGTAACTTCTTTTGCTTTACTCGCCGTGCTGTACACCATTTTTCCGTCTCCCCGCGAGCAGGAATTGGTTCGGGAAATCGAACAAATGGAGCACAAATACACCCAATTAGGCAGCCAGTTTGACATGATGTCAAAAGTACTGGCCAATATCCAGCAACGCGACGCAAACGTACACCGCGCCGTGTTCGGAATGGATCCGATCGACGAAGATGTTTGGGTTGCCGGTGTCGGCGGCCACGAATCCCACCCGGAACTTTCCGCATTCAAATACGGCCGCGAGTCTATCCGCGAGGTTGTTGACAAAGTTGACCTGTTGAGCCGCCAGATGTCCCTGCAAAGCAAATCTTTGGACACCATTCAGCGCCTTGCCAATAACCAGCAAAACATGCTGGCTTCGCTCCCAAGCATCAAACCGGTGCGCGAAGACAAATTACAAAAAAGTATCGGCACGCTTTCAGGCTTTGGATACCGGATTCACCCGGTGTACAAAGTGCGTAAATTCCACGCCGGCCTTGACTTCCCGGCGCGCGTCGGCACAGCCATCCAGTCTACCGGCGACGGTGTGGTGGTGGAAACCGGCTGGCACCAGGGCTACGGCAACTGCGTGAAAATCAGCCACGGATACGGGTACGAAACCCTGTACGGCCACATGAACAAAATTTATGTACACCAGGGCGAAAAAGTACAAAAAGGCGTAAAAATCGGGGAAGTCGGCGACACCGGCCTTTCCACCGCGCCGCACTTGCACTACGAGGTACACTACAAAGGAAATCCGATCAACCCAATTAATTTCTGCATGGATAATTTGACGCCGGTAGAATATCAGTCAATTGTTAATGCTGCAAATACGGCGAACCAATCACTCGATTAATAGTTTAGATAAGGCGGTGTTTGATTAAAGGGGCGGACAAAAAACAGTTATGAACAAACGATGGATTGCATTTTCATACGCCAAAG
The DNA here is from genome assembly GCA_037130425.1 of Bacteroidota bacterium. GTDB lineage: Bacteria > Bacteroidota > Bacteroidia > Chitinophagales > Saprospiraceae > M3007. The sequence goes on from JBAXTB010000045.1 coordinate 21,565, forward strand.
CAATCGGTTTTAAATTGCCAAGATAATTTGCACAAAATCGATTGCGACGGAGTACGAAATGAACAATCCGATTTTCAAAGAAAACAATAAGCAGCCAAAACGTTGAACTTCAGCGTTTTGGCTTTGTTTTTTATATTTTACGCTGCAACGTTCTGTTAATTAAAAAATAAACGACCAGCACTCAGCATGACCTTATGGAATTCAAACTAACTTCCGATTACAAGCCTACGGGCGACCAACCGCAAGCCATTCTGCAACTCGTGGAAGGCTTGTACGCAGGCGAACGCGCGCAGGTGCTCCTCGGCGTGACCGGCTCCGGTAAAACCTTTACCATGGCCAATGTGATCGCGCAAATGAACCGCCCGACGCTGGTGCTCACGCATAATAAAACGCTGACGGCCCAACTCTACGGCGAACTGCAATCCTTTTTCCCGGATAATGCGGTGGAGTATTTTGTGTCCTATTATGACTATTACCAGCCCGAAGCTTATGTAGCGGTTTCGGATACGTATATAGAAAAAGACCTGCAAATCAATGAGTTAGTAGACAAACTGCGCCTGAAAGCGACCAGCAGTTTGTTGTCGGGACGGCGGGATATTATTATCGTGGCCTCGGTGTCCTGCATTTACGGTATGGGCAACCCGGAGGATTATAAAAGCGGGATCATCCGGCTGCAAAAGGGCCAGACGATTTCGCGCACGCAGTTTTTGTACAGCTTAGTGGATAGTTTATATTCCAGAACAGAAACGGAATTTACGCGCGGCACCTTCCGGGTAAAAGGCGATACGGTGGACATCAACCTGCCTTATGCCGACTGGGGATTCCGCGTGACTTTTTGGGGCGATGAAATTGAAACCATCGAGCGCATCGACAACGAGGTAGGCAAACGCATTGAGGTGCTGGATGATGTGGCCATTTTCCCGGCCAACCTGTACGTGGCGCCCAAGGACCGCATTAACCACATTATGAACGAGATTCAGGACGAAATGACGGCTCAGGAGAAATATTTCATCTCCGATGGCCGGCTCCCGGAAGCGCGCCGCATCAAGGAACGCACGACCTTCGACCTTGAAATGATAAAGGAATTGGGCTATTGCAGCGGTATTGAGAACTATTCGCGCTTTTTTGACCGGCGCGTTCCTGGCTCGCGGCCCTTCTGTCTGCTGGACTATTTCCCGGATGATTACCTGCTGATTATTGACGAAAGCCACGTGACCATTCCGCAATTGCGCGGTATGTGGGGAGGAGACCGATCCCGCAAACAAATGCTGGTAAATTACGGGTTCCGCCTGCCCTCGGCCATGGACAACCGGCCGCTGAGTTTTGAGGAATTTGAAACGATGGTGAACCAGGTGGTGTTTGTGAGCGCTACCCCCGGCGACTATGAAATGGCCAAAACCGAGGGCGTTTTGGTGGAACAACTGATCCGCCCGACCGGC
>JBAXTB010000450.1:0-4288 GCA_037130425.1 Bacteroidota bacterium
GATTACACAGATTTTCACAGATTACGCGATTAATTAAAATCTGTGTAAATCTGTGTCATCTGTGGTGGTTTAAATCGCGTTCGGCATTTGTTGTTTAATGGGATGGTATATTTACCAGGGTAAACACGTTTATTTAATGCCGGCTTTATATAGTTTTCCAAAGCGCTCATAAACGTTCTGAATGATATGAAAGGCACTTATTATCAATTATTTGCAATCCTTCTCCTCTCTGCCTGCAACTCAATTTCCCCTGAATCCAACTACCGTATTTTAAGCGGAAACAAGTCGGGCCAACCCGATACGGTAATCGTCACCGATAATAAACTGGCAACGCAGCCTTTCAAAAAAGAGCCTAAAATGCACGATTTTGAGCAAAATGCCGGATATGTGAAGACCATCCAAGCGATTCAGAATCGCTACGATCCTGAACAGCATGATGCATACGTGATGTTTAAAAATGGCGCAAACAAGGTTATGTTTTATCAAATGCCCAAGGATACATTTCTTGAATCCTACTCCTGCGTGACGAACGAAGGCTATTTTGATGCGTTGATGACGATCGGAAACCCGATTGAACCTTTGTTGGCGAGGCTCAATATTGAAAAGATCAAATTGACGGATTTTGTGCTGTTGATCTATGATGAGGAGGAGTTGGATTTGATTCAAATTCAAGTGGTTAGGCGGAAGATAAATGGGGTATCGTGCGAATCCATTTTAGATTAGTTAGCCAGTATAAATCATCCAAAATTCTGCCAAGTTTATAATCTGAGTTTCTCCAAATGGGTGAAGAACAATAACAATACGAGGGCTATCGATTAGCGGCATGGCGTTCCTGGCGCGTTTTTTTTACTTCATTAAGTATGTCTTCCTCTGTAAATCCAGGCGACTGGATTTTAGAAGCCAATTGTTCCCACTTTAAACGAAAACTGTCCATGCGGAGTTTTTCATATAAAACTTGCTTTTGTTCTGGACTAAATCGCTCAACAAATGCAAGTAATTGCTCAAATGGGATTTCGACTTGAAGTTGCACGTTTTCTGCTGCCATAAATAGTTTGTTTGATTTGTTGCTATGTTACAAATATAGTCTGTTTTGTGGAATTTTTTAAGTTTTCTTAATCCACACTTCCTCCAATCCACAAAAACTCTGCCTTCCGCTGGGCATTAAAAAACACCCGGATTTTTTTACGAAAATCGCCGCTTTTAAACGCATCATATTCAATCCTGATCTCGCCGGTTTCGCCGGGTAAAACAGCGTCTTCAGTATAATCGGCAGCGGTACAGCCGCAGGTGGTGCGCACGGTTTGGAGCGTAATCGGTTCCTTGCTGATGTTTTTAAACTTAAACGTAAACTTTACGGGATAACCTTTCCGGATCTGGCCAAAATCGTGGTCTTTTTCGGTCAGCCATTCAACGACGCTGTCCGGTTGTTGGATTGCGCGCGCAGGTACGGGCGCAGGCGCGAGGAATTGCAGGCAAAAATGGGCGCAGAAAAGCAGTGTTAAAAGCATCTTGATAAAAATTCAGCCCCAAATGTAACCTGAAACCCGGTAATTGTGTCGAAAATCATATCTTGAACGCTCAAAGCCCAGGACAACCTGCAAAACAAAACTCATCATACTGAAAAACATTTTTGTCATGCGTAATTTATTGCTTTTCATGCTCGTTGTGGGCATTTTTGTGATCGGAAGTCGTTCTTTTCATTTTTCATTTTTCGGCGTAGAAGGCAAAGGGCCGGTGAAAACGGAAACGCGCTCAATTAATAATTTTCATGCTGTCAACCTCGATTTGAGTGGCGATGTGGAAGTGCGCGTAGGCGATCAATATGCTGTTGAGGTACAAGCCCAGGAGAATTTGTTGCCTTTGTTGAAAACGGAGGAAAAAGACGGCGTACTGCGCATTTATTTTGATAAATCGGTTTCACATTCTGAAAACCTCGTGGTGCGCGTGACGGCGCCTTCGTTTGATGCGCTGAGCATCGGCGGTAGCGGAACGATTAAAGCGATGACGCCTTTAAAAGCGGAAAATCTGCGTCTTGAAGTAGGCGGCTCCGGTGATATTTATGCCGATCAAACAGAAGCCGGTTCCGTTAATTGTGATATTTCGGGCAGCGGCAGCGTAAAGGTAGGCGGTAAAGCCAATAACCTGAAAGCCGAAGTCAGTGGCAGCGGGGAAATTGACGCCAAAAATATGACAGCAAATGCGGCCGACTTGGATATTTCCGGCTCCGGCTCCGCTACCTGCGGCACAGTGGTGGAAACCCTGAAAGCGGAAGTGAGTGGTAGCGGCGATGTGCATTACGGTGGTTCGCCGAGGGTGGAGAGCCGGGTGTCGGGTTCGGGAAGTGTGGAGAAGTTGTGATATGATTAAGCCAGATCCTGTTCCGAGGTGTCATCTCCGACAGAAGGAGGAGGTGACATCTCGGAACGAAGGTTGCGTGAGTCCTTCTGTGAAGAGATGCCACCTTCTCGTACCTCGAAGATGACACCTCTTCACGAGCCTTTTTGTTGACGGGTTAGCCTAACACTGCTCCTTAGTTTTACTTAGATCATTTATTACCCACTTCCATTTTACGCGCCTTCTCCAACACCGTTTCTTCCAATCCTTTTTTAAACGCGATAATACGTTCCAACAAAGCCGGATCAGATCCTGCCAGCATTTGCGCGGCCAGGATTCCGGCGTTTCGGGCGGCATTGAGGGCCACAGTTGCCACGGGTACGCCTTCTGGCATTTGCAGGATAGACAAAATACTGTCCCAACCGTCTATGGAATTGGAGGATTTGACCGGTACGCCGATCACAGGTAATGGCGTAATGGCCGCTACCATACCCGGCAAATGCGCCGCGCCACCCGCTCCGGCAATAATCACCCGAATCCCGCGCGTATGGGCCTCCTGCGCAAACTTAAACATGCGCGCAGGCGTGCGGTGCGCAGAAACAATGGTCATTTCAAACGGAACCAGCAACTGTGTCAAAATATCTGCGGCTTTTTGCATGACCGGCAAATCCGAATCGGAACCCATGATAACGGCAACCATATTTTCGTGTTTAAGTATTTGAAAATCAGGATATTATTTTGAAATTTGCTTGCACAAAACGGGCTTTTTTTACGGCCTCTTCCAGGGTGTCCGCCGTGATGGTGGCGTGTCCCATTTTGCGAAAGGGACTGGTTTGACTTTTGCCGTATAAATGCAAATGCACGCCGGGCAAGGCCAAACATTCGGCAGCGCCCACGTAACGAACCGGACCTTTGTAATCGGGCGCGCCTAATAAATTGACCATTACTGCCGGCATTAATTGGGTGGTATCGCCTAAAGGCAAATTACAAATCGCCCGTAAATGCTGCTGAAACTGACTTGTCGGTGCGCTGTCAATGGTATGGTGCCCGCTGTTGTGGGGGCGGGGTGCAACTTCGTTGACCAATAAATCACCCGATGGGCTCAGGAACATTTCCACGGCCAGCAAACCGCAAATATCAAAGGTGCGGATGACGCGCTCTGCCAGCGCCTCAGCTTGTGCGGCTACGTGCGGACTGATGCGGGCCGGGCAAATCAGAAATTCCACGAGGTTGGCTTCCGGGTGAAAATCCATTTCGACGGCCGGGAAAACCGACACTTCGTCGTTTGCATTGCGGGCTGCAATGACGGCAATTTCCGTTTGAATCGGGGCTAATACTTCTGCCAAGCAAGGGCCGGGCAGGAGTTTTTCTGTTAAATCCCTTTCCGTGCGGATAATCGCCACGCCTTTTCCATCATAACCGGCGGTGCGGGATTTTTGCACAAACGGAATTTTCCATTTCCCTGCTTTAACCGCCTGAATTAAATCCTGTTCGGATTCAAACAGATCAAAATCGGTGGTTGGAATATCGTGTGCGCGGTAAAATTCCTTTTGCAAGCCCTTGTCTTTGATGATGTCCAAGGCGCGCGGGGACGGATGTACCGTTTTGCCCGCTTTTTCCAGGTCATGTAAGGCCTGCGTGTTAACGTGTTCAATTTCAATGGTTAACACATCTTTGTCCTGGCCGAACGCCATCACATCGTCGTAGTTATTGAAATTGCCGGCGGTAAATTCCGAACAAACGGCCCCGGCCGGGTAGTCGGGCGATTGATCTAAAATGCAGGTTTTAAAATCCCAGTTGGCAGCGGCCAAACAGAGCATTTTGCCCAATTGTCCACCGCCGAGGATACCGATTTTTTGCGTCGTGTCGAACATGGGGGCAAAGGTAGACTGCGATTGTTTCGATTTTTATGATTTACGCGTAACTTTTTGCAATCAAAAAAAATCCCGAAGGG
>JBAXTB010000451.1:0-4270 GCA_037130425.1 Bacteroidota bacterium
ACTTCCTGTGTTATATCTTTTCCTCCGGTCAGATTTGAACATAATGCCCCAATACTTAGGGTAAAATCCGTTTTACTACTACTTCTCGCAAACAATTAATCCAAACCCGGGGCCATTGAGTTTTTTCAATGATTGTTTACGAAAGCCGGATTCTTTTGCCCAGGCACTTACTTCCTCATAAGTGTACGCATTGCCACTGGCTTGATGAAATAAATTCATGGCAATAAATGACGTATTGGATTTCGACAATTGACTTTTTGAACCAATCCCCTTGATCTGTTCAAGTATAACCAATTGACCGCCTTGATTCAGCGCTGAATTGACCTTCTTGAATAAAGCAATATTTTGTTCCGGCGTATTTTGATGGATGATTTGAAACAACAAGATGACATCATTGCTTTGCGGAATCTCTTCCTGCATAAAATTAGCCGCCGTGAATGTCACACCCGCTTGCATATTGTGTTTTTCAATACTTTCATCCGCATACTTTCTAACCGGCTCATAATCAATAATTTCTGCTTTAAGCGCCGGGTATTTTTTACAAAATTCTATGCTGTATAAGCCATGCGAGCCGCCGAGGTCAAGCAGTTTGGTAGCCGTATTTGGTATTTTTATCTTTCCAACAACTTCTTTTAAATTGGTATTGGCTAGCTCTGCCATGGCGCGGCTAAATAACTCCCACTCATGTTCGTTGAAATAAACGAGGTTTTCCCTCGGTTGTTTGCCCAACCTGACCGTGTCTTCTAAGTTGATAAAAGAATTATAAGCCCAATCAGAAAACAAGATAAAATAACAAAAACTATCCGGTGAGTTGCGATCCAGAAACTTTGACCCGCGTTTGTTGAATCTATAACCGTTATTATTCTTGTCTACATAACCCATCGCTTCCAAACAATCGAGGATGATTTCGGCGCCTTTTTCGCTAATATCGCACGCTTTGGCAATATCGGCAGCGCTTTTTTCCTGCGTGCTTAATTGATCCGTAATTTTAAGTTTGACCGCAACGCCCAATGCTTTTGCAAGCCCAACGTTCACCGCAGCGTCCATCAAAGGGTGTGGAATGATATTAACATTCAACAGAATCCTTTCAATAAAATTAAATTTATGGATCATTTTTTAGTTTTTGTTTGATGGATAAACGGAATCTGCGAAAATATATTGATGATAACCCTGTCCTAAGTTATCGCCAACAATATTGTAATAACATTCATTACCGCCACCAAAAGGCGATATGATTAACGGCTCTTGTAAAATCAGTTTTTTTAGGGTCCAACCACTTGGCAAAACGGCTGTTGTGTCCGGATTACCTGTTTCTGTTGCGTGCATTACATAATAATTCCCTTTATTGTCTGTGAGTTGAAAAATACTATCCGTAAACATTACAGTTTGACATTTTTGAATTGTCTTAATAACTAAATGACCTTTTTCAGGTTTGAGCATATCCGTTTTACCACCTACATAATCTACACAAACTGGTTTTGCCAATTCCACCCAAGTATAATTTTTATATTCACGCTGTTTTATGCAACCAGCCTCTTTACAATTTACATCCGTATTTGGGGAACGATAAAATGCCGTTTGTTGAAAAAGTAAATGACGGTCAATATTTTTTTTGTACGGAAATGATGGTTTAAAATCGTCCCACTTTTCCAACGGAATCGGGTTTGTACCGCCACTGATAACCACGACCATTTCCTTTTGGTTGATTAATTCTTTCGCAAAACCGATTTTTTTCCAATGCAGTGTATCAGGAAGTTTTGATTTTTCGGTTGAGAAATGAAGCCCAAGATCTTTAGCGGTTTTAAGACCACAAGAATGGAATATGAATACGGTTAAAATTGTCAGTATGTAAAAACTTCGTTTCATTGTTGTTTTAGATGTTTGTAGTGCCGTACAAAGTAGCTGATTCCGCATAAATATACAAATTAATCGTATGCTTCAGACAAAGATAAACCCCTCGCCTAAGATCTCCAAGGGCTTGTGGTTTTCGTTTTCAATCATCTGATAATGAATTAACTAAATGCGTTCCACTCAAAGCGTTGAATAATTGCCCGCAAACTGGACAACCTCTTTTTTGCCGTTGTTGGCTTCCTCATCAACAACAAGGGCGGAGTGCGTGGCTAAATTAAAAGAAACAAATATTTCATCAAAAAGCAGATGTTTTATGCTTGGATTTTGATCGTTGGTGTTATTGGCGAGGACGCCAACAACAGCAAAAAAGCGATTGGTTTTGAATGGACAAGATCGCTTACATAAAACCCATTTATTGTAATTACTTTTTAAATTTTGCTCTGTAAACTGCTCCATCCGCCACCGTTGTGAACTTCTGTAAATCCGTTTGACTGTAAAATACTTTTTGCTGATGCACTTCTAATACCCGATGCACAACAGGTAATAATGGGTTTGGTTTTATCATTTAACTTGTGAAGATTGTTTACAAGTTGGTCAAGCGAAATATTGATTGAACCTTTGATGTGTCCACCTGCATATTCGCCTTCGCTGCGAACATCTAAAATAATTGCACCGTCTTTTACTAATTGTGCATAGTCGGTTTTTTCTAAACCGAATAAATTTTTGATTAAGTCAAGCATATTTATTTTTGATTTCCTTTCCGTTAAAAATAATCTGCCATGTAACAGGCATAATTTTTTTGAGCATGTGGCTCACACCACAAACTTTTTCCTGCGAATACATCACTACATCTTTGGCCGCCTGTTCGTCTTTAGCGTTTCCAATCATCTCATAAATAATGTGAACCGATACATATTCAATCGGTGCTTGCTTACTAATTTCGCCACTCACTTTTAGGTTTAAATCTTTAAGTTCAATTCCCTGTTTACGAAGCAATGCAATTACATCCATACCTGTGCATCCACTAAGAGCGGTGAGCACAAAAGGTTTTGGAATAGGTCCGTGGTCTTCGCCGCCAATCCGTTCGGGTGCATCCATAATAATAGTATGTCCGTTTACCAATGCGTTGAATTGCATTTTGCCCATCCAAAGGGTTTCTATTTCGTGTTTCATAATTATGCTGATTTCTTTCTTGTTGAAATACCAAATGGTAGATAAAGAGGGCAAAAACCGACAAAACTTGTCAGTACAAAAATGGCTGCAACAATTAATAAAATGATTGCTGCTGTTCCTGAAATGATGTTTGCGTAATACAAACCGGCAATAACGATAGCGACAAGTAGTCTGGCTACTTTGTCGATGGTTCCCATGTTTTTTTTCATTGTAATTTGTTTTTAATTATGACACAAAGTTACAATGCTTAAAAAACGTTCTTAGTGATAAAGATCACATAAGCAAAATTTTATTTCTGCCAAGAGAAATAAGCTTATCGTTTTCCATTTGTTTCAATACTCTGCTTACTGCTTCACGGCTTATTCCTAATTCGTCAGCAAGTTGCTGATGCGTAACTACAATTTCTTTTGATTGAAATAATGAGGACTTTTGTTTGAGCAGGTGAAGTAATCGTGCATCTACTTTTTGAAATGCAACTGCATTCACGACTTCAAGCAACTCTTCAAAACGCTTTTGATATAGAGTAAAAATAAAATCAGTCCATTCGGGAAATTCTTTTATCCATTCACTTGCTTTCGCAACAGGAATTAGAAGCACTTCTGCATCTTCTTCTATAATCGCTTTTATTTTACTTGTGTCATTGTGAATGCCTGCAAGAAAAGACATGATGCAACTTTCGCCCGCTTTAATGTAGTAAAGTAAAATCTCTCTCCCATCTTCGTCTGTCTTAATTACTTTAATGCTACCCGAAAGAACAATCGGAATTGATTTGATATAAGCGTTGATATTTAAAATAACCGTGTCCGCAGGAAATAATTTTACTTGCCCTGATGCATAAACCTCTTTATTTAAAAGCGTATGAAATATATTTTTTGTTGATGTCATTTGTCAAAGGTAAAGTTTCAAAAGTACCAACCCCGTTTTGGAGCTGTATTTTTAAGATGGAAAAAATACTTTTTTATTTTTTTAGGGATGGCTTAGTATTAGGCAAAAAAATGAAAGTGTGTTTTGTGCATTGGAATGGGAGTAAGGGTAAGAAAAATTTCTGATATTCTCCAAGCATGGCGCATAATTCGTAAATATACGCACTTATCGTACGCCATTAACAAAGATAGATCCCCAACCCAAACGCTCCAAGGGTTTGTGTTTTTTTATTTCTATTCATTTGATAATGAAACGATTAACTAAAATATTCGTAAAAACTTAGCCAACCTGAAAAGCGATCGGTTTTCTATCAAAAGCATAG
>JBAXTB010000452.1:0-4248 GCA_037130425.1 Bacteroidota bacterium
CCAGCCGAATCCGTTTGTGAACAAGACGGTTATAGGCTTCCATTTGCCTGATTCATCTGCTTCACCCGCCGAAGCTTCAGCGAAGGTGGGCGCAACGTTGTCGATCTACGACGAAACCGGTCGCACGGTATTCACACAGAGCGGCAACTTCGCAAAAGGTTACAACACGATCACGATTGATCGTGCGCTGTTGAACACCACGGGCATGTTGTACTACAAGTTGGAAACAGCGACGGATAGTGCAACGAAGAAGATGATTCAGACGAAGTAAGTCGCAAGGAATATTTTTTCAGTAAGTAGTGCTTTTCTTGAGTTAATCAGCGGGTGGAAAAAGTTCCACCCGCTTTTTCAAGAAATCTGATTTATAATTCACTGATTCTTTAGCGGTCAGATTGTAATATTAAGATTCTATGAGCGCTCCATGAAGATGGGGCGCTTTTTTTATGTACTTTTATATCATTTGCGTTGAGTTCTAACCTTGATCCTACACATTTATGTAGTCGACCTTAATTTAACAAAACCCTACCATAAAATAAAAAAAAATCCAAGCATTTTGAATATTAACCTGATAATTATAACTTTGAGCCTCATTTTAATCCCCTTTTGAATAAGATTTTTTCAAAATGTCCGGGTTAGGTAGTTTAAAATTTTTGCAGTCATACCGGTTTATGTATGATTGCAGTCTATGGAGCAACCGTTTCTACCTACATCATCGGGCAATTTTTTAATCTCATGGTGAAAGACTTACTGAACGATTGCATGCCAACGGTTTTTTGTTTATCTGACCGGATTGGCTCAGGTTTATTCCTGTTTTAGATAATGTCTCAATAATTGCTTGCGCCAAGCGCGGGCTTTTGTCGTTTATTTTACGACAAAGCCGTGCCGCTGTGTGCGCTCATTTTAATTGTACTTATCAAAATGGGTAAACCATGCAGGAACTTATTGAATTGGTCAGACTGATCAACGCAACCAAACTCAAATCCACAGGACTGTGGAGCATTATTTTGGAGCCAGGCTCCAAAATGGAACAGCTTTTTGAAGCGATCCAACAAGGCCAAGTGTCTACAGACGAAGAAGCTTCGGCATTGTTATATGACGGCCAAAAGAGCGGCAGCAAATTTATTAACTTAAAAGAGCGTCTGAAAGATCGCCTGTTAAGCGTGATCTTTTTGCTTGATTTTCAGCAAACCACCCAATCCGATCGCCAAAAGGCGCATTTTGAATGCAATAAAAAGTGGGCTACCGCCAGCATTTTAATGACGAAAAATGCCAAGAAAAACGGCATCGGGCAAATGGAGGAAATGCTGCAACAGAGCGTTCACTTCGAGTTTACGGAATTAACACTCAATGCGCTGTCGGCTTTGCGCCTGCATTATGGAACCATCTACGGCGATACAAACCGATACAACATGTACCGGGAGATGTACCGCAACTACCAGCAGGTCTTGTTGATGGAAAACGAGGCGGAGGATGCGTATACGCACCTGATTAGCCATTACGTCAATAGTAAATCGACCAAGTTGGAGATTGCTAAAGAAGCCGAGCGGCAGTTCAAGCAGATTAAGCCGTATATGGACAAATGCAATTCATTTCGACTGCATTTGTGCGGGCGTCTGATTGAAGTGACCATTCATAGCAGCCGAAACGATTACGCGTCCACCGCGCAGGTATGTGAAGATGCCGTCGCGTTTTTCCGGAGCAAAGACTTTGAAAGCAGTTTGCCGCTTCAGGCATTTTATTATCAATTGATTGTGTGTTATATCCAGTTGCGCGAGTTTGATAAAGGCCGCGCGATTATGGAACAATACCAATCCTTGTTTGAGGAAGGATCGTTCAATTGGTTTAAATTGCAGGAACTTTTCTTCTTATTGGCAACTTACACGAAGCACTACGAAGAGGCCTGGGAGGTATGTGAACGCACCCTGGCAAAACTTAAAAGCAGCAATTTGCCGCCTGCGATTCAGGAAATGTGGAAGATTTATGAAGCATACGTCTATTATCTTGTGCTTGTCGGCAAAATCAAACACGAAAGCGCTCAGGCCGCAGCCGCGAAGTTTCGGGTCGGCAAATTCCTCAATGATACGCCCACCTATTCGAAGGATAAACGCGGAATGAATATTCCAATTTTGATTATCCAGATTTTGTACTCCTTGTTGGATCGGAATTACCACCAGACGATAGACCGGATTGACGCCATTGATAAATACGTTGGTCGTTACCTCAAACAGGACGATACCTTCCGAAGCAACTGCCTGATTAAGCTGTTGATGCAAATCCCGGCGGCTTCTTTTCATCGGGAGGGGGTAATCCGACGCAGCGAAAAATATATAGCGCAACTGAACTCCAAACCTGTGGAAGTGGCTTATCAATCGCATGAGGTGGAGATTATTCCCTACGAAGATTTGTGGGAGATGACTATTGATTCACTGCAAAACCAACTGCATCAGCTTGGCAAAAAAGGCAGAAACAAGTAAAAAAAATGTAATTGTTTACCATCAAAAAAATCCCGAAGGGATTTTATGTTTTTTATAGCGTTTTTACATACAATCCTTTCAGGATTGGGAAACTTTACCCGGCTTGATCTATAAACATAAAATCCTTTCAGGATTTTTAGAATGTGCTAAATACTTACAAAAAAATTATATTTAATCGACGCTTTTAGATCTTTTTATGCTGTTTTTAATCCACATAAAAAATTGATTCTCATGGACTTGTGTTCTATGTGAGCCGCCCGGTGTCCTTAAACCGTATGTGAAAAACGACGTAGTATTGTCAGATAGCGCGAGGCTGTTGCCCTTCACCTTTGACTTCGTAATCAAATCGAAGTCATCTCATGAAAAAGTCAACAGTTATCTGCTTCCCGCTCCCATCTTTCAACGTTACGTTCACCGGCGCTCCATACGCAAGCAAACGTAGCCAAGACGTGATCATTATCGACATTAGCGGCGTATAGCCCGTTTTTTTGACATTTAGGAATTATTCGTTGCGTTTTTGGAACAAAGCGACGATCCTTATTTTTCTTTGCCATCCGAATGGATGCATTAAGAGAACTTATTGAACTGGTTTCAGCAAAGCGGCTGAAGTTGGCGGGCGAACCTGAATTTCCGGATACCCGGATGGCGCGCTTGTACCAGGCAATTGCGAGTGGTACGATCAAAGATGACGCAGCCGCGCAAGCCGCTTTTTTCCCGAATGCCAAAAGCATTGTTCCTTATCAGCGCTTGAAATTGGGTCTTAAAAAACATCTCTACCGAATGCTTTTTTTGGTAGATTTGAACGAGCCTAATTATCAATTGTGGCAACAGGCGTATTTTGAATGCCACCGAAATTGGGGAGTCGTCAAATTACTGGTGGGCAAACATGCCAAGGCGAGTACGCTTGAACTCGCCTCCGAATTGTTGCAAATGTCCAGAAAATATGATTTTACCGACATTGCGCTGGACGTTACGCGCATTCTCCGTTTGCAATACGGTTCCATTCTTGGCGACCTTAAACGCTACGATCAATACGTTGCACTGGCTACCCATTTGGAGGCGGTCGTGCAGGCCGAAAATAAAGCCGAAGCGCTCTATACGGATCTTGTTGTTCGATTTGTAAACAACAAATCTGCCAAGGAGGACGTACATAAACAGGCGTTGGAATTCTATCGCCAGATAGAAAGCTCGCTTGACGAATATGAAACATACCGGCTGCATCTCTGCGGGCGGCTTATCGAGGTGCTCATTTATAGTAGCATCAACGATTATAAAAACACGGTGACGGTATGCGACCGCGCCATTCGTTTTTTTGAATCGCGGCCATATATTGCCAATGTGCCACTTCAAGCTTTTTACCAACAGGCGATGGTTTGTTATATCCAGCTCAGGGATTATGAGCAGGGTAGGGTAGTGGCCAGCCGAGGTATGAAATTGTTGAACGAAGGTACTTTTAACTGGTTCAAATACCAGGAACTTTTGTTGGTATTGGCCCTCCACACGAAAGCTTATCAGGAGGCTTATCAAGTGTTTAAAGCGGCGGTGACGCATCGTAAATTCGGCGCTTTACCCGCCCACGCCCAACAGATTTGGAAGATTAATGAAGCCTATTTGTACTACCTGATGGAGCTGGGCTTAATTAAAAAACAACCAGAAGCGCAAGACGACCAGCTGATGAGTCGCTTTAGAATGGCGCGTTTTGTGAATGAAACGCCTTTGTATTCCAAGGACAAACGCGGCCTGAATATCCCGATTTTGATCTTCCAAATTGTAC
>JBAXTB010000453.1:0-4230 GCA_037130425.1 Bacteroidota bacterium
GACGGTAAACTGACCTATTCCAAATACGATTCCAAGATTGAAGAATCCGACCGCAAGCCGCGCAACAGCGGCATCGCAGGGTATTACGGCGGTTTGAACTTTACAAACTTTGGCCGCAATACAGAATTCCGCTACGGACTTGAGTTGACTGGTTTTAGTACGACCTTTAATTTTACCAATTATCGCGGTTTGTTGATTCCACAGGATGAAAACACGACCGAAATCGCGGGCTATTTCAAAGGAAAATACAAATTTGGAGGTCTGGTGTTTGAGCCTGGTTTCCGAATTCAATATTATCAGTCGCTGAACGATGTGTCTTATGAACCGCGTTTGGGCCTCAAATACAACATCACAAGTTGGATGCGCGTAAAAGCCGCCGGCGGTTTGTATTCGCAAAATCTGCTGTCAACTGTAAACGAACGCGACATCGTGAACCTGTTTGTCGGTTTTCTTTCCGGACCGGACGAAAGTATTTACAAGAAAAACTCCACCACGGAATACACGGACAGCAAACTTCAAAAATCGCAACACGCCGTGTTCGGTTTTGAGTTTGACCTTGCCGACAACATCGACCTGAACGTTGAAACGTATTATAAGCGTTTTAGTCAGTTGATTTCGATTAACCGCTTCAAAACCAAGGAGACGGATAAAAACTACTTTGTTGAAACGGGCGACGCCAAGGGGATCGACGTGTCTTTCAAATATGAAGGTAAACACGCTTACCTCTGGGGCGCGTATTCGCTCGGATACGTTACCCGCGACGACGGCAAACAGGTTTATCCGCCGGTATTCGACCGTCGGCACAACCTGAATTTAGTGGCAACCTACCAGTTTGGCAAATCCAAAAATCCGCTGGAATTCGGCGCGCGCTGGAACTTTGGCTCCGGCTTCCCGTTCACGCTCACCCAGGGTTTTTATTCCAATTTCCAACTGACCGGTATCAGCGACAATGTGTACACCGGCAACCCGGATCTGGGCATTATTTATGCTGACAAACGCAACGGCGGTCGTTTGCCGTACTACCATCGCCTCGATTTGTCGCTCAAAAAAATGTTTGAATTCACCAAGTACACAAAACTTGAGGTGACTATTTCCTGTACCAATGTGTACGACCGGCCCAATATTTTCTACTTCGACCGGGTGCGGTACTCACGGGTAAACCAGTTGCCGATCCTGCCGAGTTTGAGTGCAACCTTTCAGTTTTAATGGAAAATTATAAGCTTACCCAATATTCCCACGGCGCCGGATGCGGTTGTAAAATTGCGCCGCGCGTGCTCGATCAAATTCTGCAGTCGGGCGGCGTTGCCCACCAATCGTTTCCGCAACTGTTGGTGGGCAATGAAGAACGCGACGATGCCGCCGTGTTTGATCTGGGCGATGGTACGGCGGTCATCAGCACCACTGATTTTTTTATGCCCATCGTGGATGATGCGCAAGATTTTGGCCGCATTGCCTCGGTGAATGCCATCAGTGATATTTATGCGATGGGCGGTACGCCTTTGCTGGCCATTGCGATTCTTGGTTGGCCGATCAATACGTTGCCGCCGGAAGTAGCGAATCAGGTGATTGAAGGCGCGCGTAAAGCCTGTGCGGAAGCGGGGATTCCATTGGCAGGCGGGCACAGCATCGACAGTCCTGAACCGATTTTTGGATTGGCGGTGACCGGTCGTTTGAACATCGAAAATCTCAAGAAAAACGGGGGCGCAAGTGTCGGCGCACAGTTATTCCTGACCAAACCGATCGGCGTCGGTATCCTGACAACAGCCCAGAAAAAAGACGTTTTGTTGCCCGAACACGCGCATATTGCGCCGGACAGCATGAAAAAACTGAACAAAGTAGGGGAGGCATTCGGCAAATTGCCTTACGTGCAGGCCATGACCGATGTTACGGGTTTTGGATTGCTTGGCCACCTGTCGGAAATGTGCGAAGCCAGCGATACCAGCGCGGTGCTGCGTTTCGATCAGGTTCCAACCATTGATATTGAAATTCTGAACAGTTACTTAGATCAAAAATGTGTGCCCGGCGGCACGGTTCGGAACTGGGATAGTTACGGCCATAAAGTAGCCGGGGCCGACGAATACAAACGCAAAATCCTGGCGGATCCGCAAACCAGCGGCGGCCTGCTGGTGGCCATTAAACCGGATAAAGTGGATGAATTTAAACAGGTTGCTTTGGCGCAAGGCTTTGATTTACAATCATTTGGGTTTATGATTGAGCGGCAGCCGGTGTTGATTACGGTTGTTTAAACAGTTAAAGATATACCATCAAAAAATCCCGAAGGGATTATATGTTTATAGCAACGTTGGTGGTTTGTTTTTCCCAAATCCCGAAGGGATTTTATGTGTTTTATGGCGTTTTTACATACAATCCTTTCAGGATTGGGACGTTTTTCCTGTTTTGATCTATAAACATATAATCCCTTCGGGATTTTTAGCGTGCGCTAGAAAGTTTTTGAATATGGCTGCATTCATCCTTCGTAGGCTATTGTACGGAATCCTCGTAATCGTCCTCGTGGTCGTTACGATCAGCAGCATTATTTACTTGGCCCCTGTGGATCCTGCACAACTGACCTTTGGCCAACGAAGTGATGTGGCAACCGTAAAAGCCAAAACGGCAGAATTGGGTTTAGATCAGCCGCTTTATATGCAATTGGGACATTATTTAGCGGATTTATCGCCCTTCTCGGTGTTGACCAACACAGTAGAAAACAAGCGCAAATACAATTTTGTTGCTCTGTTTCATCTCGCTGATAATCAGGTATTTGCGCTTAAAACGCCTTATTTGCGCGAGTCTTATCAAAGCGGACGTCCGGTTTCAGAAATCCTGGCTGCTGCGATTCCTGCCACAGCGCTACTGGCTGGTACGGCGTTGTTGTTGGCCATTCTCATCGGCATCCCTGCGGGCATCATTTCTTCCTTAAGGCCGCGTTCTTTTTGGGATCACGCCATTTCAGTGATTTCTGTATTTGGTTATTCCATGCCTTCGTATGTGGCGGCGATGGTGCTGGCCCTTATTTTTGGTTATGCTTTGAGTGCGTTTACCGGCCTGGAAGTGCAAGGCGGCATATATGTGCTGGATGATTTCGGCGACTGGCAGCTGCGCTGGCGCAATTTGATTTTGCCGGCAGTGGCCTTGGGTATGCGCCCGGTGGCCCTCATTACGCAACTCACCCGCAGCGCCATGTTGGATACCTTGTCGCAGGACTACGTGCGTACCGCGCGCGCGAAAGGGCTTTCAGAATATAAAGTATTGATTACGCATACCTTACGCAATGCCATGAATCCGGTGTTATCTGCCATTACCGGCTGGTTTGCCTCCTTGCTCACCGGCGCGTTTTTTGTAGAAAGCGTATTCAATTTCAAGGGTTTGGGCGACGTTACCATCAATGCCTTGCTGGCTTTTGACATTCCGGTGGTGTTGGGTTGCGTACTGTTTACCTCCTTTGTATTTGTACTGGTAAACCTGCTTGCCGATTTGCTGTATGCCGTATTGGATCCGCGCATCCGGGTCGCCTAAGCGTTTTTAAAAAACAGGAGGATAATCCCTGTCACTAATGCCCAGGGCAACCAGGATAAAACCACCCATCCCAAGGCCGCCTTGTACCTGCCTTCATCTTCGGCGATATGATAAGCCCGGTACAAGAGGTATATGCTTACCATGGAGGCAATCGAAAGCCATTGGTTGATATGTACGGGGTTTGAACCACTGAGACTAAAGCCTTCTTTCAAATAAAAACAAGCGTTGATGCCGGTCACGCTCCAAATCGTGTAAAACAATAATTTGCTGATTGAATCCATATTCATTTTTTGTTGCTGTTATAACTCAACTGCGTTCCTAATAATCTTCTTTTGAAATTTTGCTGCATTTCTTGTCCTCAGTCTGGTAATGCACAGAAATCCACCCGATTGGTTCCGCCGTAATGGCGCTGTCGCCCAGGGTTTCTGCCTCGGTTTTATAATAAGGGAACCGAAAACGAAGCGACATGTTATCCAATGCAGAAAATTCTACCCGCTCCGACTCAAGGTAATAAGGTTTGGATAAATGCTGCGCCGCCCATTCGGACGCGTACTTGTATGCCTCTGACTGGTAGGGCGTTGTTCGTTCCGAGGAGGTATTTATCGTCCATAAACGCGCTAATTTTTCAGGTTTTATGCCTTGGGTGGCGTCAAAATCAAGGGTTAAAATAGCATTGTTGTGATACCAGCCGTCGGGGCGTTTCCAGTTCCAGTT
>JBAXTB010000454.1:0-4226 GCA_037130425.1 Bacteroidota bacterium
ATTTCTCCTTCGTTTTCAAAAAAACGGATTTCAACATCCTGCCCGTCAAAAACGGCGTAGGAATTATGGTGTAGCCACTCACCAAGGTTGATATATCGGCTGCGACCGTTTTTGAGTTTCCAGTCGATGGGCAAATGCCGGTGCCCGAATACAAAGAAATCGGGTTCTACGCCCTGGTCAATTTTACGATTTACATATTGAAATAGCCACTCGCGTTGTTCGCCCAGCCAGGAACGCTCTTCGGGCGGTGTGGCGGCGCGGCTTTTTTGGGAAAAGAAATTGGCCAGCCCGATTCCAAAATCGGGGTGCAGCCAGCCGAACAACCATTGGGCAAAACGGCTGGTAAATACTTTTTTCATCAGTTTATAGCCGGTATCGCCCGGCCCAAGTCCGTCGCCATGGCCGATGAAAAATTGTTTGCCGTTGATGTCGACTTGAATTGGTTTGCGATACACCGGAATGCTGAATTCTGCTTCAAAGTACCCGAACATCCACAGGTCGTGGTTTCCGGTAAACATGTAAATGGGGATGCCTGCGTCGCGCAGGGCTGCAAGTTTGCCAAACAGGCGGCTGAAACCTTTGGGAATAACCGTTTTGTACTCAAACCAAAATTCAAATAAATCACCGACAATATAAATCGCGGCGGCATCGGCGGCGGCCATGTCAAGCCAACGCACCAATTGTTGCTCCCGTTCGGCTGATGTCAGGCGCGCGTTGGCGCCGAGGTGAAAATCTGAAACGAAATAGGTTTTATGTCCCACGGTTTAAATTTGTCTGGCAAAAGTATGCCGCCCTTGTGATGTTTTAATTTAGCGGGCTAAAAATTGCGGATTGGTCGTTTCTTTGCGGGTAGTTTTATCACGATGTTTCATTTTCCAGCACGATTATGATTGTAGTTACCGGCGCCGCAGGTTTTATCGGATCCTGCATGATTCAAAGATTAAACGAGGCAGGCTATTCGGACGTGATGGCGGTTGATGATTTTAGCCGACCGGATAAAAACCGAAACCTGGAAGGTAAGCAAATTTCCATGCAGGTACACCGTACTAATTTTGTGCGCTGGCTTGAGCGGAACCATACGGATGTCTCGGTCATGATTCATTTGGGCGCCCGCACGGACACTACGGAAATGGACAAATCCATTTTTGATGAATTGAATTATGAATATTCGCGGGCTTTGTGGCTGCTTTGTTCGGGGTTTAATATTCCATTTTTATACGCCAGCAGCGCCGCAACATACGGGCTTGGCGAACTGGGTTATTCGGATGACCATGCCTTGATTCCGCAATTGAAACCGCTGAATCCATACGGTCAAAGCAAGCAGGATTTTGATGTTTGGCTGCTGGATCAATTGGAGAAAAGCGAGGCAAGTCCGGGACAATGGGCGGGTTTTAAGTTTTTCAACGTGTATGGCCCGAATGAATACCATAAAGGCCGCATGGCGTCGGTCATTATGCACACGGCGCGGCAAATTAAAGCGACCGGAGCGATGAAACTATTCCGCTCGCACCGGCCCGATTTTAAGGACGGTGAGCAAAGCCGGGATTTCATTTATGTGAAGGATTTGGTGGATGTGTTGCTCTTTTTTATGGAAAAAAAACCTGCCAATGCCATTTATAACTTAGGTACCGGTAAGGCGAGGACATTCCTTGATTTGGCGAAAGGCACGTTTCATGCCATGGGATTGGAACCGAATATCTCTTTTGTGGACACGCCTGCGGATATACGCGACACCTATCAGTATTTTACGGAGGCTGATATGCATAAACTGCGCGAAGCCGGGTATCATGAACCTTTTTACGGTTTGGAAGCCGGTATTGAAGACTATGTGCAGCGTTATTTGAAAACGGAGGCTATTTGGTAGGGTTTGCCGTTGCGCGTTTTAAGTGCCATTCCCAAATCGTACCGTCTTCAATATCAATCATTTCCTGCATAAATTGAAAACCTATTCGCCGAAGTAGTTTGACGGAAGGATTTTCTTCCGCGAGCGTGTGGGCGCAAACCATATTAACGGCGTCAAAGGAAAAGGCTCGGTCGCAAAGCGCTTGTGCGGCTTCAGTGGCCAGCCCCTGTCGTTGGTAGGTTTCGGCAATTTCATAGCCAATTTCAACCAAACCGTCGAAGGCAGGAGCGCCTTTGTAACCACAGGTGCCAATGACCCGAACATCCGTGCGGTGGATTATCAGGTAATTCCACCAGCCCATGTCCGTTTCGAATTCCATGGCATAGTCGCGCATCCAGAGAAATGCTTCCGGGAAATGAAACCAGTTTTCGGCAAACGTGACGCCGCCGAGCAAGGAAGAAAGCGCAGGCCAATTTTCGTCCACAATGGCATCCAGTATCGGTAAAGTGGCAGGAACCAGAAATAATCGCGATGTTTGCAGCATCCGTGTGAGGGGATTTTTTTACCAAGATTAAATTGATTTGAAGATTTTCAGGATTGATTAAATTGATTTTCAAAGGATTAACTTACATCTAACTTCAGAACCACTTTGCGCCCGCAATTATAGAGGCAAAGAACAAGAATAAATCAGTGAAACATTTCAAAAATTTAAGACTTTAGCGCCCGAAAGCAAGAAAGGAACGCTGTCGGAATGCAGATTTCTGCAATATCAAGCTCCTGTAGGAGCATCTGCCATAAAAAATAATCAACCAACTCTATTGTGTGAATTGCGTCGATGCCGGAAACGGTAGCCGGCGCTTTTTTGTATTAAGGGCACTCCGTAAAATATTTTCAAAATTTTCTTCTTTTTGGAAACTCTTTCCGGGCCTTTTTCGGTTTAAAATTTGGCAACCGTAAACTCCTCATTATTTTCAGTGTTAAAGATAACTCCGTCGCAATAGACTTTGTGCAAATGCTCTTGGCCTTTCATAACTATTGCTTTGGCGTTTAAACAGGCACACGCGCCGAACGTGCAGCCATAAAACCCGTCATTATGTTATTAAGGATTTTCAACGGCTGGAGGAATTCGTACCGGGGTATTCCAAGGAATATTTGGTTCCTGGCATTTATCAACTTGGTAAATCGTTGCGGCTCGATGGTGATTGCGTTTATCACCATTTATTTGACGCAGAAACTTGGTTTCGGTATTCAGGATGCCGGTTATGTGATGGGATGTTTTGGACTTGGCGCGCTGGCGGGCTCTTTTTTGGGGGGTAAACTCACTGACCGCTTGGGATATTATCCGGTGCAGTTTTGGAGTTTGATGCTCAACGGGGTTATGCTGCTTATTTTGATGAACATTCGTGGATTTTGGCCCATGTGCGGCAGTGTTTTTATCCTGAGTTTGATATCGGAAACCTTTAGGCCGGCCAATTCGGTGGCGGTTGTGCGCAATTCGGATATAGAAACGCGTACACGCTCGGTGTCGTTGATGCGGATGGCTTTTAACATCGGCTGGACGGTTGCGCCTGCTTTTGGCGGATTGTTGGTGGCGCTGGGCTGGAGCTGGCTCTTTTGGGTGGATGGCCTGACTTGTATTGCGGCTGCGCTGGTTTTGCGTCGTATTATGCCGCCAAAGCCCAGCGACGCGGTGGAAGCCATTGCGGCAGAAGAAGATCATACGCTTGTAACTGAAGCGATTCAATCGCCGTATCGAGATCGGCGTTACCTGCTTTTTGTCTTGTTAACCTTCTTGGCAGCCGTTGTTTTTATGCAAATTATGTGGACTGTGCCAGTCTTTTTCAAGGAAAGTTACCATTGGTCGGAATCGAAGATTGGTCTTATGATGGCGTTGAACGGCTTTTTTGTGTTCACGATTGAGATGCCTTTGATTTTCAGGATTGAGGGTCGGCGCTCGTCGCTTAGTTTTGTGCGGATAGGGCTTATTATGTACATTATTTCTTATTTGACGTTCAACAGTCCGATCGGGCCGTTCGGTGCGGCGTTTATTTACATGCTGGCCATTTCTTTCGGGGAGATTTTTGTGATGCCGTTTAGCAGTAATTATATGTACAGCAAATCGTCGAAAGGCAGCCAAGGCGCTTATTCTGCGCTTTATGGAATGGCTTATTCGGTTGCGAATATTGCAGCACCGATTTTGGGTACGCAAGTGATTGCGCACTTGGGTTATAGTATTTTGTGGTACTTGGTGTCAGGTGTGTCGGTGGTGGCGATTTTTGGGTTTTGGAGGTTGGAGCGGATGGCCCAGCCTCCGCCCCTAACCCCTGAAGGGCAATGTCGTTGAGTTAAGGATTTAAGATTACATGATTTAAGATTACATGAT
>JBAXTB010000455.1:0-4218 GCA_037130425.1 Bacteroidota bacterium
AAAAGCGGTTTGGATTGCTGTTTTAGCCTTTGTTGCAACAGATCCAACTGATTAGTTGGTTTTTCATCCGGTTTCTGCGAAGTCGAAATGATCTGATTTGGAGTTATTTCAACAATTTTGACATAATCCAATGTTTTTAAGAACTGCAACAGCAGCATATACCGACTTTCCTCTATATCAATAACCAATTGATGCATACAATATTTTTTATGCAAATATACGGGAATGGAAACGCTTTTCAAAAAATCAAAAATCCTTAATCCCTACCGCTCCAACCCTTTGCCAAAAAAAGCCCTACCTTTGAAGCTGACAACCCACCATCGATCATGAAAGTCGTTATACCCGTGGCAGGAGCCGGAACGCGCCTGCGTCCGCATACCTACACACAACCCAAACCATTGATGCCGGTGGCAGGCAAACCCATTATTCGCCTGATTGTTGACCGCCTCGTAGAGGTCGGACTGACCGAATTTGTGTTCGTCATCGGCTATTTGGGCGATAAAATCCGGGATTATATTGAAGAAACCTACCCCAACCTGCACACCGAATTCGTGTATCAGGAATACCGCGAAGGCTCCGCCCATGCCATCGCCACCGCCCGCGAGTACATAGAGGATGAAAGCGAAATCTTCATTGCCTTCGGCGATACCATTTTCGACGTCGACCTGCGCATCATGCTCGATTGCCGCAATTCCTGTATCGGCGTAAAAAAAGTAAGCGACCCCAGGGAATTCGGCGTGGCTGAATTTGGTGAAGACGGCATTGTCACCCGCATGGTCGAAAAACCGCGTATTCCAAAGTCAAACATGGCTATTGTGGGTCTGTACAAAATCAAGGAAGTTTCCACCCTGTTGCGCACCATCGACCATCTGATTCGCAACGACATCCGCACCGTTGGCGAGTTTCAACTCACGGATGCCCTACAGTATATGTTGGAAGGCGGCGTAACCTTCCAGACCGTCGTTGTGCAAAATTGGTTCGATTGCGGCCGCAAAGACGTCCTGCTTGAAACCAATGCCACCCTGCTGAGCCAGCGCGGTTACGCCACCGATGAATTTAATTTGCCGGAAACGGATAACACCATTTTTATCCATCCCGTTGCGATTGGCGCAAATTGTGAAATTTTAAACAGTATTATTGGCCCCAATGTGACCATCGGCGACAATGTCAAAATCAATTATTCCATTATAAAAGACAGTATTATCGGCAATTTTGCAGGCCTGGAAGATATTGTGCTTCGACATTCGGTGATCGGCAGCGACGCAAATATCAAGGGCATGAACCTGAGCCTGAACATTGGGGACAATACGGAAATTGATTTTGATTAGTTTTTGAAATTCAACAACTTACCTACATGACGATGCTTCACTTTACAATCAATTCCAAGGTAAAAAGGCAGCTATTGTCTGCCGTATTCGCTTGTTTGATGCTCTTTTGCATCCCACTTGCGCACGCACAAGTCACTTGCGATCCGGTATTCCCAACCGTTGAAGACAATGTCACCATCTATTACGATGCCACACAAGGCAACGCGGCATTGGTGGGCGTCGCCCCGGTGTATGCGCACATGGGCGTGATCACCAACCTGAGCACTGGCCCAAGCGACTGGAAGCACGTAACCACCACCTGGGGAACTGCCGATGCAGTCGGCGCCATGCAGGCCGATGGTACCAATAAGTGGAAAAAAACGATCAACATCAAGACGTTTTTCAATATTCAGGCCAATGAAACGGTACTGAAACTGTCCTTTGTATTCCGCAATACGGCCGGTTCCATCGTTGGCCGCGCCGCCGATGGCTCGGATATTTTTTACGACGTTTATCCTGTTGGCGGCCCCTTGCAAACCATTATCCTGAATCCGACCAGCCAGAGTTTCCTATCTTCGGTCGGCGCACAAATTCCGGTAAAAGCAGCGGCTTCCAAAAGCGGAACCTTGCAACTGCTTGACAATGGTTCGCAGGTTTCTACGGCAACGGGTCTGAATTTGCAAACGACCATCAACGCAAGCGCCGGTTTTCACAAGGTGCAATTCATCGCAAATGCGGGTGCTGAAAAAGACACGGCCTCCTTTGTATATGTCGTGCCGAATAATACGGCGCTGCAAAACCCGCCGGCAGGCACCCAATTAGGTATTAATTACGTTGATAACCAAACGGTTAGACTCGAACTGTACGCGCCTAAAAAACAAGTCGTTTATGCCATCGGCGATTTCAGCGGTTGGCAACCCGATCCGGGGTATCAAATGAAGCTTAGCCTGGACAGCACGACCTGGTGGATCGAGTTAAACAACCTGCCTGCAGGACAACCCGTTCGTTTTCAATACCTTGTAAACGGAATCCTGCGCATTGCCGATCCGCTAAGTACGCTCGTTTTGAGCGCCGGCGACGATCCGTATATTCCGCCATTTACCTATCCTAATTTGCCTGCTTATCCGGTCGGCAAAACTTCAGGCGCAGTGTCCGTTTTACAAACTGCCCAAACTCCGTTCAATTGGACCGCCACCAGCTACCAGCGCCCTAAAAAAGCCGATTTGGTGGTGTACGAACTACTCATGCGCGATTTCATTGCCCGCCACGATTTCAACACGCTTACCGATACGCTCGATTACCTCGAACGCCTCGGCGTTACAGCCATTGAACTGATGCCGATCAACGAATTCGACGGCAACATCAGTTGGGGCTACAACCCCGGCTTCCACAAGGCTTTGGATAAATATTACGGCACGGCGGAGGCTTTAAAAACGCTGGTAGACGCTTGTCATGCGCGCGGAATGGCCGTCATTCTCGACGTCGTGTTTAACCAGGCATCCGGTTCCAGTCCGCTGGCGCAACTGTACTGGGATGCCGCCAACAACCGCCCGGCCGCCGACAATCCCTGGTTGAACCCGATTGCCAAACATGATTATAATGTGTTCAACGACTTCAACCACGAAAGCATTCCGACCAAAAATTATGTCAAAAACTGCCTGCAATACTGGCTCACGGAGTTTAAAGTCGACGGTTTCCGCTTCGACCTTTCAAAAGGTTTTACGCAAAAAAACACCCTTGGCAATGTGAGTGCCTGGGGCGCTTACGATGCAAGCCGCATCGCCATTTGGAAAGACTACGCCAATTATATTTGGTCTGTTGATCCCCAAACCTATATCATTCTGGAGCATTTCGCCGATAATACAGAGGAAAAAGAATTAGCCGAATACGGCATGATGCTTTGGGGCAATATGAACGGCGCGTACAAAGACGTCGGTTTGGGCGGCGGCAGCGCGATCAATACCAGTTTAAACAATATTTCCTACAAATACCGCAACTGGGCCGTTCCGCATTTGGTCGGCTATATGGAAAGCCATGATGAAGAGCGTATCATGGTAGAATGTAAAAACAACGGCGCAGTAAGTGGTTCTTACAATATTAAATCCACGCAGACGGCCTTGCAACGTATTGAGTTGTTAAACAACCTGTTATACACCGTTCCCGGCCCTAAAATGCTTTGGGAATTTGGTGAATTGGGCTATGATTTCAGCATCAATCTTTGCGAAAACGGCACCATCAGCGGCAATTGCCGCACCAATCCCAAACCGATCCGCTGGGACTATAACAGCGATCCGGCCAGAAGGCGTTTGTACGGTCGTTTGGCCGGTTTGCTGCGCCTGCGCAAAAACTATGACCTGTTTGAAACCACGGATTTCCAAATCAACCTCGGCTCAGGTCGCCTTCGTTCGGTGCGGCTGAACAGTCCGACCTTGAATGCCGTAGCCGCCGGAAACATCGGCGTGATCCCGGAAACAGGCAACTTTACGTTTCCACACACCGGCACCTGGTACGATTATTACACCGGCACCGCGCTGGATGTAACGAATACCACAACTAATTTGACCCTTAACCAAGGCGAATACCGGTTGTGGCTCGACCAGAACATCCCGTTCCCCTCGGATATTATTTTCCTGCAAAACGAAGAGGTTTCGGCCTTAGTGCAGGATGTATCCGTGTACCCGAACCCGACATCCGGTGTTTTGTGTTCCTTAGATTTTGCTGTCATTGACAACTCCCGCATTCAAATTGCGGTAACAGACATGACCGGCAAACAAATCACCCAGGTTCAAACCGAAATGCTGGCCCCCGGCGATTACCACTACGAATTCAATACGACAACCTGGAATGCCGGCGTGTATTTCATCACCCTGCGCGATGCGTCGGGTGCGCGGTTGACGCGTAAGTTGGTTAA
>JBAXTB010000456.1:0-4204 GCA_037130425.1 Bacteroidota bacterium
CCGCGCAATTTGAAACGGATAAATCGTATTGGCTACAAAAGTTTGAAAGCCTGCCGCCTTTGGTTCGGGAGGCCAAGGACGCGCAGTCTGCAAGGGAACGCTTACTGCCGGTTTCAAAATTAAAATGGAGTATCGCGCGGGCTGATTATCAGCGCTTAGAAAGCCTTGCAAAAGCGGAAAATGTATCCGTTTTCCAACTTTGGCTGGGCATTTTGGCCACTTATTTCTATCGAAGTACGGGACAGGAGCGCCTTTGTATCGGTATTCCGGTGCTTAATAGAAGCAGCAAGGCGCAAAAAAACACGATCGGACTGTTTACGGGGCTTTCGCCTTTGTTGATTGACCTCAATAGCCAAATGACGTTTTCCGAGTTGCTGGCGCAAATCCGCCACACCCTGCGGCAGGATTATCGGCATCAGCGCTTCCCGATTCAGGAATTGTTGCGTTCGCTCAACCACCTCACGTTGGGCGATCGCAGCTTGTTCCAGTTGAGTTTTTCGTATATGATGCAGGATATGCGCCTGTCTTTGGGGGATACGACGGAACAGTTTAACATTATGACCGGCGATCAGAATAAAATGCCGTTTGATGTTTGGCTGCGGGATTTTTCAAGCACCGGCGACGTTGAATTGGATTTTTATTTTTTACAAGCGTATTTTGAAGAAGCGGAAGTTGTTCGCATCATCGAACGACTGAAAACGATCATGCAGGATATTTTAATCGCCGCCGATCAACCGGTCGGTAAGATTAATATTTTGCAGGATGCGGAACGCGCCTTATTGCTGCACGATTTTAACGACACGGCTACGGATTATCCAAAAGATAAAACGATTGTACAATTATTTGAAGAACAGGTGGAACAGACGCCGGATCAAACGGCGGTGGTGTTTGAAGGGCGTGCGTTGAGTTATCGGGAATTGAACGAACAATCGAATCAACTGGCGCATTATCTGCGGGATACATATAATATCCGGCCGGATGATATGGTGGCCTTGCAGTTGGAACGCAGCGAATGGATGATGGTCGCGATCATGGGTGTGTTGAAATCGGGGGCGGCGTATTTGCCCATTGGGCCGGATTTGCCGGCAGCGCGGGTGGCCTATATGCTTGAAAACAGCGCGGCAAAAGTGTTGCTGACGGATGCGCAAACCTGGGCTGTGTCGCGGGAGCAGGAATCCTTGTTACCGGTGTTGCAGGTTGAGCAAGTCAAGTCGGAATGCCTGGAAAATCCGCTTCGTATCAATCGCAGCGGTGATTTGGCATATATCATTTATACATCGGGTTCTACCGGCCAACCCAAGGGGGTATTGATTGAACATCAAGCGATTATAAATGTATTGTTTGGTGTTAAGGAAAAAGTTTGGGATCAACACGGCGCGGGTTTGTCGACGGCCGTACTTGCTTCCTATTCATTTGACGTATCGGTTCAATTAATACTGGGCAGCCTTTTGTTTGGGCATTCCATGCATGTCATTTCCGATGATTTAAAGAAAGACGTTGGGCAACTTGTTGTTTATTTATCTCAAAATGGCATTGAGGTATTTGATTGCACGCCTACGCTGTTTAACATGATGCTGGAAGGTGGGCTGAACGGGATCGGAAACCACGAACTGAAAAACATTTTGATTGCAGGGGAAGCCTTGGGCATGTCTTCCCTGAACAAATTTTATGCAATTGAGGCCTTGGCCGGGGTCGTACTAAGTAACTTATATGGCCCTACGGAAGCTTCGGTTTACACGACTTTTGTGTCGTTTATAAAATCTACCTACACGGCATATCCCGTTGTTCCGATTGGGAAACCCTTGCCGAATTACGAAGTTTTTGTACTAAATCCTGAAAATGATTTATTGCCGATCGGCATTGCGGGCGAGTTGCATATAGGCGGCTCCGGTCTTGCGCGCGGGTATTTAAACATGCCTGATTTGACGGCTGAGAAGTTTATTCCGCATCCGTTCAAAGCGGGTGAACGCTTGTACAAAACGGGTGATTTGGCGCGCTGGATGCCGGATGGCCAAATTGAATACCTTGGTCGAATAGACCATCAGTTAAAAATCCGGGGCTACCGGATAGAAGCCGGAGAAATCGAACAGGCGCTGCTTGAGCATCCCGCCGTTCAATCTTGCGTGGTGGTCGGCCATAAGTTTGAACAGGGTAAAGAATTGGTCGCCTATTTGGTGCTGCAAACCACCGGCGCACAACTCGATTCGGCTGAATTGAGCAGTTTCTTAGGCAATACGCTGCCGGATTACATGATCCCGGCCTATTTTGTGGAACTGGAAGCCTTGCCGATGACCAGCAGCGGCAAGGTGGATCGCAAAGCGCTGCCGGCGCCCGATCATGCGTCCATGCGCACAGGAGCAGATTATGTTGCCCCCCGCAACGAACGCGAACGACTGCTCGCCGATATTTGGGAACAAGTGCTGCGTCGTACCGGAATCGGCGTACACGATAACTTTTTCTACGCAGGCGGCGACTCGATTAAGGCCATCCAGATCAGTTCCCGATTGGGCGCTGCGGGCTGGCAATTGGCGATGAAAGAATTGTTTGCGCACCCCACGATTGCCGGACAGGCAAACCGAATGGAGCGCAAAAAACGCAAATACGACCAAGGACTGATGACCGGCGATGTACCGCTCACGGCAGTACAACAATGGTTTTTTGATGTATGTCAGGTGGACCAACACCATTTCAATCAGGCGATTATGCTGGAATGGTCCGCTCAAATTGATTTGGACGTATTGCAGACAGCGCTCCAAGCCCTTGTGCAACAACACGATATGCTGCGCGCCGTGTATGCGCCCGCAGGAAACGGCCTGACTCAGACGATTGGAACAGGTCTGCAAGCCGATTTACAATTATTTTTCCTGCCGACCGGGGACGATGCGCAACAACTTTTGCTGCAAAAAGCAAACGAAGTCCAAGCCAGTTTTGATTTGCAAACCGGCCCCTTGTTCAAAGCGGTCGTGTTCCGCGATGAGCAGGGTATTAAGCCCGACCGCTTGCTTTTGGTCATTCACCACTTAGTGATCGACGGTGTTTCCTGGCGTATATTAATGGAGGATCTTGAAATCGCTTACAAGCAGGTTTTAGCGGGAGAAAAACTGAAATTAACAGAAAAAACGGCGTCTTTTCAGTTGTGGGCAAACACCCTGAGCGAATATGTAGCCCAACAATTCCCTGAACAACAAATTGCCTACTGGAACTCCGTCTCGGAAGCTTCCCGCGCCCTGCCGGGCTTTGTGCCCGATCAGCCGGATGCGGAAAACCGGATGTCGGATAACCGCGAATTGGTGTTTTTATTAAGCGTCGAAGAAACAAACGCCTTGTTGCACCAAGCCAACCAGGCGTATCATACGGAAATTAACGACCTGCTGCTGACGGCCCTCAGCCGGGCGCTGCACGCAAGTTTTGGCTCAGACGCATATTCCATCACCCTTGAAGGGCATGGCCGCGAGGAGATTGTCGACTTGGATATTAGCCGAACCGTCGGTTGGTTTACCTCCATTTTTCCCTTCATCTTATCGCATCACAACGATGCGGGCCGGCATTTGCAGGAAGTCAAAGAAGCCCTTCGGAAGGTTCCGAATAAAGGCGTGGGATTTGGCCTGTTGCGGTATTTGGCGGATATGAAGTCTTTGCAGGGCGCGTCTCAAATAAGTTTCAATTACTTAGGTTCGTTTGACCAGTTTGGGGACAATTCGAACCGTTTATTTGGTTTTTCCAATGCCGAAGTCGGCGATTCCAGTAGTCCGAGGGCGCCGCGATTGCATGAATTGGATGTTTTGGGCATGATGATAGGTGGGCAATTGCGGATTTCCATCTCGTACAGCGCCAAACGAATGGCGGCTGCACGGATGGAATCTTTAATCGCCGAATATCAGAACGCGCTTCAATCCCTGATCGAACATTGCGTATCGGTGGAGTATGGCCGTTTAAGCCCTGCCGATTTCAGCGGTTGCGGTATGGATATGGCGGAGTACGATCAATTTTTGGCACATCACCGGCTGAACGCGTCTTCTATTGAGGACATTTACCCGCTGTCTTCGTTGCAGGAGGGCATGTTGTTTGAATGGATGATGAACCCGGACTCGCCGGCTTATTTTGTCCAATTAGAAATCAATTTTGGAAATCGTGTGGACGTTGTGGCGCTGAAAAACGCCTGGCAGCAATTAATCAAGCGCCACGCGATTTTACGAACGGCCTT
>JBAXTB010000457.1:0-4199 GCA_037130425.1 Bacteroidota bacterium
TTGATTTCCATTGCAACGGCGTGATCCCGCTCGACGGCGCTTACGGGCTGTTCAACGACGAAGGAATTAGCTCCGGCGACGGCAAAATATACCTCCAAAACCTCAATGTACAAGGAAAATACGCCGATATGACCAGCATGAGCCGGATCGGGAGCGTAGCGGCATCCGGTGGCATCCGTTTTGAAGACGCCGAACTGATGTACAATAAGACGCCGGTAATCATGCGCCAGGGTGTGTTGCGCTTGCAGGACAATGTTTTTTACGCCGATAGTCTGAAACTGCTCGTTGGCCGCAGCGATTTTGCCCTCGACGGCAATGCCCACAACCTGCTGCCCGTCTTGTTTGCCGATTCTGTAAATACGACCGATGCATTGCTGGAGTTTTCGGCCAATATGCGCACCCAAAACTTAGACGTGGATCAGTTGCTGGGCATGTTTTCCGTACAGAAAACCGCCGCCCAGGTAGGGCAACCCACGCTGGATTCCCTAAAAGTGGAGAAAAATGCGGAACGAAAATTTAACACGGCCAAACTAAAAGGAACCTTTGAAACGAGTCTCGGCAACTTCGAATATGGCAAAATTACGGGCCGGAATTTCAGCGGAAAATTCACCTTCGACCGCAGCCAATTATTCATTGCCGGCAACATGGACGTGATGCAGGGCAACCTGAAAATGGACGGCGTGGCGCATTTCGACCTGCGCCCTTGGATGAGCATGCGCCTGCTCGCGCGCGACCTTGACCTACAAACCGTGATGGCCCAGGCCGAAAACTTCGGGCAAAACGTCATCACCGACCAAAACCTGCGTGGCCGCCTTTCCGGCCGCGTGGCCCTCTTTACGTACTGGACCGAAACGGGCGATTTTGACTACGACCGCCTCAAAATGTACGCCGATGTGCAAGGCAAAAACGGCGAACTCGTCGGCCTGAAAATGCTGGAAGATTTCAGCACTTTCATCCACATCGAAGACCTGCGCCGTGTGAAATTCACCGACATGCAGAACTACTTAGAACTCAGCAATCAACAATTGTATATTCCGGTCATGCTCATACAGAGCAACGCCGTTAACATCACGCTTTCCGGCAAACACAGCCTCAACAACGATATCGACTATAAAATCAAAGTAAATGCCGGGCAGGTGCTCCTCAACCGCATCAAAAAACACGACAGCGACCTTGATCCGCTCCCGGCGGAAAAGGGTATGTTCAATCTGTTTTATACGGTCAAAGGGAATTTGGATAAATACGATATGAAACGGGGCAAAAAGGCGGTAAAAACCGAATTTGAAGCCAGCGAGGCGCGGAAAAGGGAGATTTCGAATGCGCTGGATTTTGAGTTTAAACCGGTAGAGGGTGGAGGGTAGACGGTGGACGGTGGACGGGGTGCTTCGGGCTTGGGTTTTCTGTTAGGGGATGGAAATGGGGGGGGAAATAAAATTCCAGCGGACAAGGCGGTATCACAAAATAACGTGAGGTTTTCTTGCCAAATAAAAAGTTGAGATCATGCCTAATTGTCGGTGTGACTCGCAGTCACGCCGACAATACGCGCGATCATCTGAGTCGTATTTTGCGAAAAAAATCCTAAATCGGATATTGCAAATCCCATTCCCACAATTCCCTATCTTCACCCCTTCAACCATTCACCTTTACAACTATGCGATCTCTCGGAATCCTAGCGCTGCTCTTTTTGCTTCTATGCAGCATCGGCAATGCCCAAACGGGTTTGCCCGCCTCCAATCCTTTCGCTGCGCCCAGCAAACTGCCTTATCAGGCGCCGCCATTTGATCAAATCAAAGATTCGGATTACAAACCGGCCATTGAAGAAGGCTTGCGCCAGCGGCTTGCCGAAGTGGATAAAATTGCCAACAACCCGGCCGCGCCCACGTTTAAAAATACGCTGGTGGCCTTCGAAAAAACCGGCCAACTCTTTACGCGCGTGAACAATGTGTTCAATGCCGTGTCGGGCGCCAATACGAATGATGCCCTGCAACAATTGCAGGAAGAAATGGCGTCCAAAATTTCGGCCAACCACGACGCGATTTACCTCAATGCAAAATTGTTTGCCCGCATAAAATCGGTGTACGAACGCCGCGCTACGCTCAAACTCAGCGCCGAAGACAAGCGCCTGCTCGATGTTACATACCTGAATTTTGTACTTGCCGGCGCCAACCTTTCGGATGCCGACAAACTGAAGCTCCAGAAACTGAACGAAGAAGACGCCACGCTGAGCGCCCGTTTTTCCAACCAACTCGTGAATGCTAATAAAAACGGCGGTTTTGTGGTGAAAAAGGAATCGGAACTCGATGGTCTGAGTGCTTCGGATAAGGCCGCGTTTGCCGAAAATGCCAAGGCGAAAGGTCTTGCCGGACAATGGCTGCTTCCCCTGAAAAATACGACCCAACAACCCGCGCTGCAATCGCTGACGGACCGCTCGGTGCGCCAACGCCTGTTCGAAGCCTCCTGGACCCGCGCCGAACGCAGCGACTCCAACGACACCCGCGCCACCATCCTGCGCCTCGCGAGCCTGCGCGCGGAAAGGGCCGCGCTACTGGGCTACACCAGTTATGCAGCCTGGAAATTGCAGGATCAAATGGCCAAAACACCGGAAGCGGTGGATCAGTTTTTCGCGCGTCTAGTACCTTTGTTGCTTGAAAAAACCGGGGCAGAAGCTGCGGCGCTCAAAGCGCAGATGCAGGCCCAAAACGCCGGTTCCGACATCAAACCCTGGGACTGGGATTTTTACGGCGAACAAGTGCGCAAGGCCAAATACGACCTCGATGAAGCGGAGGTGAAGCCATATTTTGAACTGAACAAAGTGCTGACGAATGGGGTGTTTTACGCTGCCACGCAGTTGTACGGCCTGCGTTTCAAGGAGCGCCACGATATTCCGGTGTACAATCCTGATGTGCGCGTATTTGAAGTGTTTGATACAAACGGTAAATCTTTTGCCTTGTTTTATGCCGATTATTTCAAGCGTGATAACAAATCCGGCGGGGCCTGGATGAATAATCTGGTGGATCAGTCGTACCTGCTGGGTACCAAGCCGGTGATCGCGAATACCTGCAATTTCACGAAACCGGCGCCCGGCCAACCGGCCCTGATTAGTTTTGATGACGTGACCACGATGTTCCACGAATTCGGGCACGCGTTACATGGTTTGTTTGCCAACCAGCGCTACCTCACCTTGTCGGGCACCAATACCGCCCGCGATTTTGTGGAATTCCCCTCGCAGTTCAATGAACACTGGGCGATGAATCCCAAAATCCTGAAACATTACGCGGTGCATTACCAGACCGGCAAACCGATTCCACCGGCTTTATTGGATAAAATTATGAAAGCCTCCAGTTTCCGCGCGGGTTACGCCCTCACCGAAGCCGTGGAAGCCGCCAAACTCGACCTTCAATGGCACGCACTTGCGCCGGGCCGCGCCATTGCCGATGTAGATGCTTTCGAACTGGAAGCGCTCAAAAGCACCGGACTTGATTTGTTGCAGGTGCCTCCGCGCTACCGTTCGTCCTATTTTCTGCATATTTGGGGCAATGGTTATGCCGCCGGGTATTACGCGTATCAGTGGACCAAAATGCTGTCGGAAGACGCGTTTTCCTGGTTTGAAGAACATGGCGGCCTCACCCGCGCCAACGGCGACCGCTTTCGGCGCATGATTCTTTCGCGCGGCAATACCAAGGACTACACGGCCATGTTCAAGGCGTTCCGGGGACATGAGCCGGATATTAAGCCGATGCAGAAGGCGCTGGGTTTGAAGAAGTAGGGGGATTTGTTTGGTTGGAGTGGATGCCTGCGCTTCGGTGGTTCGGCCCCAAACCCCTGAAAGGGCCGATTGCAAAGAATTGATAATCTGTGCATTAGGGAACCGATTTGATGTTGGTTTTGAAAAATTCGTCGACTTAAGGATTATAGGTTTCACGTTTTATTAATAAAATGTGGTATTTAGTGCTAAATGATTTGTTCTAAGCTGCTGATTTTCAAAAGGTACTCATCAGATGACTTCGAGTCATCTGATGAGTACCTTTTGAAAATCAGCGATCCCAACAGAACCATTTTCCTTAAATCAATGATATTGCCCCCCTCAGTAGTTTTCGCTGAACGGCAGAACCAGAAATAAATTAACATTTTATCTCACCCAAAATCTTTAGTTCCATAAAAAACTGATTATCAACTCCTTGCGATCGGCCCCTTCAGGG
>JBAXTB010000458.1:0-4190 GCA_037130425.1 Bacteroidota bacterium
TATGTGTTTTATAGCGTTTTTACATACAATCCCTTCAGGATTGGGACATTTTACCGATTTAGGGCTATAAATATATAATCCCTTCGGGATTTTTCGCATGTGCTAATAAATAATACGATTAGCCAACTATTTTAGAGATCAAGGTTATTATCTAATTGCGGATTAATACTCTTGGAAAGATCCGTATAAAGTTGCAGCCATTCAGGATGCGCTTGCAACAAAGCGATATGTCGATGTATCGTTTCTTCATCTCCGCGCACGGCCGGGCCTGTTTGCATACGCGCGGGGGAGTCGAGCAGGGCTTTGGCGAGGGTTTCTTCCATTAAAGGATGCAACAGTTCAAAGGGCAGGTCTTTTTCGTCTAAGATCTTCTCAGCGATTGCAAAGCAGTGATTGGCAAAATTATTGGCGAAAACAGCGGCCACATGCAACAGCGCGCGCTGCTCGTCATTGACCCGATACACTAAATTTCCAATGGTTTTGGCTATTTTTTTCAAAAAAAGCAGGTCTTCCTCATGCGCCGCGTCTACGCAAAAAGGAATTTTGGACCAAACTGGCATACGCTCCAGGGAAAAAGATTGCAAAGGGTAAAATACGCCGTAACGACTGAAATAAGGCTCAAGATCTTTTCCGGGCGTGGCGCCGGAAGTATGGGTTACGAGTGCATCTGGCAAGTGGGGCGCCAATTGCGCTGCGACACTTTCGATGGCATCATCGCGCACGGCAATGATGACCCAATTGACGTCCGGGCGAATGTCCGAATATTGGGTAATCGCTTTGGCGCCCAGCGTTTCGGCCAGCGCCTGTGCGTGCGCAGGCGTGCGACTGATGACCTGCGCAATGGGTAAACCCTTGGATTTCAAGCGTTTACCCAATTGAATGGCAATGCGCCCTGCGCCAATGATCGCGATAATGGGTTGCATAACCATGTTTAATATCCGGCTGCGGCGTCTTCCGCACGGTTGTCCGCCACACCCTGCCAGTCGCCGTCGGGTAGTTTGATGATGGCTTCAACCCGCCCAATGGGCGCGCGCAAGGCAAGCGTATGTCCCATTTTTTGAAGTTTGGCCATTACTTCTTCTGTCATAGCGCCTTCTT
Source organism: Bacteroidota bacterium (assembly GCA_037130425.1). Lineage (GTDB taxonomy): Bacteria > Bacteroidota > Bacteroidia > Chitinophagales > Saprospiraceae > M3007. The sequence goes on from JBAXTB010000458.1 coordinate 1,099, forward strand.
CATAAACAATATGATCGGGCTGCCATTGGTGGTGGAAGCGTTTGGAGTTCACGGCGTCGGGCAGCGGCATACCAAATTCGGCTACATTGACGATGACCTGAAAAACACTGGTTGGAATGGTGGTGCCACCGGGCGTTCCCAGCACCATCCAGAGTTTTGCATTTTTGGTAATAATCGTAGGCGTCATGCTGCTGAGCGGGCGTTTTCCGGGGGCAATAGCGTTGGCTTTTCCGCCGATGGCGCCGTAGAGGTTGGGTACGCCGGGCTTTACGCTGAAATCGTCCATTTCGTTGTTGAGCAGAAAACCGGCGCCTGCCACAACGGTACGGTTGCCATAACTGTCATTGAGGGTGGTTGTCACCGAAACCGCGGTGCCTTCATAATCAACAATGGAGTAATGCGTGGTTTCCTCGCTTACTTTTGGCGAACCGGCCCTGGTTTTTTTACTCACTGAAGCCGTATCAGGACTGAAATTAGCCATGCGTTGTTTTAAATAGGCCGTGTCCGTTAAACCTTTAACCGGAACTTTTATAAAATCGGGGTCGCCCATAAACTCGGCGCGGTCGGCGTAGGAACGGCGTTCTGCTTCGGCCATCAGGTGAATGGCCGCTTCGGAATGCGAGCCGTAAGAACGGAGCGGGAACAATTTGACCATGCCCAGCAATTGTTGCAGGATCACCCCGCCGGCGCTTGGAGGCGGCATGGTGATGATATGCAGCTCTTTGTAATCAAATTCGAGCGGTTTGCGCCACACGCTGTGGTAATTGGCGAGGTCGTCAAACGTAACAAGGCCGTTTTTTTTCTCCATTTCGTGTACGATCAACGCAGCGGTGGCGCCTTCGTAAAAGCCTTTGCGGCCGTCGCCGGCGATGCGGCGCAAGGTTTGGGCCAGGTCTTTTTGAATCAGCCAGTCGCCCGTTTTCCAGCTGTCGAATTTAACAAGGGCCGGCACAATGCTGCTGTTGCGCACAAAGGCCAGTTTTTCATCGTTCAGGTGTTTGGCTTCTAATTCCGTGATTTGAAAACCCTTGTCGGCCAATGCAATCGCCGGATTTACCAACTCATACCAAGGCAAACGACCGTATTTTTTGTGGGCTTCCCACATGCCGTCGACGGTGCCGGGCACGCCGGAAGCCAGGGTGCCGAAACGACTTTTACCCCCAACGACGGCGCCGGTTGAATCGAGATACATTTTTTCTGTTGCGCCAGCGGGGGCTTTTTCCCGAAAATCAAGCGTTGCAACGGCTTTACTTTTATCTCGGTACACCATAAAACCGCCGCCGCCGATGTTGCCGGCCTGCGGATATACCACGGCGAGCGCGAATTGCACCGCGATGGCTGCATCAATGGCGTTTCCGCCTTTTCGTAAAATTTGAATCCCGACCTGGGTTGCGAGCGGGTGCGCGGTCACCACCATTGCACTGTCGCCGACGGCTTCTTTGGCAATGGGGTAGGGAAATGGCGTGTACCATTCGTTTGAGGCTGGTGCTGATGAGGTGTTTTGGCAGGAAGCCGTTACTGAAACGAGTAACAGAAGCAGTGTCTGTTGGAATAACTTATGCATTATGGGTATAAATTTTCGGCAAACATATCCTTTATCCGGCAAAAAATGGTCGACAAAAGGTAAAATCACACAAGAAGCCCTGGGTTTTAACAGCGTGTTTGCGATTTGAAATGGTATTTTGGGGTATTGAAACAAAAAGGCCCGTTTCCCCCGGAAGGAAACGGGCAACTCTTTCATTTGGCAGAGGCCATACAGGGGAGTATGGATCCGTATGGGGCAGCTTACCGGGTGATGCCCCACAAACTAATTGATTTAGCAATGATTGGCTGCCTTACGGCGGTCGGGGTTGCTTGGTTAATTGGGTGGCAATCAGGGGTTTATGGCAATCGGGGTTTGCTTGGTTAATTGGGTGGTAATCGGAGGTTTATGGCAATCGGGGTTTGCTTGGTTAAATGGGTGGCAATCGGAGGTTTATGGCAATCGGGGTTTGGTTGGTTAATTGGGTGGCAATCAGGGGTTTATGGCAATCGGGGTTTGCTTGGTTAATTGGGTGGCAATCAGGGGTTTATGGCAATCGGGGCTTGGTTGGTTGGGCTGAGTTGGCTAATTTGGGGATGTAGTATGGTTTTTTAATGAGGCTTAATGAGGTTTTAAGGGGGATTAGCAATGAGGCGCGTTAAGTTATTTAAGGTGGATTAGATTTAGGGTAGTTGGTTTTGGCGTTTTGGCGAAAGTGGTTAATTGGAGTGATGGAGTGCGTTTTCATTTGGTTTGGGCGTTTTCAAATCAGGTTTTGGCGTATTGTTTTCTGTGCGGATTACCAAAGGAAAGGGGCCATCTCTGGTCTGTGGGGAGAACAGGGGCTGGGATTAGGGAATATTCAACTCAGGGTAATGTATTTTCAAGGTAATCATGTCGTCTGTGTAATCACCGCGCATCAATCCGGACTGGGTAGTTTGTTGTCGGCCGTCGGTATGGAAAATGTTTTTCCGGATGCGGTAAGTTTCTTCAATAAAGTTCGATTCGGGTTCGATCACCGGTATAAAGTCAAGTACAACAACATTTTGCGCTTCGTCGGGACTCCATAATGCGTGTGAAAAAGTTCTGCCGTTCGTCGGACTTTGTTCTTTAATCCAGCCGACATGTTTCCAAAGAATCGGGCCGTTTTTGCCGGGGTATCCGATTTCTAAAGCGAGGCTGGTGATTTGTTTCCATTGTGGGTCTTCGGGTTTGATGACACAGGCTGCTTCGAATAAGACAGGCTCCATTGGTTTGTCAAAATTGTTTTGATGGATTGCTCCGGATGAATTCCGGCAGTGCTGGGGGATTCGTTTACTTGCACTGCCGGAATGAGAAGGGGTTTGGTTGGTTGGGGTAACTTGGTTTTAAGAAGCCGCTTTCATTTGGTTTGGTTGTGATGGCCGTGTGGGGTGGTTTGATGTGGTTGATGATGCAAAGATGGGGGGCCTCGGTGCGGGAAAACAAACACAGAATCGGGTTGTTCTTCCATAGAGCGCCGAGGCCCCGCGTTGAAAATTATTTAGTTGGGTGGGCCGGAAGGGCGGTTTACGGTGCTTGTTCCGCAGGA
>JBAXTB010000459.1:0-4145 GCA_037130425.1 Bacteroidota bacterium
GCTGCGCTTTCACATAAAAACTGCAAGTTCATACCCTGTCCAACCGGAATTACAAAGTTTGGATCGGCTTGTTGTGCCATTGCCAGGGTCAAAAAGCCTAAGGTAACGCCATTCGACAATTCAACATCATAGTTGTCTTCATCGGCTGCAACTTCCGGAATGGACAAGCCAAGGCTGCGGTAAAATTGTAGGGTTTTCCCCATATCGGCTACGATGATGCCGATTGTTTTAAGTTCAATTGCCATTTTGTAAAAGCATTAATTTTTGCAGTATAGCGTTGCAAAGGTCATGCTTGTGTTGGGTTTAAAAGTTGTCCTAGATCAACGTTTTGAAAACAGTTGGAACTATTTTAACTTCGATTTTAAGCGACTGAGCGTAGCCGGCGTTATGCCAAGGTAGGATGCGACCATCTTATTTGATATTCTGGACAAGATAAGCGGCTGATAATTTAAAAGCCAGCGCACCTTATCAATCGCCCCCAAACCCTGGAAGCCGTAAATTCTTTTTTGCGCTGTGATAAAAGCGAGTTCTAGAATTTGACGGTAAATAAGCGCAAATTGGGGCGTATTTGCTACCAAATCGTAAAAATCAGCGCGGTTTATGGCTAAAAGTTCGCTGTGTTCAATGGCCTGAACAAATTCAAAGGCCGGTTTTTGTTCAATCAAACTGGGCAATGCCGTGCCAAAACTCCCCTCAAATGCAAAGTACCGTGTTCCTTCCTGGCCCGAATTATTTATGTTATAGATGCGGATACAACCGCTGTTTACAAAATAATAGTGTTTACAAACCTCTCCCTCTTTCAACAGATGCTGGTTCCGTTTTACGCTCAGCGGCTTAAATTTTTGAAAAATAGCCTGAAGCGTTTGGTCGTCCGTTTCGATTCTTTCGGTAATATACTTTTGCAGCCGCTGGTACATGTTTTTGTGTTGTTTTGTAGCAAAAACAACGTATGATTTCGATTGTTCAGGCGCTGCCGGCGCTTGATTGGATCTATGCGCCAGCGCGGCATTTTAAACCACCGTAATCACCACATTCCCTTTTTTATGCCCATTGTCTACGTACGCGTGCGCGGCGGCAATTTGCGCGAGGGGGAATTTCCGGTCAATAACGGCTTTCATGTTACCTGCTTCCACCATTTTTTTCAAAAACGCGGCATCTGCTTGCGATGCGACCGCCACACCGGAAATCGACTTCAGGCCGCGGGTGAATTTAGCCTGGAGCATTTCGGCGGGCATTGCAGCGCTCAACAGTAAGGTTCCTCCTTTTTTCAGGACAGCGATACAAGCCGAAACCGGGGCTTTGTTCACGGTTTCAAACACAAAATCGTACTGTTCGCCGGATTTGGTAAAATCGGTTTTGGTGTAATCAATCACCTTGTCGGCGCCGATGGATTTTACCATCTCGACATTTGTAGTGCTGCAAACGCCGGTTACTTCCGCGCCCATGTACTTGGCAATTTGCACCGCCGCAGCGCCCACTGCGCCCGAAGCGCCGTAAATGAGCATTTTATGTCCGGGTTGAATGTTTACTTTTTGCAGGAAATGCAGGGCCGTTGCGCCGCCAAATGACAAGGTCGCGGCCTCGTCGTGGGAAATATTTGCGGGTTTCAGGGCAATTGCGGATGTGTCGGGTAAACAAATATACTCGGCATAGGCGCCGAAATCCATCGTTGTGGAGCCGAAAACGGCGTCGCCTACCTTAAATTTTGTGACATTTTTGCCCACGGACTCGATTTCACCGGATAGCACGCCGCCTAAAACGGACTTGCGGGGTTTGAAAAGTCCGAAGAAAAAGCGCACTGCAAAAGGATCGGCGCGGCGGATGCGACAATCGCCGGAATTAACGGCAGTTGCGTGAATTTTGATCAGGATTTCATGGTCTTTGGGCGCAGGTTTAGCGATTTCCTTGATTTGTAGGACTTCCGGCGATCCGTATTGGGTAAAAACCGCAGCGTTCATATTGGCACTCATCTTTACGTTTTTTTAAAATTGAGCCGCAAAGATCCGGGGGATATTATTTCAATCCATTGACTTTAGCTAAGAACCGCGTTTCGGTCAAAAATTACTTGCGCATAATCCTTTTTCGAATCCGGCTCAGGGATTCCGGGGTGATGCCGAGATAACTTGCCAATTGGTATTGCGGCACGCGATCCAACAAATCGGGCCTGGTTTCCAACAGGTTTTGGTAGCGTTCCTCCGGGCTGTTGATCATAAACGAGGCCATATTTTCCTGGCTTTTACCAAGTTCATCTTCCACGGCCACGCGCGTAACGGCTTCAAAATGTGGGAACATCGCAAACAGTTTGGCTTCATCTGCCGGGGTACCAACGGAGAGCATCGTGTCTTCCACACAGGCCAGGTAAAACTTGGAGGGCTTCTTTTTAAACGTGCCTTCGTAGGGGGGAACCGGTTGACCTTCCGTGTAAAAATTGGTGGTTTTTTCTTCGCCGTCCTTCAGATAATACTGTCGTACACAGCCTTTTAGGATAAAATAACACAGGCTCGAAACCTGCCCTTCCCGCAGCAAAACGGCGCCTTTTTTGAAATTCCGGATGTTGATATTTTCCAGAATGGCCCTGATTTCGGTATCGCTGAGGGCTATAAATTTTGAAATATAGTCGATGATTTCCTGCTCAGGGGGCTTGGAACCGCGTGCTTTGGCCGGAACGGACTTTGGTGGGTGGAGGGAGATTTCGGACATGGTGGTGTTTTCGTTTGGTGATTAGGTTTGAGAAGAACATCAAAGTTAAACCAAGTAACCTTAATTTCTGAATCCTTTTCAAAGGATGTGTACTTTTTAGGTTTAAAAAAGTTGGTTTGCGAAAATTATTTTTATGAAAACCGAATAATAAAGACTATTTTTGCGTTATATCTTTCAAAAAAGGCTTCTATTATGCTCGTTCAGGTATCAATTCGCAACTATAAGGTTTTTAAGGAAGAAGTAAAACTGACCATGTTTGCTTCTAATTACGATAAAAGCACCCGCGAACAGGAAAATGTTTTTGAGGTGCCAAAATTCGGTTTGAGGCTACTGAAAAGCGCGGTGATCTATGGAGCGAATGCAAGTGGGAAGACGAAATTGATGGACGCTGTATATTTCATGAAGGATTTTATTTTGAATTCTTCAAAGGAATCACAGCAAGGTGAGCAAATTGAAACAGAACCTTTTAGACTGAACACTGCTACCTCTACGCAATCTTCTATGTTTGAAATAGTCTTCATACACGAGGGGGAAATGTATCGATATGGGTTTGAAGTAACTCCTAAAGAGGTGGTGTCAGAATGGCTTTATCACCGCCCAAACACCAAAGAAGTGGAAATCTTTTTTCGAGAAGGGCAACAATTCAATATACACGGAAGATCTTTTAAAAAAGGTGTCCTCTTGGCAAAGGAAAATATGGTACGAGAAAACGCCCTATTGCTTTCTGTGGCGGCTCAATTTAATGATAAACTTTCGCAAGGCGTTTTAACTTGGTTTGAAAAATTTAGGCAACATTCAGGACTTTTTGAGGGAGACCTAATGAACGAAACGATGGAATGTGTTAAAAATCCGAGTTTTAAAAGCCAAGTGTTATCAATGTTGAAGTTGGCTGATACTAGTATTGAAGATTTTGAAATCAGGGACAATGAAGAACTCCGTGAATTAGATGAGCTACCAAAGGTTTTAACTAAATTCCTGAAAAATGCTATTGCAGAAACAGGTATTCTTGATTTATTTGAAATCAGAACACACCACACTGTTTTTAATGAAAAAAATCAAAAAAAATCAGTTGTAGAATTCAAGATGGGTGAAGAAGAGTCGTCAGGAACAGCCAAATTTTTTGCGCTTTCAGGAACCGTCATCAATGCCCTGAACAAGGGAGAAATCATTGTTATTGATGAATTAGATTCAAAAATTCACCCTAATTTGGTTGAGCATATAGTCCAACTCTTCAATTCGCAAACGACCAATCCAAACAACGCACAGATCATTTTCAATACACATGACACTAACTTATTGGGAGCTAACCTCTTCCGGCGCGACCAAGTATGGTTCGTAGAAAAAGACCACTTTGGAGCCGCTTCATTGTATTCACTTGCATCCTTTAAAACAGATGAAGGCGGACGCAAAACGGATAATTTTGAGGAAAAATATTTACAGGGGCG
>JBAXTB010000046.1:0-22925 GCA_037130425.1 Bacteroidota bacterium
TCAATGAACTTACTTTTTCACTGCACCTCTAACGTACGAGATGTATGCTCACATTAGGCTCGGCAGTATCGGGATTTTTTTGATGCTAAAAAGTTACCCAAAAACCACTAATTTGGTCGCGATAAAACCTTAACTACCTTCCTTGTCATTGTTTCACACTAAAACCTTTTACCAATGAGCTTACTTTACATTTTAGTGATCGGCGCTGTATCCGGCTGGCTGGCCGGTCTCGTTATGAAATCCGGCGGCGGCCTCATCATGGACATTATTCTCGGTATTGTTGGCTCTTTTGTGGGCGGCTGGCTGCTTGGCCAACTCGGCATTCACCTACCGATCAGCAATCCGACGGTGAACCTGATCGTTACTTCTGTGATTGGCGCGGTAGTTGTGCTTTTTGTGGCGAGTTTGTTGTCGGGAAAGCGAAAATAGCGCCTGATCGCTCAATACACAACCCCAAAATTCTTAAAACTAATAATTTACATCATTTAAACTTTCAAATTATTTGCGCTTATCCGAAACACAAGCGCAGAAAATAAGTGTGCCCCTATGAAAAACACAATATTAGTCATGCTACTGCTTCTGGCCTTTCAAGCAATTGGTCAGCGTAAAGTGTATTACAAAAACCGCTCAGAACCGGTAAGATCAACAGACGAATATCTTTTTTATGATGAAATTCGGGATATTACTCCTGATTCCAGTTATGTTAAAGAATACGGCAAACTCGGAAACCTACAAGAAGAAGGCGCTTTTGCAGGATACGGGACAAAAACCGAAAAGCCGCTCGGCGCCCACCGTAAATATTATAAAGACGGAGGAGCCTTGAAGGCAACCATTCAATATACCGATGGAAAGGAAACCGAGATACGCTCCTACTATCCTTCGGGAAAATTAAAAAGAATACAAACCTACGATGGCGAAGGGAAACCCAAGGGCGAATGTTTTGAGGAAGACGGTTCCCCGCGCGCCTTTACCCCTTTTGAACAGATACCGCAGTTTCCCGGCGGAGAAAACGCATTGATGACTTATATCTCAGAAAACATCGCTTATCCCAAAAAAGCCTTCAAAAAGAACATACAAGGGATCGTTTATGCCAGCTTTGTCGTAAACAAAAATGGCACAATCAGCGATATCGCCATTGTTAAAGGTCTTAAATATGGATGCAATGAAGAGGTAGTGCGTATGTTATCTTCCATGCCGGTTTGGGAGCCTGGCAAAGCAGATGACGTTCCGTTAAAGGTAAAGTTTACCCTGCCTGTAAAATTCAAAATAAAATAACTGCTACGCTTCTAAGTCAGCAATTGTATCAACGCCTCTATCTCCAGTTGGCTTTGTTCGCCCGTTTTTTGATTTTTTACCTGCAAAACCCCTTGTTCCATTTCCTGTTCCCCGGCAATGGCCACAAACGGCACATTGCGTTTGGCAGCGTATTCGAATTGTTTTTTCAATTTACCGGGTTCAGGATACAATTCAGCCGAAATACCGGCAGCGCGTAATTGGCTCACGCACTTGAAACCGTAATCGAAAGTCGCCTCATCAAAGGTGGCGATCAGGATTTTTACACTTTCATCCAGCGTTTCCGGGAATAGCCCTTTGCCTTCCAGCACGTCGTAAATACGGTCGGCGCCAAAGGAAACGCCCACACCCGACAGGCCCGGCACGCCGAACACGCCCGTCAGATCGGCATAACGTCCGCCGCCGCCGATGCTGCCCATTTGGAAATCCTTGGCCGCCACTTCAAAAATGCAGCCGGTGTAGTACGACAAACCGCGGGCAAGGGTGATGTCGAATTTTACCTCGTTTTGCAAGGTTGTTTTACTTAAAAGGTCGAATACGCGTTCCAGTTCGGCAATGCCCTGAAGGCCGGTTTCGGTATTGGCAAACGCCGGTCGCAGGGCGTCCAACGAAGCATTGCTCAGGATTTGTTCGATTTGAGCCACCGCACTGTCCGGAATACCGCGTTCGCCCAGTTCCTTGCGCACGCCTTCAATGCCGACTTTGTCCAATTTATCAATGGCCACGGTCATATCCATAAACCGATCCGGGATACCGGCGGCCTCCGCGATGCCGAACAGGATTTTTCGGTTGTTGATTTTGATGATGACCGGCAAATTCAAACGTGTGAACGCCTCGTCGTAAATCTGGGTCAGTTCGGCCTCAAACAAAAGGCTGTCGGAACCGATCACATCGGCGTCGCACTGGAAAAACTCGCGGTAACGGCCTCGCTGTGGGCGGTCGGCGCGCCAAACCGGTTGAATTTGGTAGCGCTTGAAGGGAAAAGTCAGTTGGCCCCGGTTCATTACCACGTAACGGGCAAAAGGTACGGTGAGGTCGTAGCGCAGGCCGCGTTTGGCAATTTGCGTCGTGAGTTTGGCTGAATCTTTGGCCGCCAGCACGTCGTCGGTGGCGTCTTTCAGGAAATCGCCGTTGTTGAGCACTTTAAACAGCAGTTTGTCGCCTTCTTCACCGTATTTGCCAGTGAGGGTGCTCAGGTTTTCCACAGCCGGGGTTTCAAGCGGCTGAAAACCGAATTTTACAAATACGCTGCGGATGGTATCAAATATATAGGTGCGGCGGCGTACCTGTTCTGGGCCGAAATCGCGGGTTCCTTCCGGAATACTAGGCTTTTGCATGTCGTTTGTCCTCTTTTTAAACGGTTTAAGTCAATGTCATAAAGCCCCAAAGGGCAATTTCATTGATTAAGGCTTTCAAAGCCCCAAAGGGGCGAAATCATTAACACAGGGTAACACCCTGTGCCTTCGAAGCAGTGCGAGATCTAAGCCCTGAAAGGGCGAAATCATGCTGCGTTACGTATGATTCCGCCCTTTCAGGGCTTTTCAAAATCTTGTCCATTTTAAATTGGGCAATGCCCAATTCTGATGATTTCGTCCTTTCAGGACTTTGGCAACGCTTAAGTCAACGACATTTCACAAATAAAAATGCCGATCGGGGCGGCAAAGTTCCGACAACGACCGGCATTTTTCAAATCCTGAAGCAATAAGAATAATTACTGCGCTGCCAACGACCCGATCAACAAACCCTTTTGGGCCAGGGTTGCAACAATAATCAAGGTTGCAATGCCGGTATAGGTTGCCAATTTGCGGTGTTTGTCTTCTGGCGCGGCTTTTTTAGAAAAAGTACGACCAAGTTGAATCAACACGACAGCAATCAGCATGGCAGTAATGTGCTCCACGGCAAAGTAGCGCATCATCGGGTCTTTCTTGGCAACCTCCCAATTGGCAAATGCCGTTTGGGTCCAGTTACTGTAAAAAGCGTATAGCAGCAAGCCGAGCAGCAGTTGCAGGTGCGTCACGATCAGCAGCGCCAAGGATGCTTTATCGTCGGCATTTTCAAAAGGCTTTTTGCCCAACCAGCCGCTGATGGACCGGTACAGCACGAAAACCAGCGCCGCCAGAATCAGGTAGCGGTTATATGAATGCAGGGTAACAAGAATAGAATTCATGAGCAGGAATTTTTTTGTGTTGAAAGTTGCAGAGCAAAAGTAAACCGTAATTCGAGAGGCGCTGTAAAAATTATTTTTTTTACAAAACGATGTGACTTCGATTTCGCCTCGGCGTATAAAAGACACAATTGCAAAGACAATAATATCCGCTTGGATATATAAGATACATTACAGTAGGAAGATTGTTTTCATTTGGTTTTTTGGGGATCCGCTCGACGCAAGTTGAGCGGCTTTTTTTATTTCCGAAATACGATTTGTTCGATTTCCGAATGGATTTGTGATTTCCGATCAGGTGCGTACAAAGGATTTTGAACTAAATGAATACTCTTATAACCTCGGAGAGGTTCAACATTGGTAGCAATTGATAATCGGGTATTTATACGGACCTCGGAGAGGTCTAACGTTGGTTGTATTTATTGTAGATGTTTTACCAACGTTGGACCTCTCCGAGGTCTAAACCCGCTATATATCAATGATTTCTACCAATATTTGACCTCTCCGAGGTCAGTTGTCTCGGCTTAACTAAATCCTTTGTACACGCCTAATTTACGATTCATCCGTTTCCGACTGAGGTTGCTCCGCCGTTTCGATTGTTTCAATTTCAACTGTTTCAGTTGTTTCGACTGCATCTTTAGGCGCCGACTTATCCAAACCCAACAACCCGAAAATCCAGCCATACAAGGCGGCTAAAGGCGTTTTATCTACTAAAAAAGTCAAAATTGTTGTAAAAATCGTGGTGCAAAGGATAATGGAAAACACCACCGATTGTATCGTTTCGCCGCCTTCTATGCCTTGTTGAGCAGGCAATGACGCCAGTACCGCCGCGCCCAAACCTTTCGGGATCATGGTGGCCATAAAAGCGGCGTCTTTGCGCGGCGTATCGCGCGGGACCGACATGCGCACGATCGGGATGCGGATCAGGAACAGGGCGGCGGTGATGATGGCGCCGAGCATGAGGGGCTGCCAGTCTTGCAAATGCACGGAAATACCGATGTACACAAAGAAAAACGTGCGCAGTAGAAAAACGGCTTCCGAAAAAAAGGCGCGTTCATTGTCGGTCAGCGAAATCGGTTTGCGCGAAATAATGTTTTTCATAATGGGCGGCCCCAGCACATCAATGTTTCCGAGGGTGATGCCAAACATGAGCGCCGCGATGGGGCCGGAATAATTGAGTAATTCGACGATGCCGTAAATGATAAATACAAATGCGGGCGTCGTAAAAACCGTATTTTGCAGGGTACGCATTCGGTTGAGCAGGATACTCCAAAGGAAGGCGCCGGCAATACCGAGCATGGCTGCCAGGATAAATGCGGCGATCATCTGGCCGGTTACAAAAGCGACATCCACTTTCCCGATTTTGTAGGCCGTTAATAAAGTAAGCGGGACGGCAAGGGTGTACACATCGGAAAACGCCGATTCCAGGACGAGAATGGTGCTGGTGCGCTTGGTCATCGGGAATTGCCGGGCCAGGGTCGTTACCACCGCCGAGGAAGTGCCGCCCACGATGCTACCCAGCATGAGGGAGCGCAAAACACCGAGATCAGTGTTAAAATAAGCGATGCTGCCGGCAACTAAACATGTTCCGAAAAAGTTATAGGTAGTGATTTTGGCCGTGCCGCTCAAGGAGTGAATCAGGGGTTCCAAACGTTGGTCGATGCCACTTTCAAACAGGATAAAAACAAGGGTAATAGTCGTAAAAACCGGCCCGACTGCTCCAAAATCAGCCGGGTGTACCACACCAAAAACCGGCCCTAAAAGCAGCCCGATGGTAAAAAGCCACAAAACATCCGGTATTTTTGTTCGGGTGAACAAAGAAGCAAAATAGTGCGACATGAAAATCGTGATGCCGACAAATACGATCGTAATGGCAGTAGGCATGGGCAATTTGCTTAAAAATACTCAAAAAATGAAGGCAATGCCTTCCGACAGTGCAATAAACAACGATATTAGCAATTTAATACAATAATTTAATACAAACAACCAGGAAAATATGGCAGATTCGCATCCGATTTTATTATTTGACGGCGTTTGTAACTTGTGCAACGCCTCCGTTCAGTGGGTGCTCCTGCGCGATCGCAAGGGCGTTTTTCGTTTCGCGGCGCAACAATCAGAGACTGGCCAGGCGAAACTACAACAATTCGGTTTGTCGCCCGAAGCGTATGATACCGTGGTGTTGATTGACGGCGACCGGCTGTACACCCGTTCTGACGCTGCATTGGAAGTTTTAAACAGGCTCGGTGGAATGTATCGTTTGGCGATCGTGTTTAAAATTATTCCAAGGTTTATACGCAACGCTGTGTACAATTGGGTTGCGCGCAATCGCTACCGTTGGTTTGGCAAACAGGAACAATGTATGTTGCCCCGGCCGGAGTGGAAAGCGCGGTTTATTTGAGTAATTACAATTTAATCAACAATATTTTCACCAAAATTAATTAACCATGAACAATTCTTTTTTTTCACCACGTCGGCTATTGATGCTGGCGGCTGCTTTAATCCTCGTTGTTATTGTTTATTTTTCCCTTCGGCCCAAGCCAATTATTTCTCCGGATCAGATAACGGTTCAGTTGCCCACTTTGCCCAAAAGTATGAACCCATATTTGACCACTTCGGCTTACACCCTTAATATTGCCTCTCGTATCCAACAAACACTGGCAGTCTTTGATCCCCGAACCTCAACACTACAACCAGTTTTGATCAAAAGTATCCCAGCCAAGCGGATGGTCACAGAAGGTGCGTATAAGGGTATGCACGTCTATGATTTTGAAATCCTGAAGGAAGCGCGCTGGGATAATGGAACGTCGGTTACGGCAGCCGATGTCTCATTTACGCTTAAATTGATTTTCCAACGCGCCATTCCTGAACTTGGAAAATGGAGACGCTATTTTGAAACGATGAAGGCATTTGAAACTGATCCTTCAAACCCGCTTAAGTTCAGCATCTATTTTGAAAAGCCCTACATCCTGGAATTGGAAAGTGTATGCCAGGTACCAATAATGCCTGCCTATACCTACGATCCTAATAACAGCCTAAAGGATATTTCGCTTTCGGCACTTTTGGTAGAAAAACCGGATTCACAACTCTTGGCAGACCCCAGATTCAAAGCATTTGCTGATAATTTTGCTGATCCAAAATATAGCAACGACCTGAATTTTATTGGCGGTAGCGGCCCTTATCGTTTAAAGTTATTAACCGATCAGGTAGTTATTTTGGAAAAAAAAGAAAACTGGTGGGGTAATACATTGAGTGAGCAATACCCTATGTTGGCTGCTTACCCCAAAACCATCCAATTCCGTCTCATTATGGACGATGCTACGCTTGAAACCATGCTTAAAACACGGGAAATTGATTTAGCGCACAACATGAACGCTACCAAATTTTTGCAATGGAAAAGCGACACAGCGATTAGTAATTATTACAATTTTGAACAAGGTTGGGCGCCATCCTATAACCGCATAGTGATCAACATGGCCAACCCGAAACTTTCTGATAAGCGCGTACGGCAGGCGATTGCATACGCAACAGATTACGATTATATTTTCAATAAAATTTTCCAGGGTTTAGGGAGCCGGATTGTCGGGCCGATCAATCCAGTCAAGGCTTATTACAATAAAAACGTTCCATTGTATCAATTAGACATTCCAAAAGCAAAAGCCCTGCTGGCTGAAGCCGGTTGGACGGATACGAATGGCGATGGTATTGTAGACAAAGACCTTGGAGATGGAACACGGACTGAACTACAGATTAAATTGATGTCTGCAAACACCGTTAAATATATTGAAGAGGCAACTAATTCTTTACATGACTCTTACAAACAGGCTGGTATAGATCTCGTGGTCGAGTCTGTTAGCCTTACAACCATGATTACCCGATATACAGAAGGCACCTTTGATCTCGGTTTAAGTGCAGGCTATGTGAACACCGGCTTGGATGATTTTTACCAAATCCTTCACACAAAAAGTTTGCCACCTAATGGCGATAACCGCAGCCGTTTTTCAAATGCCGAAGTTGATAAACTATTGGAAGATATAAATGCTTCCGAAGACGAACAGGCCCGCAATAAAATGTACCTGCGGCTTCAGGAAATTATTCACGAAGAAGTGCCCGAACTTTACCTGTGTGCAACGAATCAGCGGTATATTGTCGCCAAAAAGTTTGACTATGTACTTTCTCCGGAACGTCCGGGGTATTTTGAATACTTGTTTCACTTAAAATAAGCACTTTTTTAAACACACAATCTCTTTTAAAATGGCTTTTGAAGTAGAAGGAAAATTACACCGCGTATTCCCGACCGAATCCAAATCAACCAGCTTTCAGGCGCGCGAATTCGTGCTGGAAGTCCCCGACGGCAACTATCCGCAACTGATTAAATTTCAGGCTGTTCAGGATCGTTGCAGCATGTTGGATGATTATAAAGAAGGCGATATGGTAAAGGTTTCGTTCGACCTGCGCGGACGGGAATGGAACGGGAAATACCTGACCAACCTGAACGCCTGGCGTATGCAACGCGGCGGTGCGGGCGGTTCTGAAGGCGGCGGCAATACCAATACAAAAACGTCGAGCGATGAGCGTTTTCCTGCTGATCCGTTCCCGAACTATAATGAGACGCCCCCGGCAACCACTGGCGGTAATATGGATGATTTGCCGTTTTAATTGCCTTGTTTGAGAAAGTCCAAATGCTTTAGCGTATAAAAGTGGGTGTCTGATAGGTCGATCAAAGGCTTATCAGGCGCCCACTTGTAGTTTATCAACTTTAAATACAAACGGTATGTCATTCGGGCGTTTTCCCTTCTTTTTTCTGCTCTTTTGCCTTGTTAATACCTTGCAAGGCCAAAAATTATCCAGCGCAAGCACCCGTTGGAACGATTCGTTCGTTGCTTGGGAATTATACACTTCCGTCCCACGCGACACTACCCTGCCGGAAGAAGAAGGCGACGCGCCGGAAGAAGCACGCAACGGCGAACTAAAACACCGCTGGCTGAACGTGCGCGACGACTGGTCGGAATGGGATTACCAACTCGGTGAAGAACAGGGCACGATTAAGGTGAAATGGAAAGACCTGCCCACCCAATGGGAACTGCGCTCCTACGACGGCAACGTGATTACCATGCGCACCGCCTGGGGCAATGACTATTCCGAATGGCGGGTCACGGACAACGATGTCACCCTGATTTTGAAAAGCAAATGGAAAACCCAATTTGATGAATGGCTGGTGGATGACCGCGCACACGGCAAATTTTACATGTACACCCTGCGCGAGCGCGACCCGCGCGACTGGGCGATTGAGGACAAATTGGGTGCTGAAATATCACAATCCTTGAAAATCGCCCTGATGTTTTTGAGTATTTTTAACAGTGTTCCGCGTATTTGAATCCGGCTTTTTATGGTGTTTGTTTTTCGATGAATTGTCCCTTTTATATGCCAATGCAATCGGTTTTGCACCATTTCATCTGTACAAAACCGATTGCGAAAGGGTATAAAATGCCCGACAAGCGCTTACAGGCTTCAAATGGAAATTTAGGCAAACCATTTCCCAACAATCGGAAGGCTGCTACGGCGTGTCCATGCAAGGATGAAACTGCCGGCAAAAACCACCAATGCCAGGTAAAACAACAAGCCGCCGTCGCCCCGCACATCAATACCAAGGATGGTGAGGTGGCTCAAAATAGCGCCGCTGATAACGCCCAGCGACAATACCGCGCCGATGCCCGTGGTGGGAGGATATAGAATCAAAACCGCTGCAATCAATTCAAAAACACCGGAACCGATGCGGCCATAAGGTTCGGCGCCAAGGGTTGAAAAAATGTATTTGCTTTCTTCCGCGCCGGAAAATTTGAAATACAGGGTTTGAATCAGAATGCCTGCTACTACAAGGCGAAGCGCCCAATCGAGGATGTTTTTCATGTTGATAAAAGTTGATGTTTCGTTTAAATATGTCGCAAAACTAAGCGCTTATCCCACATTTGATTGTCCGGGCCGCAACATTTTAAACGCCTGCGGGTTGTTTTTACCGGTAAAATATCGTCGCACGGACATACTCCTGCCTATCTTGCGGCGTTTTTGGGGCATTACCCCACAATGTTATTGACTTAGCGAAGCGGTGTCATCTTCGAGGTACGAGAAGGTGACATCTCTGAGCGAAGATCGCGCTCGATCTTCGTTCAGAGGTTTTCTCTTCGAGGCACGAGAAGGTGACATCTCTGAGCGAAAATCGCGCTCGATCTTCGTTCAGAGATGTCACCTCCTCCTTTGGTCGGAGATGACACCTCTTCACAGGCTTTTTGTCAGTTAATATTGGTTAAATAGCAACTATTTGGTCATGCAATCATCCATTCAACATATCATCGACTCCGACACGCCGGTGCTGCTCGATTTCTGGGCTACCTGGTGCGGCCCCTGCAAAGCCATGATGCCTGCGCTGGATGAATTGGCTACTGAGATGGGTGAGCGCCTGAAAATCGTAAAACTTGATGTAGACGAACATCTTGATCTCGCCGTAGCCATGAAAGTCATGGGTGTTCCCACGTTTATGTTGTATAAAAACGGCGTGGAACTTTGGCGGGAACCGGGGGCCTTCACAAAAGAAGCCCTTAAACAAGTGATAGAATCGTTTGAAACGGCATGAAAATACTAAAAAATAAGCTGATTTTTTGTTTGCTCCTTGGCCTTGGTTGTGGAAATAACGCCGCTGTGCCGGAACAAAAGCAAGCCAATGTGGCGCCACCGCCCGCAAGCGCATCACCCGCGCCGCGCAAAGCAGACCTTGATTATTTAATGGGCAAATTTGACCCGACGGCAAACAAAGACTTTGAAACCGTGGGCAAACCTTACACGGATCGCCCTGGCATGTACCTGCGCAAAGAAGCGCTGGCGTCGTTTAAAAAAATGTACGACGCAGCCGCTAAAGAAGGCATTAAACTGAAAATCATATCGGCTACCCGCACGTTCAGCCAGCAAAAGGATATTTGGGAGGGCAAATGGACGCGTTTTGCCAAAGATGCACCCGAATCCGAAGCCCGCGCCTTGAAAATTATGGAATATTCGGCCATGCCGGGCACTTCTCGGCACCATTGGGGAACCGATGTTGATTTGAATGACTTGAACAATCCCGCATTTGAGCCGGGCGGCCGCTACGCAAAACTGTACGAATGGCTGGTAAAACACGCCCATGAGTACAATTTTTGTCAGCCCTATACTGCGAAAGACGCCCAACGCCCCGAAGGCTACAACGAGGAGCGTTGGCATTGGTCGTACATGCCCGTTTCAAAACCTTTGCTGACTGAATATTTGCAGGTTGTAAACAACGAAATGATTAGCGGATTCAAAGGCGCCGAAACAGCCGTGGGCATTAAAGCCGTGGAGCGTTACGCCGGCGGTATCAACAAATCCTGTCAATAACCCATTCTCTATCAACATAATACAATGGCCTATACCGAATCAACCATGTTGCCTTTGGGCACCAAAGCCCCTGATTTTTATTTGCAGGATACCGTGAGCGGCCGCCGTTTGCATTTGGCGGATGTTGTTTCAAACAAGGCAACGGTGGTCATGTTCTTGTGCAACCACTGCCCGTATGTGCTGTATGTGAACGATGAAATTGTGCGCATTGCAAGCGAATTTCAGGCGCGCGGCGTAGCCTTTGTGGCCATCAACAGCAATGACGCTGAAGCCTATTCGGACGATGCGCCCGATAAAATGACCGAACAAGCGCGCGCGATCGGTTATACCTTTCCGTATCTTTACGACGAAAACCAGGAGGTCGCGCGTGCGTATGACGCCGCTTGTACACCTGACTTTTATGTGTTTGACGGCGATTTACGGCTTTTTTACCGGGGTCAACTCGATGAAAGTCGCCCAAAACGCAATCCCTTGGCACCCACCGGCGCTGATTTGCGGGCAGCGCTCGAAGCCGTTTTAGCCGGCAAGGCAGCGCCCGAAGTACAACGGCCCTCCGGCGGTTGCAACATCAAATGGAAAACAAATTGACACCAACGACGTCTGTGTCGTATATCATTGACCAATTTTATTTTTGAAAAAAACATGCATTCAAGGCCGACACAAATTACCGACCATATCATTAAGGACTTCATCGTAGCAGGTTTGCATGAAGATGTCCGCGAAGGCGATCATACTTCTTTAGCAACGATTTCGGCCGACAGCCGCAGCCGCGCCGTCCTGAAAATCAAGGACTACGGCGTGATTGCAGGGGTGGAACTGGCCCAACATATTTTTCAGTTTGTAGACCCAAGCAGCACCGTTACCGTGCATAAACAAGACGGCGAAGATGTGCTGTACGGCCAAACGGCGTTTGAAGTGGAAGGCCACACGCGAGCCATTTTGCAGGCCGAACGTTTGGTGCTCAATGCCATGCAACGCATGAGCGGCATCGCTACCCTATCGAGCCGTTTTGCTTTTGAAGTGGGCGACTTGCCTGTAAAAGTGCTGGATACGCGCAAAACCACGCCATTGATCCGCTTTTTGGAAAAATGGGCAGTTAAAATCGGCGGCTGCGAAAATTACCGCTGGGGCCTGTACGACTGGATGATGATTAAAGATAACCATGTAGATGCGGCCGGCGGTGTGCAAAAAGCCATCGAGCGTGCGCACGCGTACCTGAAGGAACGGGATTTGAACCTTGGTATTACCTTGGAAGTACGGAATTTGGTTGAATTGCATGAAGCCCTGGAAATCGGTGGCATTCAACGTATTATGCTTGATAATTTTGAAATTCCGATTTTGATGGAAGCCGTAGCGCATGTCGACGGCAAGTTTGAAACGGAAGCATCGGGCGGTATTACGCTGCACAATGTGCGCAAATACGCCATGACGGGTGTGAACTACGTTTCGGCGGGCGCCCTCACGCATTCGTCGCATCCCTTGGATTTGAGTTTGAAAATTGTGAAATAAAGTAAGCTATGTTTACGCCTGAAAATTTCTATTGGTACGCCAGTTTCCTGATTTTTATCCCCTGGGCGCTGCTGATTTTCCTGCCGCGCTGGCGGGATACAGAGCGGATTGCGTTCGGTTCGGCCATTCTGTTGTTGTTGGTCGCTACCTGGTTTACCTTTAAGTTTCTGACGGATCCGGCCGAAAGCGGCACCTTATTGACGTTTGAAGGCTTTACCAACCTGTTCAGAAGTCAATCCATGCTGCTCACAGGCTGGCTCAACTACTTGTCGTTCTGTCTGTTGGTGGGGATATGGCAGGTACACGACAGCCGCCAGGAGAAAATCCCGCACCTGTTGGTGGTGTCGCCCCTGCTGCTAACGATGGTGGCTGGCCCGGCGGGTTTGCTGATTTATTTGTTGATTCGTTTTTTCAAAACGCGGAAATGGGAAATCCGATAATTAAAGCCGCACGCACTACGAATTTGACGGACGCCCGCTATTTTGCGGCCAAAGAAGTCGATTTTTTAGGTTTTAACCTTGAAGAAGGCACGGAAGGCTACCTCGACCCGATGTATATGAAGGCCATGCGGGAATGGGTGGAAGGCCCGAAAATCGTAGGGGAATATGCCGTCACGCCCGCGCGTATCGTCCGCGAGGCCGCCGATTTTTTTACGCTGGAAGGCGTGCAGTTGCGGGCTTCGGCGCATGGGAACCAACTCGATTTGTTCGAGGGTTACACGGTGTTATTGCATATTGACACGGATTTGGCGTCGGCGTTTGCGTTCATGGAACAAGCCGCGCCTAAAGTGGCGTATTTTATTTTGGATGTATCAACGGAGCAATGGCCCCGCGAGCGGGAAACGCTACAACAATTGTGCGCACGGTTTCCGGTGTTGCTGAACCCGCATGTTCTGCCTTCCTTGCTGCCTGAAATCATGGACGCGCTTCAACCGGCGGGTTTGAACCTGACCGGGGGTGAGGAAGAGAAAGTTGGGGTGAAGTCGTTTGATGAATTGGAGGAGATTTTTGAGTTGTTTGAGGCGTAAATTTTCACCAAAAAGTTTTTCCGTCGCGCGTGGTCTTCGTTCCCTCTACGCTCAATCCCCTACCGCTGCGCTTGTGTCTTCCCGATCTTTGATACGGGGAAGACACAAGCGCGGCGGCGGAACATCGAGCGTGAGCAAATGGAAACGCGGGAAGACAGGAAGACCAAGCGAGGGTATGATACAGAATTAAGACAGGGCACAGATAAACAACCCAGCGCTTATTTACCTGATTTCGAAACCAATACTCCCTTTTTCCGCGCCCGCTTTTCCGCAGACTTTTCTTTTTCTAAATTACTGGATTTCTTCTTCTTTTGCACATTGGGATTAGGAGCCGGTTCCGGCATTTCGCCTGTATTTTTGTAATGGGCAATAATGGCGCTGATTTCCATGCGATCCTCTTCAGATAGCGGCATTGGAATAACGACTAGATCGACACCTGCGGGTTCTTGAATGTAGCCCATATTCTTATATTTTAAAATATTGTTTAATAAGTTTCAAAGCAGCATTGGGGAAAATGATCATTTTATGTCCACCAACATGTGTAGCGCCAATGGCATTCTCATAGTGCTCAATCAATTTTGTTTTTGATTGAAAAGTAACAAACCCTTGGTAGCCTTTATCCAATGAAAGTTTGCAAGCAAAAGCAAACAAATTCCCTGGAACGCCCGCGTATAGTTTTTTCCTTCCTCGATTAAAAGGTGCACTTTCTACGAGATGCAGGTAAAAATGATCAAGATAGTCACTGACACTTGCTAAGCCCTGAATGATATTAGGGTTGTCAACAATCGTCAATTTGTAAACAGAACGATCGGACATTTTTAATTCCGCTTTCCAATCGAACGCCCAACCTGATGACTTGGTAATTGTTTTTAAATCGAAGTTGACAACCTCGTGTATTTCTGTAGCGAAGCTGTCTCCGGAAATTGTATTTTGAACGCTATTGGTTAAGCGGTCTATTTTAATATCCAAATGGTATTTTTCGCCCGTATTCATAAGGCAAATATACGAATTAGCCGCAATGATTCCAAAACAAATGCCGTACCACAGATTCATTATTACGCTACATTCGATCGAGCGCGGGGCAAAATACTTTGACTGCGTCCGCCACGCGTGGCCTTCGCTCCTTCTACGCTCAATCCCCTACCGCCGTGCTTGTGTCTTCCCCGATCTGTGATACGGGGCAGGTTCGGCCAAGCGCAACTTCCGTGCGTGGTTAAGCATTATAAGAAATTGATTGTGAATATATTAGCATCGCGCGTTGCGTGCGCTTGGTTGAGACACAAGCGCGGCAGCGGAACATCGAGCGTGAGGAAATGGAAACGCGGGAAGAACGGAAGACCAAGCGAGGCGCAAGGATTAGTTTTTCGATTTACTCTTGCTTTTTTTCAACCCTTAACCTTGCCAATGGGCACCCTTCCATCGAAGCCGGCAATGATGCTATTGGCTGGTAAGGCGGATTGGTTTTGGGGGCGTTTTTAACCCAATTCTTTAAATCCTGATGCGTTTGGTTGTCAACGACCATTGCAATTACTTCGAATTTTCCATAATCGCCTTTGTTTCCATAATAAACCAAAACATCCCAATCTTCTCCAATAACCTGAGCAGCGCCGTTTCCTTGAGGCCACCAGCCACTAAAACCAACTTTGTGCGATAGAAGCCAAACATGTCCATTGGGAGGTAATAAAACTTTTCCGCTTACCAATCCTTCTCCATCAATTGGGCTACCCTGCTCCGGAGCGGTTATTTGAATTTTACAATCCTGTGAAAATAGGGTGGCGGAAAAAAGCAGCAAGCCAAGAAGCAAACTGCAATTTCGGAAAGTGGTGTTTGACGAATTCATAATTTGATATATTTAATTAATCAATTGACCAAAGCGCGGCGGCAGGGCCAAATATACGAATTGGCCCCAATGATTCCAAATCAAATGCCGTACCACCGATTTATTATGTACGCTACTTTCGATTGAGCGCGCGGCGTCATACGTTGACTGTTTGGTTTAAACACAAAGGGCACAAAGCCCACCCAAAGAACACAAATATTTGACAAACAAACATTTGTACACCTTGGACTAATCTTCGTGCCCTTGTTTTTTAAATCCCAGACAGGGTTTATTTCCCTTACCTATACGTCGTCGCCGAAGAAATTGAGGATTTTATCCGCCAATTCCATACCGATATAACTTTGCGCTTCTACGGTGCTGGCGCCGATATGCGGCGAGCAGGAAACGCAAGGGTGTTTTAGTAATTTTTCATTCGGCGTTGGTTCGTTTTCAAATACGTCCAAACCGGCGCCTGCCACCTGGCCGCTTTCGAGGGCAGCCAACAGTGCTTGCTCGTCGATCACGCCGCCGCGGGCTGTGTTGATGACAAACACACCTTTTTTCATTTTAGCCAGTTCGTCGGCGCCGATGAGCGGTTTGCCTACGCCGGGAATGTGGAAGGTGATAAAATCAGACTCGCGCAGCACCTTGTCTAATGATTCGGTGTAGATTTTAACGCCTAACTTGATGTCTGGGAAATCATTCAGCGCGATTCCAACTTCTGCATCCTGCACAAATGGGTCATGCGCGCGCACGGACATACCGATACCGAGGGCAATTTTCGCCACTTCCTGACCGATGCGGCCAAAACCGACGATGCCGAGGGTTTTATTGCGCACCTGGAAACCGGTTTCGTAAGCCTTTTTGAGTTTTTTGAAATCAGCGCCGGCAGCCAGTTCGCGGTTGGAGCGGTTTAACATGCGCGCGAGGGCGTACAGGTGACCGATGGTGAGTTCCGCAACCGCTTTGGAGGAAGCATTCGGGGTGTTAAACACCTGAATACCTTTTGCTTGCGCGTATTCGAGGTCGATGTTATCAAGACCAACGCCGCCGCGGGCAATGATCTTGAGGTTTTTACCGGCATCGATCACGGCTTTATCCACTTTAGTAGCACTACGCACGATCAGCACGTCATATTCTGCAATACGATCAACGAGTTCTTCCTGTGGGATTCTATCATCATCAACGATATAATTTGCTTCCTCAAGCAGAAGCCGGCCATCCGGATGAATGCCGTCATTGGCGAGAATTTTGACCATTATGTTAGTTTTAGTGCCCTGAACCAAGGCGGAAGTAGTTTTTGTAATAATGCGGCAAAGATAGTTTCTTTGAAGGGTAATAAAATGGTTGGAAACCAAATTTCATTCCATTAGTCCACAATATTAATGCCGCGCTTTCGCAGCAAGTCTGAACAACGTTTCATTTCCCGGATAACGTATAACTTGGGATCTTCATTAAGGTTCAGTTCTTTCCTCAATTTATTGACATCATCGGGGTGCTGAGGAAGCAGTTTTTTCATTTTTCTTAAACTCAATACGGCCTGATTCCAGGCCTGCGCTTCATTAAATGCCTCGAAGTCGTTTTGTTCCACATCAAATTGGGTAATTAAAATCTGTTGCGCGCTTTCGATCCGCTGACCGATGGTGGTGTATTTTTGACGAATATGCGCGGTATCTACTACCCAATTTATGGCATTTCCCCGGCCAGTTTCAGTTGATAACAGCCGATTTAACTCAAAATAAGCATCCGTTGTGTCCTTGGCATGATGGTAACAACGCAAAGCCCCGGCATAGTCCTTCTGGATAAAAAACAAGCGGTCGCCGTATATCACACTGTCAATGATGACGTTATAGCGTTTTTGAAGTTGTTGCGCTTTTTTAAGCCCGTCGCCTACATCAGCGCCTGCGATACACTTGAGCACCCAGCGCCTGCGCGGATTGGCCTGCATTTTTTCGTAAATCGGTATGGCCGCGCCAAAAAACTCATTGCGCACATTGTCTTGCGTATCTCGCAATTCTTCCCGCACGGATTTCACATAATCGCTGGCGCCCCAAATCCCGAATGCGACCACCACCAACAAAGCCGCTAAAGAAGCGACCGAAACGAGGCGGGCTATTTTGCGATTCTGGCGTGCAATCCGCAACTCAACTTCCATTGCTTCCCGGCGCTTAGCTTCCGCTTGCAACCTGATTTCCAATTCCGCCTTTTCCTTGTTTGCGTCCTCTGCCTGCCGCCGGTCATCCCGTGATTCAATAATGGCCGGCAACAAGGTATCGTGGCTGATTTCGTAGTAAAAATCGTCCAAACGGGGTTCTTTGCGCAACAACCGGCTTTTATCAACCAGCGTATCTAAAAAATCGGGGCTGACATTATAGGTATCAAGCAAGGTATCATCAACCACGCTGTTGCGGCGATTGCCGGAAGTCACCAGATTTTCCTCAATTAAACGCTGCGCCAATGCCATCAAAAACTCTGGCGAATTTGCGGTCAAGGTTTTGTCCAAATCAGAAATCGGGACGCCGTATTGGGCTTTTTGCAGGATACGTTCGTGGTAAGCCTTGGGGAAGGCGCGTATTTGATTTAAGTAAAAATTGCGTATTGAAGCCTGTAAACCGTCGATATTGCCATAAAAATTGGGATCAACCTCAAAGTTATCCGGTTTTTGATCGTCAATAATCCGTTCTTCCACATCCTGACAAACGATCTGGAGGTTAACGGTTTCAATTTCGTCTTTTTGCTTTGGCTGCTGGGTATCGTCCGCCTCTTTTGATTGCCTGCCGCTTACATTTTGGCCCGCCAAAAAGTCCACCATTTCAGCCAGCGCCTTTTCTGAATAGGTAAACGGCGCGCTTGCATACGTGCCTTCCGCACAGGCCGGCTGCATAATGGCAACCCGCGCTTTTTCCCTGCTCAAGGGCTGCAACTGGTAACGATTGCGCAAAATACCCGGTATAATCGTGCTGATTTGATCCAATAAATGTAAAAAATCAGAGCGGATGGAGATGATGATGCGCAAATCGGGTTGATGTTCCCACCATTGCATGGTTTCGACCGTGGCTTCTTTTTTGCCTTGCTGGTATTCGGATAACAGATTGCTCCGGATTTCTTCCGGCATGGTTTCGTTGGCCAATTCTGCGAGTTCAATCAAAAAACGACGGCGACTTTCTTCGCTATGGCCGAGGGTAAACACCTCTTCAAACTGATCAAATACGAGCACCGGCGTGGCGGGCAAACCGTTTAGGTCGAACTCATGGCGCTTCATTTGCTCCCAGAGCGTTTGGTGCATACCGGGACGTTCGTCGGTGCCGTCGTGGCCGCTGACCAAGGCATTTTTCTCTAAAACCGCCCGAATGGTGTCCAAAATCGGCACATCTGTTTTGTCGGCCCGAAAAAACACCGGCGCAAATTCCTGCCGTTCCAATTCAGGGGCGCAACCAGCCTGCAACAGCGAAGTTTTGCCGATACCCGATTTTGCAAAAAGCAATACCAAA
This sequence comes from Bacteroidota bacterium, assembly GCA_037130425.1. Lineage (GTDB taxonomy): Bacteria > Bacteroidota > Bacteroidia > Chitinophagales > Saprospiraceae > M3007. Next base: position 18,702 of record JBAXTB010000046.1, read on the forward strand.
CGCTCGCGCAACACTAAGTTTGTCAAGCGGCGTATGTCTTCCTCACGCCCGTAAAACACCCCACTTTGGGCGCGCTCGAAAGGCTTGAGGCCGGGATAACGGCGTGGAAAGCTGGCGATTGGCGTACTCATATCCGGGGCAATTTATCGACATAGCGTTTGAGGCCGTCTATGATTTCGGCAATATATTTTTGCTCCTGTCCTGCGCCTAAAACGGGTTGGCGATCTAAGGGGCGAATGCTGTCCATCTGACTCACCGGGCCTTCGAGGGTCACGGATTTAAGGATGACCGGCATTACCAGAAATTGTTTGCGCGGGTTGTTGCGCGCCACGATTTCGTCGAGCAGGGGCAAACCGGGATTTCCCGTTGCATCATAAAAATCGACGCTCAGCAAGGGCATCACGATTTGGCACTGGTCGAGTGTTTGGCGAATCCAGGCTTCCACATCGCCCTGTCCGACGGCATCGCGCGGGGTAAGTACCTGTACATTGATGGTTTTCAGGTGTTTACGCAACAATTCAGCGCCGTCTTGGTCGGTGGTTTCATTGTAAATCAGCAAAGCCTTGGCGCGGGCTTGTTCCACATTTGCAGTTCCTGCGGGTTGATTGTCAAGGTTTTTATATTGTTCAACAAGCGTATTGACAAAAGTCACCAGGTCAATTTTCGGAAATTGCATACTGAATTCGCCTTGAAAAAAGACGCGGGCATCCGGGCCGGTTTCCCGCTCGCCTTTGATGGGGTATGAATAGGGCTGAATGTTGTCCCGCACGTTTTTGTACAGGGTATCAAGCAGCAGGCGTAGGTTCCAGTCTTCAAAATCGAAACCTAAAAACAAGTGGTAACGAAAATCCTTGAATGCGTTGGTGAGCGCGTCGGGTAAGCGTTCGTTTTGTTGTTCGCTTACGATTTTCTTGATATAAGCCAACTGATGTTTGTAGGTCAACACCAGCGATTCCGGTTTTTCATACGTGCCTAAAAGATTATAAATCAGCACTTTGGGATTTTTTTCAAAATCGAAACTAAAACCCTGTACCGGTTTGTACCAATTGTAAAAATCCGATTGGTAGGCACGCGCGATTTCATCAAAAAAGCGGGCAATAAACGTATCCGGCGAAGTATTGATGATAATTCGGAATTTCAGATCTGTCAGTTGTTCCAGCATAGGATGAAACTCCGCTTTATCTGCCAAATCCTTGTAAAAATTGGCCACATCGTCCTGCAACATGCTGTCGGTCGCCTGGTTGCGAATGCGCAACGTACTGGTGACAAAAGGCAGAGAATATTCTTCGCCCGGATTGAGTACGAGATTGTATTTGTCGGCCAAAAAACGGGCGCAAAGATCCGTCACCGGGCTAAACTGGCCGTCTTGGCCCTTGGCCATTACCGCACTTGGCCCCAAAAAAAGCACGCACGCCCCCTCCTTCACCTTTCGGGCGATGGTCTGGTACATTTCAGTTAACTGTGCGCCGGATGCAATATTTCCGGCAGACTGGGTGGATTCGGTCGGCATAAAGGCAATTAGATCCAAGGGAATGGACAAAACAAAGGTAGGAAAGGGATTGGGATGTGCAAAAAAATCTTCCGGGATGTTGGGGGGGGCCGCGTGCGAGGGGATGGGACGCAGATGACACAGACCCTTACAGGGCGCAGATTTAAAAGGATTTGCCGATTGAGAGGGGATGGGACGCAGATGAACGCAGACCCTTCCAGGACACAGATTTAAAAGGATTTCCCGATTGAGAGAGGATGGGACGCAGATGACGCAGATCCTGTCAGGGCGCAGATTTAAAAGGATTTCCCGATTGCGAGGGGATGGGACGCAGATGACACAGACCCTTTCAGGACACAGATTTAAAAGGATTTCCCGATTGAGAGGGGATGGGACGCAGATGAACGCAGACCCTTACAGGGCGCAGATTTAAAAGGATTTCCCGATTGAGAGGGGATGGGACGCAGATTGCGCAGACCCTTCCAGGGCGCAGATTTAAAAGGATTTTCCGCTTGCGAGGGGAATGTAATGGCTGAAGGATTTAAGATTACAGATTACATGATTTAAGATTTTAGATGGCTGGATAACGCTTGGTATTACGAAAGCCAATACTTGTCCGTTATGCCTGTTTTCGTTGCAAATTCAAATGCAACAACCACAAAAAACAGAAATATGTGCCTCCATCTTAAATCATGTAATCTTAAATCATGTAATTTAAAATCCTTAAAATCAATGATATTCCCCTCTCAATCGGCAAATCCTTTTAAATCTGCGCCCTGCAAGGGTCTGTGTCATCTGCGTCCCATCCCCTCGCAAGCGGCATAAAAAAAGCACAAAATCCTGAAGATCAAGATTTTGTGCTTTTTAAAAAATACCTGAAAAAATCGCCTTACACCTTGTTGGACGTCTTCAAATACGTTTCCAAGGCCACCGCAATAGACGGCGCTTCGGGCGTGCCAGCTTGAATTTGAACGGTCATACCCCGATCTGTTACGGCTTTGAGGGCCGAGGTGCCAAATACGCAGATACGGCGGTCTTCCTGTTTAAAATCAGGAAACTGTTCAAACATGGACTTGATTTCCAGGGCTGAGAAAAAGGCAATGATATCGTACTTGATATCTTTTAGTTCAGTCAAATCAGTATTTACAGCGCGGTACATCACGGCTTCCTGAATCGGCACCTTCAATTCCTTGAAATATACCGTGACTTCAGGATTGCCTACGTCGCTGCAAGGGAGGAAAAACTTTTCTTCCTTGTTGCGCAGGATGTAGGATTTCAGTTCCGTAATGGATTTTGTACCGTTAAACACCTTGCGTTTGCGGAACATGATAAACTTTTGCAGGTAGTTAGCAATCGTTTCGGTTGCGCAGAAGTACTTGGTGTCCTCCGACATCTTAATTCGGAGTTCGCTGCACAACCTGAAAAAATGATCCACCGCGTGTTTGCTGGTGAAAACGATGGCTGTGTAATCGTTCGGATAGACGCGATTTTTGCGATACTCCTTTTCCGTCAAGCCTTCCAACGTCATAAACGGAACAAAATCAATGCGGACGGCGAATTTTTTCTCCAATTCGTCGTAAGCAGAGCGTTGTACCGGTTTGGGTTGGGAGATGAGGATATTTTGGACGCGCTTGTAGTTGTCTTCCTGAACAGGTGCAGCGGTTGCAGACATTCGGGAGTTGAATTTATGTGAAATTTGTTCGATGTTGATCAACGTAGGTTGAATGTTGTAAGCCTGAGCGGTATATCGAGTCTCGGATACAACCTAAACCCAAATTTTCAAGCTTTAGTTCGTCTGGGTCATCGCCAGTTTAACAATAAAAAGTACCGGCGCGATTTCGACGGTGCAAAGGTACAATAAAAAGTGGAATTGGTCATCGGCAAAATATTTTGAACCGATAGAACTTGCCCGGATGGATCGATAAATATAAAAAATGGCCACCAAACCAAGGGTCCAAAACACCAATAAACCTTCAAAATCGCCGCCAAAAGCCAGTAAAAGGTTGAAAGGAATCAAAAAAAGGCCCAAAATGCAGTTGAACACGATGATTAAAAAATTATAGCGTTGTACCGTATTTCCCAAGGGATAAAGCCAACCGGCGATGTTTAACATGACGTGTTTTGACAGGAAAACGACCAAAGCCGCTGCCACGCACATCAACAGGAAGGGCAGGTTGTTGAAGGATTTGGGGCTAAAAAATCGCGCAACTAAGAAAATGAACATGCCCGCCTGCAATAAAAAACTGGCGTACACCAAATAATAAGGCGTGCTGCCGATGAAACCGGCGGCTTCGCGCTGCGCCAAGGTGAGCGAACTGTCGTTCAAAAAGCCGCGCCATGCTTTGCCCACCACTTTTCGATTGGCCGCAATGGAAAACGCCAGGAATGCGAACATGAACATCAGTACCCAAAACAGGGTACTTTGTTGCAACCCGTCGCCGCGTGGCAGGATGGAAAAAGGCTTGAATGGTGTAGTTTCGTTTTCCACCAATGCCTTGGAAACGCCCGGCGCCCGGTGTTTCATCACGTCAAAGGGGTTGACAACCACGGGCGTTGCAACGCCGTTCGGATCGACTTTGGGCAGTCGGCTGCTCAATTCAAAGGGATTGGCGGCAGTTTGCGCGCGCAAAGGCGCAACGCAGGCGCAACAACACAGGAAAATGAGGAGACGAGGAAACATGGGGCAAAGATAACCCGTAACGTACAAGCTTATAATGGGCGGCGTTACTTTTTTG
>JBAXTB010000460.1:0-4139 GCA_037130425.1 Bacteroidota bacterium
GTTTCTCAAATACAAGCACCAATGCCGATCAATATACCTGGGATTTCGGTGACGGTAGTTTTAGCAGCGAAGTTAATCCGGTACACACTTACCTCAGTGCCGGAACCTACACGGTCAAACTGACGACGACAAATGCCTGTGGAAGTACGGCAACAAGTAAAACGGTGCTGACAACCGTTGGCACAAGCGAGCAGGCGGCTCCGGCATTTACGGTAGAGATTGTACCCAACCCGACTGCGGGTGATTTTATAGTGAAACTATTACATTCATCCGGTAGCGCCGATTTGCATTTGCAATTGATTGATCCGCCGGGGCGCGTTGTTCGATCAATAGATGTGGTGTTAAAACCTGGTGTTAACAGCATTCCGTTTGACGGATCGCATTTGCCAAAGGGTATTTATCAACTCATTATTCGAAAAGAAGATTCCGTGTACAACTACAAGCTTGTGATTCAATAATGATGTTTAACTCGGTTTTAATTGCCTTTAGTGATTAAAACGCCTGAAACGCTTCGATTTGTCCCAGTTACGCGCCAAGGATACGCGCTGGCGGGCAATGCCCAATCAAGTTTTCTTTCAAAAGGAACATCCGGCTGGCTGTACCATGTATCGTGATAGACTACTCGGCCCGAACCGTCAAAAATTTGAATCGTCATATTGCCCTGGCCAGTGCCTTTCAAGAAGCAGGCGTCTGAAGTTGCCGGATTCGGAATAATACGACACTCAAATGGGCGCTTATTTGATTCGGAAGCGGCTACTACAAATGGTACTTCAATGTCACGAATCAACGCGCATTGATGCTCGTCCGTCATGGTAACGCGGTAGGTGCCGGGCAATAATCCGTAAAGATTTACACCGGTTTGGCCGTTACTCCAATTAAACGAGTAGGGTTGTGTTCCTCCGTGCATACTGTCAAGATGAATTTCGCCATCGGCATTGAATGCTCCGGTAGCAGCCTCAATGATATGATTGAATGAAAGCGGATCAGGCTCAGTTAAAGGCAAAATCCATTGTATGTTGCAATTAAAAGCATCAGACAGGGTTCCGGTGTACGTTCCGGGCGTGAGCGATGTGTTTGAGGGGCCGTTCGGGCCGTTATTCCAAACCCAATTAAACGGCGTTTTGCCGTTCATCGGCGTAATTGTCAGGCTTCCGTCGGCTGCCCCAAAGCAGGATATCGGCGTTACACCCACCTGAACATTTAAACTGCCGCTTAGCCCCACTTGCGCCGTTGCGGTCGCCGTACAACCCCGGCCATCCATAACAGTTACGGTGTAACTACCTGCGGCAAGGCCAGTGAAAACACTATCGGTACTTGCGCCCCAATTGTACAGGTAAGGCGCGGGCGCATTTGAAACATGGGCAAAAGCGGCCCCTCCCAACGTATCGCCGCAATGAACCGGAGACGCACCCGCATTTGCAACAGGCGGATCTAAGGCTGGTACTTGTATCGTGAGGTCAACGGAGCGACCGCGTTTGTCGGTCACGGTGATATGATATGGACCGGGGGCTAATTCAGGTTGTACTGCTGTATTATTGTCTGGAAAACCGTTCCAATGATACACGGCAGGCGGGCATAAATCCAAACCGGAAAGGTCGATTTCGCCGTTTTGGCTGCCGATACAGGCCCCGGTTATAGTCGCCGGGGTGGCAAATTCAAGATCACCCATTTCAAATGCCCCTATATCAACTTTATCAAAACGGATGCGCGGATTACCCAAAAGATCCGTTGTGTGGTTCGTGACGATGTTAAAGCCTGCATTGATGCCGCGCGAACAAGATTTCAAGCGAAAATCGCCGGCCGCAGGATCAACAAACTGTGGGTCAGTTGACCACAAATTATTGGTTTGTACCCATTTAGTTGTGATCGTGTCCGCGAAGATGAAAATATTATGGTCGTATAAAGTATATTTATAAGTGAAATAGTAAGGTGGCGGCGGTATTATTAATTCAGGGTAATCGCCTGCAAAAATTGAATTGAATACCCTTGACGTATCAGATACTGAATGAATGAACGTATTGTAGGCGGTTACATTTTTTATGCTGATAGAAGAGGTAGAGTCAAACGCAAAATTGCTAAAAGTAAAACCTTCATCCTGGCCCGGCTGCGCATTGGAATAAACCAAAAAATTATTTACACGCATTGACTCGCCGGGGAGATAACCAAACTGATTGATCGTAGAGTTTAAATTGTTTTTTGATAAAATAAAATTATCAACCTTAAGTAGTTTTGTTTGGAATTTAATTATTGCCTGTGAATTATTTTTAACTTGAATATTTTTTAGTGAACAAATATCTGAAGTTTCAGCATCTGATCCATTAATCATGGCATTTCGTTCAAATACCGTGTTTTGAATAATATATTTACCCCATCCAACACCTTCTGTTTCAATATTCGCATCTGTACCAAAATATACCGAATCAATCATACACGTGAGATTTCCACTATCAAAATAATCATCGCTCGCGCCTAATTGTTTGATAGACCGATAAAATTCACAGTGTTTTATCGCGAGTGTAGTAGAACCGGAAAACCGCATATTGGAAAGATGAAGATCTGAACCATATTGCTCGCCACCGGCTACCGGGTTTATGGGGGCAAAGTTCAAATCAAATTTTGTATAATAAATATCAAACGTATCCTTTCCTGGTGCATCCTTAAAAAATATGGCGCCACCTCTTTTATTAGATCGGTTGTATTCAAATACGCAATGATCTATGTCGCGCGGGCGGTCCACACGACTTCCGCCGTTGCGCGCAAGGGCGCCGCCGTTTAATAAACTTCGGTTGTATGAAAACCGGCAATGTTCAAACACCGGCGCTACGGATGAATTAACGCCGTTGCCGTTAATGTACACCGCACCGCCGTCGCCATTCGCCGTATTATGTTCAAAAATGCAGTTCCGAATCAAAGGATAGGCCGAACCGGTTTCTGCCATAATGTACAATGCGGCGCCGGCGGCCCCCAACTCTGTTGAACCGGCTGCCGTGCGATTTGCGAGGGCGTTTCGAAATACAAAACCATCCACGACCGTATTGCTGTCGGGATTTGCCAAATAAAGCAGGTTGTAACTATTATCGGTGCTGTCATTCGGGGTATTGATATCGCCGTCGAATATGCTTGGATAGAGATTCGGTTGGCGCTCATTCAGGCTTGATTCCGAACCAGCAAAACCGCCAAACAGTTTTACACCGGAAGCAAGTTCGAAATGATCGTTTCGGTACGAGGTTTCCGAGGCGTAATAAATTCCGTCCGCAACCCAGATTTCGTCTCCGGCTTGGGCGGCAGTTAATGCGTTATTCAATTTTGTAAACGCATCCTGCCAGTTGAGGCCGTTATTTTGTCCAATTGCGTCAGGATTTACGAAATAGCGCTTTGGCTGCGCGAATAAACTAATATTAAAGCATAAGAAATACAGCAGAATGAGGTATGGCTTTTTCATGATGTCGGGCGAATATTGATCGGTTTTTAAGCATTACAAATCCGTGCAAATTTAACCTCAAATCCTGAACAGAAGATTTCTGGATTTACCATTCAACGGAAAAAATGATTGTATGCTTAATATCCGACATCAAATCAAATAATTCACCCCAAAAAACAACACCAAATAAACCCACAAGCCATCCAAAAAATGCCAGTAAACCGTCAGCAAGCGCAGTTTAAGTCGTTTTTCAGGGTCAGAAAAATACACCAGCACCGTCACCGGGTCAATCATCCTCTTTTTGGCTGTATGGTAAAACAGGTATAAAAACGGCAAACCCGCCACCACGTGCGCCAGATGCACAAATGAAATCAGGTACAGATAACCTGCTGTGGTAGAAGTATTTAGACCGATGTTATTTTTAAAAAGCCAAATCCACGCCACTGTTTGCATGACCATAAACAGGAACGATAACCAGATGGTGTAACGCAGGTTTTGCTGATAACCTTCTGTGTGGTCCATCAGGTAGCATTTGCGCGCGCGCACCATTGTGTAACTACTGCCCAACAAAATCAATGTATTTACGATAAACAATGCAGGCACCTGCACCGGCGCTACCTTCATTGTCACACGCGTGTACACATACGAAATGGTAAGCGCGAGAAACAGCGCGCTCAACCCGAACAACAGTAAAAACAACATCACAATGTTGGGATGG
>JBAXTB010000461.1:0-4124 GCA_037130425.1 Bacteroidota bacterium
TTTACCGGTACCGCCCCTTTTACGCTCACTTATTCCGTAACGTACGATACCGGCGCTATCGAAACTTTTTCCCAGACGGTCAACGGCACTACTGCGAGCTTTGACATTTGTCCGCCGGCAGGTTACCTTGGCGCCCTCAACATACAAGCAATGGGCATAACGGATGCCTGGTGTACCTGTGATTAGCCATTTGAAACGCATTTTTGGTACGGAATGGCCACCGAAATCCCAATAATTGGTTTTTGGGATTTACAAGCAGTAAGTAGTATGTTTGCTCTCGGATAATAGGTAAAAATATAAAAATGGGAAAAACAGAAGAAAAAGAAGGCCTTAAAGATATATTAAAAAAATATATTTTGGAGGTTGTAACCATTTTCCTTGGCATTTCAATTTCCTTTCTATTTGACGAATGGAGGGAAAATCGAAAAGACGAAGAAATCGCCAGAAAAAATCTGATTTTTTTAAAAAGTAATTTAGTGCAAGATACACTGGTCTTAACCGGTATGATTGACATCGGCAAAGCAGCCGTATATAGTATCAATAAATTAATTTATTTTAAACAGGATTCAGAAATATCTGATAGTATCAATGCCCATATTGATAAAGCCGCCGGTTATTTAGATTTCAAATCCAATCAAATGGCTTATGAAGAAATTAAACAAACAGGACATACCAGTTTAATTAAAAACGATACCCTGAAAAGGTCTTTTTTATCGTATTATACCTTGGTAAATCCATATTGTGTTGAATGGTGTGGGGTAGATAAAATGCAAACCATGACCCAGTTAATTCCAGAAATGAGTATTTATTTTCCGGTCGTAATCGACACGTCCAATGTCGTTTCTGTACAGGAAAAAATTAAATCCTTAAAAATACGAAAAATAAGGAATTTACTTATCATGGACGCATCCTATAAACAAGAAGTTATAAAAGCTTTTATCTTTACCAAAGAGGTTGCTAAAAAGCTGCTTAAAAGAATTGATGATGAATTGAAATAAGGCGATATGAAAAGTACATACCGTAATTGAAAACTTAAGGCATTTGCCCTGCTTATAAAATCAAGTAGCCCAACGCTTGTCATGTCGGAACGCAGTGCTTGTCATGTCGTTGACATCTTAAGCCGGATTACAAAGAAATGCCTTAAAAACATCCGAAAAGCCGGGTTTGTGTAGTTGCCTCCGTAAACTACGGCATGACAAGCGTTAGGCCTGGTATCTTAACAATGGTACGATGATTCAAAAATCTTACTTCCGCAAAAAGCCAATCAACGCCAAACGAATGTCATTCCGCAAATCCGTTTTATCTGAAGCCACCGGTTTGTGCATCACAGGAATTTCCGGATTATCGGTGCTGTTTGGTGTGGCGCCCGGGTTTGTTTTCAGGAAACTCATGTTTTGTTCGTTGCCCGACAACAAGAAATCAGGCAGGATCACTTTGTAGGTTTTCTTGTCGTCTAAAGCAATCTCATTGATAAACCATTTCTTGGCAGCCTCATCGTAACGGATTTTCGACCATTGCAGGTAGCCGCCGCTGCCTTTATTGGCCCAACCTGTTTCAAGTGTTTTGCGCAGTAATGTTCCACGCATTTCTACTTCAGTAATGCCGCCGCCAAATGGCAACATGCGCACAATATCAATTTCATACAAACTCCCGCTTAGAATATCGTCGACGCGAATAGAGCCGCTGTTCAAAATGGCGCAATCAGGGCTGAACTTACCGGCAGCGATCATGGCGTCTCCGATCATTTTGCCAACAGAAGCCTGCTGATAACGGATGGTGATTTCACGGCAATCTAAAGGCGCCGTCAGGTCGGTTACTTTTTTGCTGGCGTCAAAGCCGGAACTTGCCAGGGCGTCTGTTTTAATTTTTTCCCATTTTGCTACCACCGCAGCCGTAGCAGGATCGTCCTGGATTTTACCGTCAATGCGGCGTAATTCGGAAAAAACAGTTGTCTTCTTGGTCTTTTTGTTGTAGCGAATGGTGTGGATATATACGGTTTTCGCATTTGCGTCCGCTTTCGTTACCACGCCCTGACCTAAAATCGTGCGCGAGTTTTCGTGCTCGTGTCCGCCCATAATCAAAGGCAACTCAGGTATGGCAAGCAGGAGTTTTTTGTCGTCCTCAATGGCTAAGTGCGTGATACCGACTATCACATCCGCCTGTGGTTTCAGGGCCGCAAAACTGGCTTTAGCAGATTCTATATAATCGCTGTACACAGCCCAGGGTTTGCGACCGGTATTAATCAGCGCGCCGAACAGACCCAAACGCAGGGTGCTGCCGTCGGCAAGTTTGAGCGGAATCACCGTATAATCGGGGCAAGCGACTTTCTGACCGCCTTTGTTTTTGAAAAACGGCTGCTGCGAACCATCGGCGTTTTTCAGGCGCACATTGCCGGCTAACCAGCCAAAATTAGATTCGTCCAAACGCGCCTGCAAATCAGCCTGATCGTCGTAGTCAAACTCGTGGTTGCCGAATACCACCCAGTCCAAACCAAGCGTATTGAGGGTTTCTACCATTTGTTTGCCGCGAATGCGTTTGCCCTCGTATTTCAAGGTTCCGATCACGGACGGGCTGATAAAATCGCCGGAAAGTACCGTAATCGTGTTTGGATTTTTCGCCAACAAAGTTTTGCGCAAGGTGGCAACCCTGGCCAAACCGCCCAATTGATCGGGGCTTGGGGAGATTTCATACACGTCATTCATTTGTAATAACGTGATTTCAACATTGTCCGCATCCGTACTTTGGATGCCTTTAGCCGTATGACAAGCCATGAGGCTAAACAGCAACAAAAAGGGTAAAAGGAACTTGATTGTTTTCATGGAAGAAAGTTTTAATTCAGTTCATACTTTTTTTTAAAAGAAACGCCGGATTTTCGCCCCTGCGTTTGACCTACAAAGGTGAAACGAATTTTGAATATCCTGAACTTGATACAGGAAAAGTAATATAATCAAAGCAAATCAGATGCCCGACACCACACCCACCATGCACTGGCGCCCCTCCCCTGCCCTGTCCCGAAATTGCAACCTTTCGCGCTACATCAACTGGCTGGCCCTTAAAAAAGGGCTGCGATTTGAGCAGTACCATGATCTATGGAAATGGTCGACCGAGTCAGTGGAGGCATTTTGGGAAAGTTTGTGGGAATACTTTGAAGTCATGGCATATACGCCTTACGACCAAGTTTTAACCGGCAGACAAATGCCTGATTATAAATGGTTTAACGGCGCAACGCTCAATTACGCCGAACATATTTTCAGGCAAAAATCAGATGATCGTCCGGCTATTTTGTTTCAAAACGAACGGCAGGGGTTGACTGAAATTTCTTGGGATGAATTAACCGTGCAAGTGGCGGCATTGGCAGCTTATATGAAAAAATGCGGCATTCAGCCCGGCGACCGGGTGGCTGCTTTTTTGCCCAATACGCCCCACGCGATGGTGGCAGTACTGGCTACGATGTCCTTGGGCGCTGTTTGGTCGAGTTGCTCGCCCGATTTCGGCGCAGGCAGCGTAGCCGACCGTTTTGTGCAAATTCAGCCAAAAATGCTGTTTACCGTGGATGGTTATGGGTATGGCGGCAAGTCGTTTGACAAAAAATCGGTCGTCACGGAAATCATTGGGCTATTGCCTTCGCTTGAACAGGTGGTGATGATTCCTTATCTGGATGAAAACGCGCGTTTGGATGAAGGATTTCACGTGCATTATTGGTCGGAAGTGCTGGCGCAATACGCTACGAATGAGCCGATTACGTTTACGCCCGTGCCGTTTTCGCATCCGATTTGGGTGTTGTATTCATCCGGCACGACGGGTGTCCCGAAAGCCATTACGCATTCGCACGGAGGCAATTTGCTGGAGCATTTGAAATACCTGCATTTGCACAATGATGTGCGCGCGGGCGAGCGTTTTTTCTGGTTTTCCACCACCGGCTGGATGATGTGGAATTTCACCTTGGCCGCTTTGCTCGCCGGTTCTACCATCGTGCTGTACGACGGCAGTCCGGGCTACCCCAACCTCGATGTACTTTGGCAACTGGCTGAAACAGCAAAAATTACACATTTCGGCACCAGCGCGCCATTTTTGGTGAGTTGTATGAAGGCGGGCTTAAATCCCGGCGCGCAATACAATTTGTC
>JBAXTB010000462.1:0-4117 GCA_037130425.1 Bacteroidota bacterium
TTGGGGTTTTACCAAGATTAAAGTGGATTTGAAGGATAGATGGATAAAATATTGATTTTAAATGAATTAGAATCCAGCCGTCATCATTACCACTTTGCGTTGGCGATAGCAATCAATTCAGATTTGGAAACGCCGCTTTTAACTCATCATCCAAGGTGTCTGCCCAGTATTCAAAATCGCTGATAAACGTGGTAAGTTCCTTAAAATCAATACCTTCGATATCGCGCTCGTAAGATGCCCACACTTTTGGGGAATTGGGTACGATGCTGAATTTAATGCCCAATTTTATATCATTCAATTGTAGCAATCGAAGGTAAAACGCCAACAAATTGCTTGTCGTAGGAATGTCCATAATGGGTGAAAATACCCGTAAAAAATCGCGCCGTGAGCCGTTTTCAAATTTGAGCCGCTGAATAACGGTTTCAATTTGAACGGAGCCTTTGCGCCAAAGCCAAACTTGTTTTTCCGTGTTGAATACCTGATTGCGGTCAAGCCCGACCGACTCGGCGTAGCAGTTGATCATTTCCACGACTTTGAGGTACTGCGCCTCAAAGATGTCCGTAGACGCAGGATTTTGTGCGTTTTCCATGCTTTGGTGATTTTGTTTGATGATTTGTTCTACTTCTTGATTTTGACAGAAAGTTACTTCGCTTTTTTATTTCCTGCAAATCGCAAATAAGTTAACTTTTTCCGCCTCAAAACGAATCTCTTCTGTAGGCTTATCAAAGGCCGAATTTTGGAACAGGCGATCCATGTCGCCTTCATCGCGGTGGATAAGTTTCCAATCAAGAATATGATCCATAAAGGCTTTTTGTTGATTATCCGGGTGAAAATTGCCGAATATTACGCGCCCGCCCGGCTGCAACAACTGGTGGGCATAACTACACAGTTTGGTCACCAACTGATCGTTAAAATAGTCGATCAGGCCTATCGAATAGATCAGATCCTGGGGCGGGAGATTGAGTTTACGACGCCCCAATGCCAGATAAATCAGGTTTTCGCGGTGCAATTCAATGGGCAATGGCACTCGAAACGCGTCTTTTTTGTCCGAAACGTAGGACAGCGCCTGCAAATCAATGTCAATCAGCGTCGTAATCAACTTACTCGGATCGGGCAATCGAGCGTACACATCAAAAACCTCGCGCGCAGGGCCGCATGCGAACACCGTAACGTGTACCGGACGATCACCGGCCTCTTCAATGGTGCGGAAAATTTCCTCGGTGAGCAGTTTGCGGCGGTTCTTTACGGCTTTTACAGCCGGTGATTCAAGCGTGATGCGGTCCAACATTTCGCCCGTGCGGCCGTTGCCGATGGCGAGGTCATTGTAGGCGTTTGCAATGGTCAGGAAGTCGCCCGCATAGCCGCGCGGTTTGGTGTAGGAGCGGTTCAGGAAGTCGGACAAAAGCATATACGGCGCCAGTTCTTGCTGGATTTTATACCCCAGCGCGTCCTTTTCCTGCGGTGTGCCGGGGGCGTTGTCGCCTAAATGGTTCTGTAATTCGGTGGTCATACAGGCGTATGCTTCGGCAAGGGTTTGGGCGTTTTGGCTGAAAACGGATTCCTGGCGTTTGGTTTCCGCTTCACGGGTTTTAAACATGGCCGTTTTGAAATTTTCCAGCGCTTGTACCAGGTTTGCGTGGCGGGCGGTTTGGCGAAAATCCGGGCCGTTTTGCAAGGCGCTGAGTTTGCCGGTCAGCAGGCGCAGGCGGTTGGACAGGATTTGAAGAATGGCCGCGTTAAAATCATTTGCAAACGCTTGATTTACAGCCGTTTCGTGGCGTACAAGATCAAATGGAATGACCAGCAACATACAACGCTCCACCGCTTTTACGCTGGCAGAAGCGGGTAAACCTTCCACAAAAGACAGTTCGCCAACAACCTGGCCGGGTCCGACGCTTGAAATCGGTTTATCCTCATGTTCCGGATGGTACACGCTCATTACCCCTTCGATAAGGATATAAAAATCTTTGATTTCTTGTCCTTCCTGCACCAATACGGCGCCGGAGGGCAGTTCAAGTTCTTTGCTGGTTTCTAACAGCCATTCGCGGTGCGTTTCGTCGAGGGAAAACAGGAGGTCGAACGCGCCGTGTTTGTTGGCGGAGGTTTGGGAAGGGGTGGTTGTGAGATTGCCCATGGGACGGTGGATGGTTGACGGTAGACGGTTGACGGTGGACGGTTGACGGGGTCGGTTGTTTGGGTGATTGTGGTGCAAAGGAGGGGGGATTTGCGGCGGTGGACAAGGGTCAGTGAGTAAGCGGCAAAAACCGTTGAGTAAATGGAAAGTGCATCTTCCAGTTACGCGGCCGAAACGACCAGTTGCGCATTGGTGTGGCGTTTTGATGCGGTTTTGGATGAATTTTGTAGCAAAATCATTTAAAACGAATTCAATTATGCAAACGACGTTCATCAAAAAGGAATTTACCTCGTCAGTCAAGGTTGATTTTACGGCCATACCCTTTTATCAGATTCCGTTTGCGTTTTTTGCCGAATGGCTCAACCTCGTGCTGGAAATTTCAAAAACAATACAACCCGGTTTTGAGGTCGATATTCCTAAAAAACAGTTTGATTGGTATAATTTCCCTGATCAGTCGGTTTTTGATCCTGAATCCGGCGTCGCGTACACCTTGCGCACGACTTCATTACTGTTAACATCCGGCGACCACCGCATTCATTTGGCGGCTCAGTATGGCTATGAAAACATTCCGGGACGGCACATCATCGTAACATCCAATTTGAGTAGCGGCAGTCTGTTTTCCCGGAATTTAATGCGCGAAAATTCCATCGAATTTGACCTTGAAATGGACGAGCAACACCGCGCGGCAGTAGAAGAAGTGTTTTATATTTTTCAGTGATTGCGACCAAACAAATTAAAAATTAACAATACATATAAAGCCATAAAAACAATTTCATTAACCCGGCTTTTCAATCATGTCGTCTAAATACTATTTTCTCATGTGCTTACCATTTCTACTCGGTTGTTTCGGGGGCGGTCCCAAACTGATTTGGTGCGCGCCTTTTGCATCCGAAAAACCGCCCATCGTACAAGACGGATTGGTGTATGTGCAAGCGATTCGCGCCGGCCATCCAGGTTCGGCAGCGCAGGTTTTTGCTTTAAACGCTGTAAACGGGGAGGAGCGCTGGGCTTCGGTAGATACAATTGAGGAACTTTACGGTATTTCCGGAGGCTACGTTTTTTGCAGGAATACAGCCGGGGATATGGTGCAATTAAATGCCCAAACCGGGGAAAAAATCTTTGAATCGGAGGCGAACAATCAACCAATACTACACTGGGCCACACAAGGCGATATTATATTCATTATCAATGATTTGATGGAAGTCGTGGCGGTGGATAATCGGGCGAACAAGGTTCTTTGGCGTATGAAATTACCCTTTAGTCCGGGCGAGCAAACGGATTTGCAACTTGCCGGAAACAACATGATTGTAAGCGGTAATTTTCGGGATCAAAACAATTTTTTCGGAATAATCTGGTGTTTAAACCTTGAAACCGGGCAGGAAATCTGGCATTATGAAGCACCCACGCCGCATGAATTTGCCCCTTTGAACGTGTTCGTACATGCGCCTTACGTGCTGGCAACCAATACGTCGCCATCGGAATTGCAAACACAGGTGCTTGACATCAATACAGGCAAAGCCTCCTACGCCCCACTTGGTATTTTTGATATTTACGGCTGCTATGGGCGCACGGTTTATGCACCCGGCGGAACATACAATCTCCAAACGGGACAAAAAACAGCCGGTGAAGCAAACTGGATTTCCGGTTGTGTATTTTACAACGACATCGGCTGGAAACGCCAACTCAGTTCCGTGAATATCATTCGGGCATTTGCCCTGCGCGACACTTTTGACGGCGATTTCATGGGTAAACGAAACTGGCTCGATACGCCGCCCAACAGCGCCTTGGAAGGATTTGACGTAAGCACCGGCAAGTCCGTTTTTAAAACGAAAACCTGCACGTTCACCCGGTTTTCCACACCCGTTATCAACGAAGGCATTTTGTATCACACAAGTATCGCGGTGATGAAAGAGGGCAAATCAGGGGTATGGGCCTATCGTTTACCAAAGGGGAAGCAAAACTAAACGCCATGACTATTTTCCT
>JBAXTB010000463.1:0-4114 GCA_037130425.1 Bacteroidota bacterium
TCTCTAAATTGGGTGCGCAAACTTTCGTGCCGTTCAAACAATAATTCAAAAACCTGCTCCAAAGCCGCAATGTCCAAATCGCCCCGCAAGCGTAAGGTCGCAGGCATATTGTAAGCCGCATGAGCCTCCGCCGTTTCACTCATTTGATCGATCACCCACAAACGACGCTGCGCATTCGACAGCGCATAATCCGTTGATTCCGTTACTTTTGGAATCGATTCCAGCGTTTTAAGATTGCCTTCTGAGGCTGCTTGAATGCGTTCCGCCAACGCTGCAATCGTCGGGTTTGCGAATATTTCACTTAACCGAATTTCTACCGAAAATGCCTGGCGAATCAAGGATACCACCCGGATGGCGCGCAAACTATGTCCGCCGAGACTGAAAAAGTTATCTTCTACCCCGATCTGATCGCGGCCCAAAACCTGTTGCCAGATTTCAACCAATTGATTTTCAAGGGTATTGCGCGGTGCGACATATACTGTGCCGCTGTGCATGGCCGAATGTTCCAACGCAGGGAGCGCTTTACGGTCTATTTTGCCGCTGCTGGTCATCGGCATGGATTCCAATTCAACAAAATACGATGGAATCATATAATCGGGCAGCGTATTGCCTAAGTAACTGCGCAAAATCGTAGCATCGGGCAGGGTTGTTTCCAGTTTTGGAACCAAATAAGCCGCTAATTCCTTCACGCCGCTGAACTCTAATCCCACCACCGCGCAGGTTTGCACTGCCGCATGTCTCAACAATGCCTGTTCGATTTCACCGGTTTCAACCCGGTTGCCCCGGATTTTCAACTGGAAATCTTTTCTACCCAAAAACTCAATGTTCCCATCGGGCATCCAGCGGGCCAAATCACCGGTTTTATACATTCGTTCCCCTTTTTTGAAGGGATGGGGCCTAAATTTCTCCGCCGTCAATTCCGGATTGTTGAGGTAGCCGCGCGCTAAACAAATACCGGAAACGCATAATTCGCCGGCAATCCCGACCGGTACAAGTTGCTGATTGTCATCGAGTATCAATATTTCCGTATTGGCGTTTGGTTTCCCAATCGGAATAGCATTGAGCGCTTCCAAGCGTTCAGGTTCCACCACATAAGTGGACACGGTGATGGTACATTCGGTGGGGCCGTAACTATTGATGTATTGGTGTTTGCGGCTGTAATAGGCCACATCACTTTTATCGGCCGCATCACCGCCAGTAATGATGGTTTTGACATATTTTAAATCCGCCTTGTTCAAGGTTGCCAGTATGGCTGGCGTTTGGTCAAGGATGTTGATTTGATTTTGATCCAAATAATCTAAGAAATCTGTCGTAGAGAGCAGGGTTTCCTTGCTAATCACATAAAGCGCTGCGCCGCAAACCAAGCTGGTGAATATTTCCTCAACGGACGTATCAAACGTATAGGTGGAAGAATGCAAAACCCGATCTGATGACTCAAAACCGTAGGTCTGGGCGGCAAACGTGGCGAAATTGACCAAACTGCGCTGTTCAATCATCACCCCTTTAGGCTGCCCCGTGGAACCGGAAGTATAAATGATATATGCCAAATGTTCCGGGCGGCAAATGATGTCCGGATTGCCGTTTGGCGCCGCCTCGATCAAACCCGATGAGATGTTTTCAATCGAAAGTCCCGGTAATTCTGTCATCAAATCCTGCGCAGATTCAAGCGTGGAGGCATCCGTCAGCAACAGTTTTGCCTGGCTATCCTGAAGCAAATAAACGGTTCGTGCTGCCGGTAAATCCGAAGCGATCGGCAAATACGCCGCCCCGGATTTTAACACACCCATGATTGCGATAATCATCCATTCACTGCGCTCCAATTGCAAAGCCACTATATCATCTGGTTTGATATTATATGTACCACGCAGATAATGTGCCAGTTGATTCGACTGTTCGTTCAATTCCCGGTAACTCAAAGTGCGCCCTTCAAACACCACCGCCGTTTGATCCGGCGTTTTTGCCACCTGTTCTTCAAATAATTGAATAATGGTATTGTCTCTCGGATATTCCGCTTCCGTGTCGTTAAAGCCGTGTAGCAACAGGTTTTGTTCCTGTTCCGGCAGTAAATTCAAATCTCCAATCGCAGCCTTGGGATTATGCAACACACTACCCAACAAAGCCTGCAAATGCTCCGCCAAACGCTCAATTCGGTCGCTTTTGAATAAATCGGTGTTATATTCCAAGCCCATCAACAGCCCTTCGGCCGTTTCTGCAAAACTGAATGTCAGGTCAAATTTACTTATCCCTGTCGCACCCCCTTCTACCGAAAGCGCCACATCACCGAATCGCAATTCCGAACGCTCATTGTTTTGCAGCACCAACATCACGTCAAATACCGCTGAGCGACTCAAATCGCGCGGCAAATCCAAGTCTTCTACAAGGCGGTCAAACGGGTATGACTCGTGTTCAAACGCCGCTAACGTGTTGGTTTTCACTGCGTTCAGCAAGATTTCAAAACTTTCTTCGCCCTTTAGGTGATTGCGCAGCACCACGGTATTGATATAAAACCCGATCTGATCATGCAAATCCGGGTGAACGCGACCGGCAACCGGCGTTCCGATCAAAATATCCTCCTGACCTGTGTAGCGGTAAAGCAAACTTTTGACAAGCGCTGTCAAACCCATAAACAGGGTCGCGCCCTGCGTTTGGCATAAAGCGTTCAAGCCTTCCAGTACTTTGGCCGGAATAATCGTGTTTAAAGTGGCCCCATTGTAGGTTTTATTTGCCGGACGCGCGAAATCCGACGGCAATTCAAGCGTCGGGAGTATTCCGCCGTCGGGCGCCAATTGTTCCAGCCAGAACGAACGCAATGCCTCGGTTGCGTCCGATTCCAACAGTTCGTTTTGCCAGGCAGCGTAATCTTTGTATTGGATTTTCAAGGCAGGCAGCACCGATAAAGGTTCTTTGACGCCTTGTTTAATCGCGTCGTACAGTTTGGTCATTTCCCGCACCAACACCTCTAACGACCAGCCGTCGAAGATAATATGGTGCATGTTGAACAGCAGCAAATACTCCGCATCTTCCAATTGCAGCAGTTCAAGTTGCAAAAGGCTGTCAAGCGCCAGGTCAAAGGCGCGCAGCGCATAATTTTTAACCAAAGTATCAATTGCTGCTGCGCTCATTCCGCGACAATCCCGCTGCGGCAATTGATAAGGCACTGCCGGGCTTATTACTTGTCGTCCTTCTCTAAATTGAGTGCGCAAACTTTCATGCCGTTCAAACAATAAATCGAAAACCTGCTCCAAGGCAGCAATGTCCAAATCACCGCGCAGGCGCAAGGCGGCTGGCATATTGTAAGCGGCATGAGCCTCCGCCGTTTCACTCATCTGGTCAATCACCCACAAACGGCGCTGCGCATTTGACAGCGCATAATCCGCTGATTCCGTTACTTTTGGAATCGATTCCAGCGTTTTAGGATTGTCTTTTGAGGCTGTTTGAATACGATGCGCCAGCGCTGCAACCGTCGGACAGGCGAATATTTCACTCAATCTTATTTCTACCGAAAACACTTGCCGAATCAGGGATACCACCCGGATGGCGCGTAAACTGTGTCCGCCCAAATTGAAAAAGTTGTCTTCCACCCCAATTTGTTCGCGGCCAAGCACCTGCTGCCAAATCTCAACCAATTGAGCCTCCACCGCATTGCGTGGTGCAACATACGCCGCGTCGGAAGCCAATTGCGCCATATCCGGCGCAGGCAGCGCCTTGCGATCCACCTTGCCACTGCTGGTCATCGGCAGCGATTCCAATTCAACGAAATACGATGGAATCATGTAATCAGGCAGACGGAGGGCAAGGAAATTCCTTAGTTCGGCCGTATCAGGCTGAGCGCCGTTGGTTTGAAGCACCAAATAGGCCACCAATTCTTTACCCTGCTCAAAAGCATAGCCTACCACAACACAAGATTGAACGGACGGATGCTCAAGCAGCGCTTGTTCGATCTCCCCTGCCTCTATCCGGTAGCCGCGAATTTTCAATTGTTGGTCTATCCGACCAAGGTATTCCATGTTGCCGTCCGGCAGCCAACAAGCCAGATCCCCTGTCTTGTACAAGCGTTCACCAGTTTTGAAGGGATGGGCAATAAATTTCTCCGCCGTTAAATCTGCATTGTTCA
>JBAXTB010000464.1:0-4102 GCA_037130425.1 Bacteroidota bacterium
TTTTTTCTGACTACAATTAGAAAAATGACGAACAGAGGAATATCGAATATCGAACGGGGGCGTTGTGCTTAATTTCCTAGGATGCTAGCGCAACGCCTCCGTTCGATATTCATTCAACATTAGGCGTGTACGAAGGATTTATTTTTGCTCGATATTTCCATTACTACCTGTAAAACCCAGCCCAACGCTTGTCATGTCGTAACGCAGTGGAGACATCTACACAAGCCCGGCTAAGCAGAAATATTTGCAAGAAACCCGAAAAATCTTGGTTTGTGTAGTTGCCTCGGTAAACTACGGCATGACAAGCGTCAGGCTTGAGATCTTTAAAATGGTATGATGATCCGAAAAGCGTTGTTTGAAAATCCTTCGTACACCCCTAACAGAGGAATATCGAATATCGAACGGGCGCGTTGCGCTTAATTTCCTAGGATGCTTAGCGCAACGCCTCCGTTCGATATTCGATGTTCGTTATTCGACATTCGATATTCATCTGTTCGATATTCTAAATCTCTTCCCGCTCAATCGGACAAGTCATACAATGCGACCCGCCCCGCGCGCGCGATAATTCATTCGAAGGAATGGTAATAATCGTGTTTTCCACCTTATCAATGGTAATTTTGCCGTTGTCCAAATCGCGCAATAGTTTTTCAGCGCCAATAACTTTGTAACCAACTTCCTTAAACGCACGTTCCGTAATCGGGTTGCGGTCGTATGTAATGGCAACACCTGGTTTGAGCGTCACCAAGTTGCAGCCGTCCGTCCATTGTTCGCGTTCCTGATAAGGGCTTTCGCCGCGACCTGCCCAAATAAACTCCATATTTGGATTTACCTCAGCCAGTACAAAATCTTTCAAGCAGGCGTACTCGATTTCTTCGCCGGTGTTCCGGTGAACGTCCACATACGAGCCAAGGCCGTCCTGTACAATCGGTTTGTACCCAACCATGTGGTTGTGGTTGATTTGGGTAAAAATCGTATCAATGTGCATGTACGTGCGTTCGGCAGGAATATTTACCTGTACCACATTTTTGATGATGCCCCGGTCAAACAGATAATTTTTAATCATCTGAAACGCGTAATTGTTGGTGCGTTCCGAACAACCGATCAGCAGGTAATCTTTATGCAGCATCATCACATCGCCGCCCTCAATACTAATAGTCTCTCCTTTTTTGGAAGGCGGAAATTTATCCACCCGGTTGAGGTTAACTGTTTTGCCGTCCGATTTGAGCCGACGGAACACCGGGTGGCTGCTGAAAATAAGCCGGGTCAGGAAGTTTTCCCGAAAACGGGCTTCTTTAGCAGCCTTGGTGATAATCACATGGTCTTTTACCGTTACCGCAATGTCCCGTGTAAAGATAAGGTTAGGAATTGGGTCAAACAAAATGCGGTCTTCCGGTTCCAGATAGCCCGTAATCAAGGTGTCGGCTAATTGCTCGGAAGAAAGACCGGCCAACCGCGGAATAAAGGAGTACGGAAGTTCTTCAAAATCAACGATCTTGTTAATTACTTCATATTTACTCTCTTCATCTCGTGTGCTTTCTGCCAGCAAGTCGCGTACCTCCAGCACGTTTTGCTTGCCGAGGAAGGCCCGGAGCACATTAACGAAGGTGTCGTGCTCATCCTGCATGTTGGGCAGGTGTACAATATCATCGAACAGCAACTCGCCTGCGCGCTTGGGCGTGATGCGCGCAATGCCCTCGTCCGGACGGTGTACGATTACTTTTTTTAATTTTCCGATTTCTGAGTCAACGTAAATACGGCTGTTAGCATCCATAAATGTTCTTTTTTTTGGAAAAATTTGGTTCGGGCAAAAGCGAGAGCGAAGGTAGAGCGAATTAACGGAGTAGCGAAGCCTGTTTTTTAGTTCTTTTTAACCTAAAATGCGCTAAAAAAATACCATAAAATGCACCTGATTAGCCTTGATCACAAAAAGTTCCCAGATTTTTCGATTTTTTTTTAAACTGATTTGGAAACGCGCCTTCCTTGCCTACCTTTGCGAGCAAATTTTAACACCATGTTAGGATTTGTAGCAACTAAGCTGAAAACACATAACGAAGCCTTCTTTTAATTTTAAGTTGTTTAGATGATGTCTAAATAGTTTGAATCCTTGGCAGTTCGTTTGGTGGAAAACGCAGCGTTGATACCTTTGCGCAGACAATTATCTGACAGAGTTATAAAATGAACTTTTGTTCGTTTTTACTAACATCAATTACCACATAGACATGCTGCTTAAACGCATTTGCTGGGTTTTCGTACTTATAATCGCCGCTTCCGTTTCGATTTATGCGGCGCCTACTAAGGAAGCAGGTAAAGAACTTTTTACCGCCAACTGTGCCTCCTGCCACAATAAAAACATGAAGGACAATCTTACCGGTCCTGCCTTGGGCGGAGTGGAAGATCGTTGGTCAGGCTTTCCCCGAAAGGATCTCTATTCATGGATTCGCAATTCTCAAGCCCTCATCTCCCTAGGCCACCCGCGCGCCACAGAATTGTGGAACAAGTGGAAACCAACCGTAATGAGCAATTTCCCTGGCCTTACCGACGAACAAATTGAAAGTGTGGTATTATATATCAACGATCAATATGTGAACGGCGGAAAAACGGCTGGCGGCCCTGTAAGCCAAAAAGAGGAGTCGAAAAAAGAAAGCGAATTTCCTTGGCTTTTTGTAGGAATGGCACTTATCCTTGGTTTGTTGGCATTCGCACTCATGCGCATTATCGACAACCTCGGAAATGTAGCGCGCGTGCATGAAGGTCAGCAGCCCATTCAGAAAACCTGGACGGATGCACTCAATTCTAAAGGCTTTATTGCATTTACCGTTTTTGCAGTTACCTTATTGTTTGGTTACAAAACGGTTGACAATGCAACGCGAATGGGCCGCGAGCAAAATTATCAGCCTGATCAGCCAGTCAAATTCAGCCATAAAATCCACGCAGGTGCCAATAAAATTGACTGCCAATATTGCCATGACTCGGCTCGCCGCTCAAAGCAATCTTCGATTCCGGGAACCAATACCTGTATGAACTGCCACGCGGCCGTCAAAAAAGGTACAATTTCAGGTACATCCGAAATTACAAAAATATTCGCATCCATCGGTTTCGACCCAATTGCCAATAAGTACATCCCAGACTACAACAACTGGAGCGACAAGCAAATTGAAGATCTATACAAAAAATGGATCGGACAGGAGTACCTTGCTGCGAATAGCCTGACCGCTATGGATGATAACGGCCGCCAAACCATGGAAAATCAATGGGATGGCATCGTGAAAGCGCTCAAAAATGATTCGAACGGCAAAATTCAAGGCCCAATCGAATGGACGCGTATTCACAACCTTGCCGACCATGCATATTTCAATCACTCCCAACACGTAAGCGTTGGGCAGATTGAATGTCAAAAATGCCACGGCCCGATTCAGGAAATGGATGTTGTGTATCAATATTCAACACTCGGCATGGGCTGGTGTATCAATTGCCACCGCCAGACAGAAGTAAAGTTCAAAGACAACGCTTACTACGAACAGTATGCGCGTTATCATAAAGAACTGAAAGAAGGCAAACGCGATAAAGTGACCGTTGCGGAAATCGGCGGCCTTGAATGTCAAAAATGCCACTATTAATAATAAATGACGCCAACATAACCGTTTTGACTTCTTTCAAATCGATTTCTGTTGGTTCATCAATCATTCGACAACAATTATCATTCGAATTATATGCACCACGATAACGGTATTTGGGTTAGCTCCGAAGATTTGATGCAAGAACCATCTTTCTTGCAATCAGCAGAAAAAGAATTTTCGGTTGACAACATTGACCAAACCGACGGCAAATGGGAAGCAAGCCGCCGTGATTTTCTAAAACTCTTGGGTTTTGGACTTGGAGCAGCAACCATCGCCGCATCTTGCGAGATTCCTGTAAAAAAGGCAATCCCTTATGTTACCAAACCCGCTGATATTGTTCCGGGTGTCGCAAACTATTTTGCTTCTTCCTTTGTAAACGGTGGCGATTACTGCGCTGTGCTCGTGAAAACACGCGAAGGCCGTCCGATTAAAATTGAAGGCAATACGTTGAGCCGTGTAACAAACGGCGGTACCAGCGCCCGCGC
>JBAXTB010000465.1:0-4102 GCA_037130425.1 Bacteroidota bacterium
GGCGCAGGAATTTCAGTTCACAAATACGGCGTACAATGCCTTCTTCACAAAGGGCGAGGTACGTAAATCCGACAAACGTAAAGGCCGCAATGGTGCCGCGCCAATGCGAGTTTTCGGCAACGAGCCAGTAAAACAGGCCCATAAAACACAAAAAAGTTATATCACGGATGATCGCCTGTTCAAAACCGCCGAGTTTGATCTTATTCGTATGCAACAAAATCGCCAGTAAACTGCCGCCCGCCAGGCCATCCATCCTGCAAAACGGCAACACATAAGACCCCATCGACCAAAGCGTTCCGTACACGTGGTCGGTTAGCTGCCTTGAAACAACACCCACACAAAGCAGCACAGCGCAAGAAACGCCCAGTAGTTTGCGCGGCATGATCCAAACGATCAATGGCCAAAACATATAAAACTGTTCCTCCACCGCCAGCGACCAAAGGTGGTTCAGGCCCGCCCAGTTGGTTTGCCATAACCAGTCGTTTTTAAACGCCAGGGCAAAATTTGGAATAAACGCCAAAAACCAACCTAAAGAATCATAACCTTTCCAAAGGTGCTCTGGCGCGCGGTCAATCAGGACAATCGCCAGCGCGGCATATATAATTACGGCGTAGTAAAGCGGGAAAATACGCAAGAACCGACGCCGGTAAAACTCCCGGAAATAATGCGGCTTGCCCTTGCTTTTTAACAAAATGCCCGTGATTAAAAATCCGGACAACACAAAGAACAAATCCACCCCCAGCCAGCCGCTATGTGCCATTTCAAACCACCATTGATTGCGGTACACGTCCGCAAACAAAAAATGACCGGTAAGTACCATGACCGTAGCCAGTCCGCGTACCCCGTCGAGTGAAGAAATTCGGGCTGCATTACTCATAACAAGCACAAATAAACAGCCAAATTTTCGCCCTTTTAGCATCTTTCAAACCTTTTCCTGCCTGTCGGGTTGTATTGGCATTTTATTGCGCTATTTTTGCCACAAATTCAACAATCTGTAGATCGTTATGGGAGAACAAGTCCAACTCGATGACTGGTATCTTGAGCAAGAGGAGTGGTTAGATGCGATGGAAGAGGTACTGGAAGCGCATGGGAAAGTACGCACCGAAGCCCTTTTTCAGCGTTTGCGCAGCCTGATGGCCCGCAAGGGTGTCGCCAATGGCGGCCCTGCCCTTAATACACCTTATATGAATACCATTGCGCCAGAGGATCAGCCCGAATATCCGGGTGATCTGGAAATGGAGCAACGGATCGAAAATATCATTCGCTGGAATGCCCAGGCGATGGTGTTGCACGCACAGGACAAAGACCTGGCGCTGGGCGGTCACATTGCTACGTATGCGGCGAGCGCTACCATGCTGGAAGTGTTGTTCAACCATTTCCTGCGCAAACGCTCGGCTGAATATGGCGGCGACCTGTTGATGATTCAGGGACACGCGTCTCCGGGCATCTACGCGCGCGCTGTGTGGGAAGGCCGTTTGCCGCTTCAATTGATTGAAGATTTCCGCCAGGAAACCTTGGGCGGTGTGTCAAGTTATCCACACCCGCGTCGTATGCCGCAATTCTGGCAGGCGCCGACGGTGAGCATGGGTTTAGGCCCTATGACGGCTGTTTATCAGGCGCGTTTTATGAAATACCTCGAAACTCGCGGCTTAAAACCCGAAAACGGCGGTAAAGTGTGGCATTTTATCGGCGACGGTGAGATTGATGAGCCTGAAATTTACGGCACCATCGGTATGGCCAGCCGTGAAAACCTCAACAACTTAGTTTTCATCGTACACTGTAATTTGCAACGCCTCGACGGACCAGTACGCGGCAATGGCAAAATCATTCAGGAAGTTGAGCGTCATTTCTTGGGCGCTTCCTGGGAGGTTGTGAAGGTGATTTGGGCCGGCGAATGGGACGAACTGCTTTCAAAAGACGAAGAAGGCATTCTGCTGGCGCGTTTTGAAGCAATGGTGGACGGCGAATTTCAGGAACTTTCAAACTTAGACGGCGCCGGTATTCGTGAAAAAATCGTGAACGGCGACGAACGTCTTGCGGCGATACTTGCAGGACATTCTGATGAAAGTTTGAAAAAAATGCGCCGCGGCGGCCACGATGCGCGCAAAGTGTTTGCTGCCTACGACCGCGCCGTTAAATCGGACAAACCGGTTGCTATTATTATGAAAACCGTAAAAGGTTACGGGATGGGTAAAGCCGCCGAAGGCAAAAACAAGGCGCACCAAACCAAAGACCTTAGTGTTGAAAGTCGCGTGGAAACCAAAAACCGCTATGGCATTCCGATTTCGGATGAAGAAGCCAAAGCGGCCAAATTTTGGTACCCAGGTTCGGATGATCCTGCTACCAAGTATTTACAGGCACGTCGTCAGGATTTAGGCGGTTATTTGCCGGAGCGTTCAGAAGAGTATCCAAGGTTTAATTTGCCGGGACTTGAGTTGTTCGACAAACAAATGAAAGGCAGCACCGCAACGGGTGGTAAAACGCAATCTTCCACCGGCGCCATGATTGATATTATGGGCCAACTGATTCGTAATCAGGAAGTTGGAAAATATATTGTACCGATTGTACCCGACGAAGCCCAAACCTTTGGGATGGAACCTTTGTTCAACTCGGCCCAAATCTGGAACCAGAAAGGCCAGTTGTACACCGCGCTTGAAATTGGTATTTCGGTGATTAAATACAAGGAATCCAAAACGGGTCAGGTATTACAGGAAGGCATCAACGAAGACGGCGCTACGGCCTCGTTTACGGCTGCCGGTACCGCATACGCCCTGCACGGTATTCCGACCGTTCCGTTTTATATTTATTACTCCATGTTCGGCTTCCAGCGCGTGGGCGATGTTGTGTGGGCGGCTGCCGACATGATGTGCAAAGGTTTTTTGCTGGGCGGTACTGCCGGCCGCACAACCCTGAACGGGGAAGGTTTGCAGCACCAGGACGGGCATTCGCTCATGCTGGCGCAAACGATTCCGAGCGTAATTAGTTACGATCCTGCATTTGCTTATGAATTGGCGGTGATTGTACACGACGGTTTGCGCCGGATGTATGTAAACAACGAGCATAAGTTGTATTACATTACCTTATACAACGAAAACCTGATGATGCCTGAAATGCCCAATGGGGTAGAAGAAGGTATCCTGCGCGGCGTGTACGCGTACAAACGTTCGGATAAAAAGCCGGTTAAAAAAGGTGTAAAAGCGCATTTGTTTGGCTCCGGCGTCATCATGGACCAGGTGTTGAAGGCCGCAGAAATACTTGAAAGTGAAGGAGTTAGCACTGACATTTGGAGCGCTACTTCCTGGAACGAACTATACCGTGATGCGGTGGCCTGCGAACGTTGGAACATGTTGCACCCGAATCAGCCTGAAAAAACGCCGTTTATTCAACAGGCGCTTAAGGGCGAAGACGGGGTGTTTGTCAGCGCCAACGATTGGATGAAAGTAACGGCCGGGCAATTGGCGCCCTGGATGCCGTCCGATTTCACGGCCCTCGGCACCGACGGTTTCGGATTGAGTGAAAGCCGGGATAACTTACGCGATTATTTTGAAATCAGCGCGCGTTATGTGGCGTTTGCGGCAGTTCGCTTACTGCACAAACAAGGCAAAGTAAGCGATCAGGCGATTGCGGACTTTATGAAAAAGCATGATATAAAGGCGGATAAAATGGATCCGATGGAGGTGTAGCCCCCTTCGCGATGCTCAGGGTGACAACGCGATGCTCAGGGTGACAACGCGATGCTCAGGGTGACAACGCGATGCTCAGGGTGACAGGTTCGTTTTTCATAACAAATACTCATTGGGTGACTTAGGTCGCTTAATGAGTATTTGATTTTGGGGGTTAATAATAATGCCATTGACTTAGTGAAAAGTGGCGGAATCACTTTATTTGTAGTCATAATTTACCAAAAACCTCGGAGAGGTTCAACATTGGTAGAAATGATTAATTTTAAAGCGGTTACGACCTCGGAGAGGTCGCACATGGATTTTGAATAATTATAGAAAATAAACCAAGGTTAGACCTCTCCGAGGTCTTGTAATAATCTGATAATCAATATCTACCAATGTTGAACCTCTCCGAGGTTATTCGTTGATTGTGCTACAAC
>JBAXTB010000466.1:0-4097 GCA_037130425.1 Bacteroidota bacterium
ACGGTCACTTCGGCAAAATCTTTACCGTTTATATTTTTATACAACCTGTTGGGAATCAATGATCTGTAATCCGGATTTCCGGTACCGAAAAACAAGTCCAGCCAGCCATCGTTGTCAAAGTCGCCAAAATTAGCGCCCATGGCAAACACGATTTGGTTTATGTGCATCTTGGCTGATACATCGGTAAAGGTGCCGTTTCCGTTATTATGGTATATCGTCAGTTTGCCAGCCCGGTCGCCGGAAGGGTGCAGCGCTTCCTTGGCGGCGAAATAAGACAAAGGCGGCCCAAACTCGTAATTACAGGCAAACAAATCCAGCCAGCCGTCGTTGTCATAGTCAAAAAAGCCTGTTGGGAAACTTCGTTGCTCGTCGCCGGCAAACCCGGCTTTTTGGGAAACTTCTTCGAAAGTGGGTACTTTTCCGGGAATCCCTTTGTTGTGCAGCAGCAGTTTTTGGCTATTCAGGGAAGAAATGAAAATGTCCGGCCAGCCGTCATTGTCATAATCGCCGGAAGTGACGCCTTTTACAAAAGCAACCACGTTAAAATCATTGGTATTGGCGATATTTGTAAAGGTTCCGTCCTGGTTGTTGATGTAAAACTCGCAAGGGTGCGTTTTTTTAGGATCAGAGGTTTCGTTTCCGATAAAAAGATCCAGCCAGCCGTCCTTGTTAAAGTCATTCCAGGTGGCCGTTTGCGTTGGATGGAAAGACAACAAACCTGACTCAACGGTTACATCCGTGAAGGTGCCGTCGCCGTTGTTGCGCAGCAGTGAGTTGGGTTGTTCCCCGAATCCAGATTGGCCTTGCCAGGCGCCGCGCAGCACAAAAACGTCGATTTTCCCGTCGTTGTTATAGTCGGTCTGAACCATGTTGATCCCGCCCAGGAGGTCATTCAAACCTGAACTAACAGACGCATCTTGGAAAGTGCCGTCGCCGTTGTTGATAAAAAAATGCATCGGGTCATCAAGCCCCCAGGAAGAGGTAATAATATCCAAATAACCGTCGTTGGTAAAATCTTCCACGATGGCGCCGCCGCCCCGGTTGTTTACGGCGATACCCAGATCCTCGGCCATATCCGTAAACGACTTCACCGTTACCGGCCCCGATTTATCGAGGTTCGGAACCAGCCATTTGGCAGGCACATTACCAGGATATTCGCCAATGGTCATGTAAGCGATATTGAGCAGCCATTGGACGTCTAAGTTAGTCGGATCTTCCTTTAAAACAGTCTCAAAGACTTTAATGGCCTTGCGCGCCGCCACTTTATTCTGGTGGATTCCATCGCCGCGAATGGGCATGACGCAAGATTCGGCATTATGGCCATTTACGCAGTTGTTTCGTTCCGCCAGCCGCATATAGGCCACGCCGAGTGCCGGCAACACCTTTTTGCGGGATTCTGGAATGTCTTTGACCACGTCCATAATTTTTTCATACCAGAAGACCGCCTGGGCTTCATCGCCGTATTCCAGCAGAATGGCGGCCTTTTGGAATGCAAAATTGATTTGTTCGTCGCCGGTTTTGGCCGTTAAACTAAGCGAATCAATGTTTTTCAATTTCTTTTCAACGGAAAACGTATTTCGGTAATCGTCCATTTTACGTTTCACATCCGCCAGAATATCAATCATTTTTTGATTGCGGTTTCCGCCGAGTTTAATGGTGGAGGCAGCGGAATCATGGCCGCAAGAAGCACTCCAAAATGCCGTAAAAAATAGCGCAAATAGGCAACCTAAAACTGTGTTTGAGTAGAATGCGCCTGTTTTTACCTTTTCTTGAGGGCGGAAAAAACGCAGAAATTGAATGTCAAATCTTTTCATCTTGAGCAGATTATTAGCAGTAAAACGAACTGCTGAACAAGAAAGGATATATACAAGTTTAAATTCAAATTGCTTTTTTCAACTTCGCAGCGTTGTTATACCAACACCTGCCCAATCAGCGCCGATGCGCAACCCAACAAATAGCCCAGCGCCAACTCTACAGGCGAGTGCGCGCCCAATGCGAGGCGTGAGACGCCTACCAATCCGGCTAAAATAACCACTGCAACCAAAATAACAAACAGGTTAATCACCACCGTGCCGCCCAAGGCAGAAATGACCAGCACCGCATCAGGCCAGGCAAAAATAGTGCAAAGTACCATCGTTACCAGTCCGCCCATGCCGGAGCCGTGTACGCTTACTTTGATGAAAATATTGATAAAAAACGCAAGGAACAGGCAAACGGTGGTACCAACCGCAAATTTTACAAACAGCGGCGGCGTAGAACCTAAGGACATCAGGTTTTTGACCAACCATAAATAAAATACCCCGCCCACGATATATGGCCCTGTGCGATCCTGTCGATCGGGCATTTGCAGGCTTTTTATCAAACCCAGCGGCTTCATAATCGCTACGCCGATGCCGGGAATCAGGATGGTGATGGCAAATACTGAAATAATCAGCACCATCGCTTTCGGGTCGGCCATGCTGCGAATGCCAAATGCAAATGGGTTGACGGCCATCAGCAGCAACAGCATATAAAACAAAACCAGCATGGGGTGGCCGATGAAAGAAAAGAACTTGGCAACTCGTATATTCATGGTGCTAATCTAAACGTTGAACCGCTTTTTGAGTCGGTCGATGCTTCTTTTGTCGTCGCGTTCTTTGATGCTTTCGCGTTTATCGAACGATTTTTTACCCGTCGCGAGTTCAATGGTGAGTTTGGCAAAGCCGCGGTCGGTAATGTGCAGGATGTATGGCACAATGGTGTAGCCTTTTTCCTTGGCTTTGCGTTCCAATTTGCGGAGTTCGGGTTTGCGCAGCAGGAGTTTACGGATGCGCCGGGGTTCATGGTTATTGTCGGTACCGAGTACGTATTCGGCAATGTACAGGTTGCGCACCCACAATTCGCCGTTTTCGATCAGGCAATAAGCGTCGTTCATGTTGACATTGCCCGCGCGGATACTTTTGATCTCCGTGCCGGTAAGGATCATGCCCGCGTCGTACTCCTGCTCGAAATGATATTCGAACGAAGCCCGTCGGTTCTTAATTGATATATTCGGTTTCTTTTTTTCCTGCGCCATAACCAAAATGAGGTTAAAGGTAGTGCTTAATACTGTGATTTATGTGATTTTAATTCTTTAGACTTCCGCCTGCGTCGTCAGGATGACAGCATCCCTATCGCCCCCTGCATCCGCCCCGTAATGCCTTTTTCCATTCGATGCGAAAAATAATCCTCCACATGCAGCACCGTGGAAAACGGCGAAATTTCAATTTGGGTTCCCGGCACACCGAATGCGCGCAATTGCGCCGCATTGGCCGCTTTGAGGTCTACAAAATATTTGCCGCGTGTTTCATTGAATTGTTTGAAGGCCGGAGCAAATTCCGCCGCCACTTCGTCGCCCACTTCAAAGGAGCAAAGGTCTATACAGGTACCTACAAAGGCCACACAATCAGCGCCTTGCGTGCCGTATATGGTTTGCATTTTTTGCAAGGTTTTTAACACAATTTCCGCAACGGTACCGCGCCAGCCCGCGTGAATGGCGGCAATGGCCTTGTTTTTATCATCAAACACCAAAATCGGCGTACAATCGGCCACCGAAACACAAAGCAGGATGCCCGGAACATTCGTAATCAGCGCATCAAAGCCTTCCGCGCCGCCGGGTTCCGTTACCACGCGCACCTGATCGCCGTGTACCTGTTTCGACCAGGCCGTTTGATCGGGCCGAAAGCCGAGGGCCGCGCAAAAACGTCGCCGGTTTTCCGCCACGGCTGCGGGATTATCGTCGGTGCTTTTGCCGAGGTTCAGCGTGTCGTATGGCGCCCGACTGACGCCGCCGTGCCGGGTGCTTTCGGCGGCGGCCAAGCCTTCTAACGCGTCAAAAATACCCGGTCGGCGCAGCATCGGCTTTTCTGCGTTTATCAGTATGTCTTTCATTTTGTCGTTTTAATCGAATAAACAAAAACCTGCTTCCAAATAGCCCCTTGCTTGGTCGGCGCATCGTTACATTTGCAAACGGTGGCAAAACCGCAACCCCGCAACCCGAAACCGAGCACAACCATGATGCCTTTCAGCGAAATACTCAGTATGGCCTTTCAGAACATCCGGGCCAATATATTGCGGTC
>JBAXTB010000467.1:0-4096 GCA_037130425.1 Bacteroidota bacterium
GGCGCGTTGGGCGCACCATGTAATATCGAAATGTCCACGTTGGCAGTATCCGTGCTGGCTTCCTGACCGAGGTCATTTACAAACAAGGTAAACGGCGTGGTTGGATCGCCTACGATACCGGAAGCGGCTACAACATAAGTTTTGCCGTCTTCAAAAGTGGCGTCAAACGTTGCAATGGCATCCGCAACTGAAGTGCTGGTGGAAGGCGCCACAGCAATGGACAGGTTAATACCGGCCGGCAGGCTCAGGAAAGGGGTTGCTGTACGAAAGGCAAAATTGTCGATCGCGAGTGCGCCGTTTACATACACGTCCACCTCCGGATCAGGGGCGTTGTGTATGATCTGCACCCGGGCAAATTGCGCAGAGGCCGTAACAGCCGAGAGCAACAGGGCAAAAAAGAGCAGGGAAAGTTGTTTCATGTAAGTGTTACTGGTTGATTTAATTGATTTTTGTATCAAACAGTTAACTCATATTGTAGAACTTTGTTTAAGCGCAAAGATTTTATCGTTAAACAAAGTTTCAAATTTGCCAAAATTAGGCAAACTTACATTTCAATATTTTGGAAGTAAAAAGTTTTTCAGGGCAAAAAAAAGGGCTGCCGAACAAACAACAACTGATTTTTAAAATCAATTCTTGTTTGCGCGACAGCCCCATTTATAGCAATGACATTGACTTACGCTATAGAACCACGAAGTGGTTAAACTTGAGTAGCCCCCGATTTCATCGGGGATAATAATGTTGCGTTTTTTTCAACCCTGAAGGGATTGAACCTCTGCGTAACATATTCAAGTGTCTCCGACCAAAGGAGGAGGTGACATCTCAAAACGAAGATTCCGTGGGGACTTTCGTTCAGAGATGTCACCTTCTCGTGCCTCGAAGATGACACCTCTTCACAAACTTGGCGATTTTGAGAAATCAAATGTATGCGGCTTTTTTTATTACGATATTTGACCAGTTGAAATCAAAAAATACTTGTAGGACAGCCTCTTTTTAGCAACCCTTAAAAAAGAGTAAAATAAAAATAAGGGAAAACAAGACCCCAATTTCAATCCCAATCCCAAAGCCCCCGTCAACCGTCTACCGTCTACCGTCATCGGCTCAAACGCCGAATCCTCTACATTTTCACCACTTTCACCAACAAATCCTTTCCATTACCCAAGCCTTGCAAACGCAGGAAATAAACGCCTGGTAGCATACCTGAACAATCCAAGGTGGTAATGTGATCGCCGTTCACCGTCAGGTTGCGGTTGATTACGATTTGGCCTGCGGTGTTTACCAATTGTGCGGTCAATTCGCCGCCCGCTTCATGGTAAATCACCAATTGGTCTTGCACCGGATTCGGGTACACCAAGGTTTTATTGCTCAAATCCGTGGTACCGGAAGTTTCGTCAACTAAGCCGTTACAGTTGTTGTCGATACCGTCCTGCACCTCTATGGCGTTTGGATTTACAGCTGCATTGTTGTCATTGCAATCGGTCGAATTAGTGACATAACCGCTTGGCGCCGTGGCAATACAATCATCCAAACGC
Source organism: Bacteroidota bacterium (assembly GCA_037130425.1). Lineage (GTDB taxonomy): Bacteria > Bacteroidota > Bacteroidia > Chitinophagales > Saprospiraceae > M3007. Next base: position 1,530 of record JBAXTB010000467.1, read on the forward strand.
ATGGCCGGATCGCCAAAACCGTCGCCGTCCATATCAGCATAAAAACTGTGGATGGTAAGCCCTTCGTCGATTTGACCATTACAGTTGTTATCTAAGCCATCACAGATTTCAGCGGTTTGGGTATTTATGGCTGCATTGTGGTCATCACAGTCAAGCGAATTTGTTACAAAACCAATGGGCGCCGTTGCCTCGCAGGTGCTTTGCAACACCACTGCGCTTCCTTCGCCGTCGCCGTCGGCATCGCGGTAATAGGTGTGTATCGGCAAACCGTCGTCAATCATACCATTGCAGTTATTATCCACGCCGTCGCAAACTTCCGCTTTAGCCGGGTTAATTTGGCTGTTCGTGTCGTCGCAGTCCTGGCCGTTGGTAACATAACCGACTGGCGTCGTTGTCTGGCAAGTAGTGGTAGCCGTGGCCGGGTTTCCGTAACCATCGCCGTCCGCATCTGCGAAATAGGTTTTGAGCGGTAAATTATCGTCCACCGAACCGTTGCAATCGTTGTCTTTGTTGTCGCACAATTCAACCGCGTTCGGGTTAATTGCGGCGTCGGCGTCATTGCAGTCAAGTTTATTGGCAACAAAACCAAGTGGCGTTGTCGTTTGACAAGTCGTTACAGCACTTACATCCGAGCCGAAGCCGTCGCCGTCCGCATCCACATAATAAGTAAATACCGGCAAATTGTCGTCAATTGAACCATTGCAGTTGTTGTCTTTGTTATCGCACAATTCAACCGCATTCGGGTTGATTGCCGCATCAGTATCGTCGCAGTCGAGTTTATTGTCAACAAAACCGACTGGAGCGGCAGATTGGCAAGTTGTCATGCCGCTGGCTTCCGTACCGAAACCGTCGCCGTCTGCATCCACATAATACGTGAATTGTGGCAAGTTGTCGTCTATTGAACCATTGCAGTTGTTGTCCTTGTTGTCGCACAATTCGGCCGCATCGGGATTCACCGCAGGGTCATTATCATTGCAATCAAGGCTGTTTGCTACAAAGCCAATTGGTGCAGCAGTTTGGCAAACGGTCATAGCCATTTCTTTAGAGCCGAATCCATCTCCGTCATTATCAACATAATAGGTAAATACCGGCAGGTTTTCATCAATTAAACCGTCACAGTTATTGTCTCGGCCGTCGCACAATTCGGGCGCGCCTGTGTAAACCGTCGCATCATGGTCGTCGCAATCTTCGTAACTGAAGAAACCGTCGTGATCTTCGTCTTTGTAGAAATAACGGCGCGCTTTGGCAAATGCGTCATTCCCGATTTCTGCACCGATCAAACGGCCTGGAATATCATCCATTGGCGGGTGAATACCGCCCCAGATACGGGAAAGACTCGTTTGGTCGGACGCGTCGCGGTAAGTAGCCCATTGCAGGGTAACATCCATGCTTGGACCTTTTTCCAAACCAAGGAAATTGCTGTTGGCGGCAATATGGAATTCGCCGAGGCCGCCTGGAAAATACTCATCGCCGGTAATTTGCGTCAGCACTTCCGCAGCCGCGCGCGAGTAGGTAGAGTGACCGGAAATATAACCGGCAAATGGCGGGGTAACGAAGGTTTTACGTTGGTAGGGCCACCAGTCTTCTGCCAAAATCCAATCCACACCGGCAAATTGGTTTACCGGGTCTGACACCGCATTTGGACCTCTCCAGGCTTTAATTTTGATTTTACCGATATTTTTACCGCTAAAACCAGCAAGTGGGTCGCCTGCCTGTACTTGTTCAACCAAGCCGGGAATCAATTGCAAGCCCGCCACATCATAGTGCGACAAGGTCGAATCGGAGCTTTGCCCCTGACCGGCCATGTACCGCAGCGCCGACACTGGTCGAACGCCGTCGTACCAGCCTTTGATACCCCAAGCCGTGACGGCCGCATCGTGTACGGCGCCGCCAAGGGTAAAATAGGCTTTCACGTCATATTGCAACGGATCCAGCACATCGCCTTTGCCGTTGAATTTGCGCACAAAATCAGGGTGATCCATCACCTGGTTCAGGATTACGAACCAGTGCCCCGGAGGCGTTTCCGAACTCGGCCCATCGGCCCAAAACTGCGACAATACACGGGTATAATCGCCGCGCGGTACCACCTGTTCTGCATAAGGCTGACCAGTTTTTGGGTTCATCAAACGGCCAGGACTGTGGTCGCCGCCATTGACAAAATCATAAAAATCGTGCAGTTCAGTCAAATTTTTTGGATAAGACTGGTTATTTCCGTTGGAACGTGGAGAAATATCCCACATTACGCCATCTGTTGGGTCCAAATGCGAAGACCAGGCCGAAACCAATTCAAAATTCCATTTGTATTCGTCGGAATTGCCGCCGCCGGTCAGCGTATCTATTAAGGCAAATGGCCCCGGATCGTGGTACACATAAAAATCCTTGTTGTTGCGGGTATGAATCGTGAGTGCGGTATCGCTCAAAGCGAAAGGCGTGACGCGCCCCCAATCATGGCCGACGGGATTTTGCGTTGAGGGCAAGGGATTGCCATTTTGGTCGAAAGAAAGCGCCAAGGTGAGTCGTTGCCAACGATTTGGATCTACAATCGTAGCATCGCCGTGTTCATCCAT
>JBAXTB010000468.1:0-4067 GCA_037130425.1 Bacteroidota bacterium
AAGGATAAGGCGATCAGAATTGTAGTTTTTTTAATACGCATAAAAAGGTGGTTTTAATGTGAAATATGATGAATATCCATAAGATTCTGTAAGTATTTAGTGCAGTCCAAAAATCCTGAAGGGATTTTATGTTTATAGGTCAAGCCGGGTAAAATTTCCCAATCCTGAAAGGATTGTATGTAAAAAGGCTATAAAAACACATAAAATCCTTTCAGGATTTTTTTGATCGTAAATAGTTACAAGATTCTAAATGATTTGAAATTTCAAAAATAATTTCTGACCAATCGTTTTTTCCTCGATTAGTTTGAACCCGGCGCGTTTGAACGGTCTAACGATGTTTGATCTATACACATGCATTGAGCAACTGTGATCTTCAGAATAAAACTTCAAGACTCGTTCATATACACAAACCACCCCACCGGGCCGAAGCGATTTTTTGATGGACTTAATCATTTGTTTTTTATCCGAAAAATGATGGTAGGCCTCCCGTATGAAGATAAGATCTAAGTCTTTGCCCTCCAAACCGGCGCTATTTTCCTGCCCCTGTACAACGGAGATTAAATCGTTGTTATTTAAACACTTGGCGTCTTTTACACGGTCTTTCAGTAACTTGACCAGCATCGAATCAACTTCATTGATGTAAAGGGCCGTATTTTTATAAGATGCGCCGATTAATAAACTGATCGTTCCGGTACCGTCCCCAATCTCGGCGATTTTCATGCCATCATGAAGATTATAGGCGTCAAATTCATCGAACAACCTGCCATTTTTAGCAATCGGGTAGGGTAGCTTATTCAATAAAATGCCCTGGAATATAAGATCAATTAAATACCTGTTTTTCCATGAATATTCGTGTTGGAGTTGGTGGGTCAACTGGATAGAATCAGTAGGATTTATCTGTGCTTTAGAATTAGCGTACCAGTAATTATAAGCGACATCATTAAACCAGCTGTCGAAGAACCAAGCGTAGCCGTTACAATCTGAGCCGTATAGTTGCAGAAACTCCTGTAAACCAAGCAAATCAGTTTCCGGGTTGCGCATTACATCGTCCCGGAGTGAAACCATGCCCTCAATGAGACGGCTACGGCTGTTTTCGGGCGCGGAGGTTTGTGCGTGTAGGTAGTGGTTAAATAAGAATAAGAAGAAAAATAGAAGCATTTTTTGCATAAAAGGGGCGGTTGGTTTATCTATACTTCGCGCTGGATAGTTTTGTGCATGGCCTTCAGCCTAAGTTATTGACTATCAGCGCTCAGGATGACAATTAATGCTGCCTTACAGGCGGCGCTCGTTATAATTAATTACTCCTTCGAGCGAAACGTGCGTAAAATCTTCACTCGGAAGTCATCTTGACAATGCAGGAGGAAGGATCTGGCCGGACGTGGAATGCGTGATTCCGCTTCGCCCTTGAGCAGATCCTTCGCTATCGCTCAGGATGACAACTCACGAAAGTACAACATTCACATATATGAAACAAATGATCGGTGGTAGCGTAATTCAATATTCTATAAGCAACGGAAAGTCGTCAAAATCCTACGCACTCATCCCAATCAATTGCTCCAAAGTCCCTTTAGCCGCCTGCACGCTCCGGATTTCATCCCGGATAAAAATCAATTCCTTATTCGTTTGTTTCATACTCAAACCCATAATCCGGCCTTTTGTACCGACAAATTGCACGATTTTTTGGAACAATTCGGTTTCAAAAAACGAGGATTGCGGGTCGGAAATAAAGTAACAACGAAGTTTTCCGCCTTTGAGAATTAAACGTTCAAAGCCGAGTTTTTTGCACATCCAGCGCAGGCGCAGCGCTTCAAACAGGGCATTTACCTGGTGCGGCAATTTGCCAAAACGGTCTTGTAAACGCTTGGCGTACTCCGTGATTTGCTCCTCGGTTTCCAGCGCGTCGAGTTCAGTATAGAGGTTGAGGCGTTCCTGTACATTGGAAACATAATCATCGGGAATCAGCATTTCCACGTCGGTTTCAATGATGACATCGCGCACGTAGGAACCTTTTCGGGCCAATTCGTCCTTGAAAAGATCCTTAAAGTCGGTTTCCTTGAGTTCCTGAATGGCTTCGTCTAAGATTTTTTGGTAGGTTTCATAGCCGATGTCGGCAATAAAACCGCTTTGTTCGCCGCCCAGCAAATTACCGGCCCCGCGAATATCAAGGTCGCGCATGGCCACCTGGAAACCGCTACCGAGGTCGCTGAATTCCTCGATCGTGCGCAGACGCTTGCGGGCTTCCTGCGTGAGCACGCTGAGCGGGGGCGAGAGCAAATAGCAATAAGCCTTGACGTTGGAACGCCCAACCCGGCCGCGCAACTGGTGCAGGTCGCTCAAACCAAACATATCGGCCCGGTTGATGATGATCGTGTTGGCGTTCGGGATGTCAAGCCCCGTTTCGATGATGTTGGTACATACCAGCACATCGTGTTTCTTTTCAATAAATTCTACTAATACTTTTTCAAGATGGTCGGACTCCAGTTGGCCGTGCGCGGTGGCAATGTCGACGTCGGGACAAAGTTTTTGGAGCATTTCGGCGATTTTGTTCAAATCACTCACACGGTTATGCACAAAAAACACCTGCCCGCCCCGGTTGATTTCGGCGTACATGGCTTCCCGGATTAGGTCATCGTCGAATACCCGGATTTCCGTGTGGATGGGCTGGCGGTTGGGCGGCGGCGTGCGGATGACCGACAGATCGCGGGCGGCCATCAGGCTGAATTGAAGCGTGCGGGGAATGGGCGTGGCCGTGAGTGTCAGGGTATCCACATTCACGGTCATGGCACGGAGTTTTTCTTTGGCTGCCACGCCGAATTTCTGTTCTTCGTCCACTACTAATAGTCCTAAATCCTTGAATGCCACGTCTTTATTCAACAAAGCGTGCGTGCCGATCACGATGTCTATTTTGCCCGCTTTGAGTTTTTCGTAAATGTCTTTTTTCTCCTTGGCCGTCCGGAAACGGTTCACATAATCAACGGTGACCGGGAATTCCTTGAGGCGTTCGTTGAACGTTTTCCAGTGTTGCAGCGCAAGGATGGTAGTAGGCACCAGCACGGCCGCTTGTTTGCCATCGGTGACAGCCTTGAACGCTGCACGGATGGCCACCTCGGTTTTGCCGAAACCCACATCGCCGCAAACCAAACGATCCATGGGAAATGCCTTTTCCATGTCGTTTTTTACATCCTGCGTGGCCTTGAATTGGTCGGGCGTGTCTTCGTAAATGAAGGAAGCCTCCAGTTCATTTTGCAGGTATCCGTCGGGCGGGAAAGCGTGGCCGGGCGCGGCGCGGCGTTTGGCGTACAACTTAATGAGTTCGACCGCGATGTCCTTGATTTTCTTCTTGGTACGCGCCTTGAGTTGCTTCCAGGAATCGGAACCGATTTTAGACAACTGGGGCTGGTCGCCTTCTTTGCCGATGTATTTGGCTATTTTGTGCAGCGAGTGAATGCTGACGTACAAAATATCGTTGTTTTTATACACCAAACGCACGGCTTCCTGCACCTGACCGCCGATTTCAATTTTTTGCAAACCCGAATATTTGCCGATGCCGTGGTCGATGTGGGTCACGAAATCACCGGCCTGGAGTTCGCGCAGCAAACGCACGCTCAGCGCCTGGTCTTTGGTAAAACCCTGGCGGAGTTTGTATTGGTGGTAGCGCTGGAAAATCTGGTGATCGGTCAGGCAAACAATTTTAAGGTCGTCGTCGATGAAGCCTTCCTGAATGGCGGTTTCCACGGGCAGCCACTCCACTTTTGCCTTTAATTCCGTAAAAATGGCCTGTAAACGCTCTAATTGCTTGGGATTATCGGAACAAATATAGGTTTCGTAGCCCGAAGCCTGCCATTCATGCAGGGAGCGAATCAGCAACTCGAAGTTCTTGTTGAAAGAGGGCTGCGGCTTGGCGTGGAGCTTTATGTTCGAAATATTTGTCATGCGCGATGTGCGCGTCCCCGCGCGCGGATTTTAGCTAGTCTGATTAGGCGTTCCAGTACGATAAAATGGTCAAGTTCGTCTTTCTCGGCTTTGGAAAGTTCGGACTCCTTGGATTTTTCAATCAAAAACTCCAA
>JBAXTB010000469.1:0-4048 GCA_037130425.1 Bacteroidota bacterium
TGTTGAATGTTCAACACAGAACCAATCAGCCCTGTCTCCAAAGGGGGAGGCCACGCACGCTGCCACAAAATTGGTTGTTATGTTTAACGAGGAACCCTCATAAAGTAAATAGATCAATGCCCGTCCACCAAACGCGCAATCATAAACGCCGCACCAGCTGCCAACGCGCCGATCATCATCACTTTCAGCGCGCCTGTAATTACCGGCTGACCGGTAACTTTGCTTTTAAAATAACCGAATATAAACAAACAAATTAAGGTAACGCCGGCTGAATAAACCAAGCCCTCGGAAGGCGTTGCCGTGAAATAATACGGCAATAGCGGGATGATACCCCCGATGATGTAGGAAATACCGATGGTGGCCGCACTATTGGTGGCGCGCTTCGGGTTCGGCTTTTCCAAACCGAGTTCAAAGCGCATCATAAATTCTACCCATTTGTCCTTGTCTTTCGACAGTTCCTCGGTGATGACGTCCTGAATTTCCGGACTGAAACCGTATTCTGCAAAAACATCGCGGATTTCCTGTTTTTCACGTTCCGGTACGCGTTCTACTTCGTCGTATTCGCGTTTTAGCTCCGCATCATAGTGATCCACTTCCGTGCGTCCGGCCAAATAACCGCCCAAGCCCATTGCGATAGAGCCGGCAATGATTTCAGCGATACCAGCTGTTGTCACCAGCGCATTACTCGCCACCGCGCCGCTCAGGCCCGCTGCGAGCGCAAACGGCACCGTGAGTCCGTCGGACATGCCAATGACGACGTCTGTGATAAAATCTGAACTTTTCAGGTGCTTCTCTTCGTGGTGCAGGTGCATGTCCATAGCGTAAAATTTTGTGCAAAGGTCTTGACCCTTTTTGAATACAGGGAAGTTTTGCCGGATTATTTTCTTAAACCAATTTTTATTTTGTGCAGGTATTTAAAAAATATGCTGAATATCCATTTAAATTGATGCCTGCTCCGTTCCCTGTACTGGTTGCGTTAATAACCATGCAAAACTGACGAAAACCATGAGCGCACTCAATCCGAATGTAACTGTCGGGCCGGCATAATACCAGATCAACCCCGCTCCCGCGCTTGCTACAAGGGCGCAAATACTTTGCAACCCCGAATATGCACCGATGGCCTGTGCCGTCTCCGTTGCGGGCACAATCTGGCTGATCCAGGCTTTCAAAATACCTTCTGTGGCGGCGGCATAAGCGCCATATAGAAGAAACAAGACTGCGTAAAACCACCATCCGCCGCCAACTGCCATACCTGCATAAACTGCTGTAAAACAAAGCAATCCGAACAAAAACGTCTTTTTTAGCCCCCACTTGTCCGCAATGATACCAGCCGGGAAAGCCAGCAAAGCATACACTAAATTGTAAAAAATATACACCCCGATTACCCAGCTATCAGATAAACCGCTTTGTTTCATTTGCAACAGTAAAAACGTGTCGGAGCTGTTGAACAGCGCAAACAGCAGCAGGGGATTTACCAGGGATCGGTATGCCGGAGCGGCCTGTTTCCAGTACAAAAGGCCGCGTTTCAAGGAAATATTTGGTCGAATTTTCGCGCCTTTTTTTCGTTTTTCATCTGTAAGCAAAAACGCAGCCGCGATGGCAAACAACCCTGGCACAAACGCAATCAAAAACAAATTTTTGTAATCTCCGGGGTGCAAGTACAAATAATACAAGGCAAACGCAGGCCCAAGCACTGCGCCAAGCGTGTCCATGGAGCGGTGAAATCCAAACACCCGCCCCTTTGTTTCAGGCGTGGCCGCATCCGACAGCATCGCGTCACGTGCGCCCGTGCGGATGCCTTTACCCAAACGGTCGAGCGTGCGCGCGAAAAACACGCCAAGCGGCGTACTCAATAAGGCGATCATGGGCTTAGACAATGCGCTCAAGGTGTACCCAAACTGCACAAAAGGCGCGCGCCGGCTAATCACATCCGACCAATGCCCAAAATAACCTTTGCTCAAACCGGCTGTGGCTTCCGCCAAACCTTCCAGCAAACCGATCCAAAACACCGAAAATCCAATGGTTTTCAAGTACAGCGGCATGATCGGGTACAACATTTCACTGGCCATGTCAGTGAACAAACTGATGCCGCCAAGCAGCCAAACCGTGTGGTTAAGGTATTTCATGCCTGCAAAATACCAGTATTTGGCGAGTTTAGCCCATCGCTTCACTGAATTTGATTTCCCAATATGAAATCACTGCCCTACTTTTGCCGCTGCACCGAATTTTGAGATCATTTAACTTACTACCAAATGCAATTACTCGCTCCATATACGCTTATACCGGCATCTGAAACAGGCGCCGAACTTGAACTGGTTTCCGACCTTTTTCCCATCGCTTACGCTGTTAGTGATGATGAATTTGGCGATGATGAACTGGACGACACCGAAAGCTTAGACGAAGAGGAAGACGAATTCGGCCTTGGTGAAGACGACGATTTTGATGAAGATGATGTAATGGGCGAAGAAGGTTCCTTTGACGAAGACCATGAACCTTACGACGACGGCGAAAACGCGCCTTTTGAAGAAGGTGAAGAAATGGAATTTGAGGAAGATGAATTTGATGATGAGGAGGGGTAATTCATGCAAACGATAACAGAAATTACAACCATCTTTCATACCACCTTGGAACGCGCTTTCAAAAGCCCCATGCTTTGTGATATTACCAAAGTGCATACGGGATACGGTGTGACGCCCAAGGTAACGCATTGCACGGAAGATGAAACCTGGGGCAAACCAGGAGGCAGCCGTAAGATATTTATGGCCAAAACGCCAACTTTCAAAGGCGGCGAAGCTTCCCTCGACAAGGTGCTGGAAAGAAAAGAGAACGAATATTGGAAAATCGAGGTTTCTGACTTTAAAATGTGGTCGATGGGTTTTGAAAAGTTCCAGGGAGAATGGTTTACCAAGCAACTTGAGCCGGGTAGGGTGGAGGTACGGTACAAATACACCATGTTCTCAAACAGTATCCTGTTTTACCCTTTTCATTGGCTGTTTACGAAAACGGTTTGGCGAAATTATATGGGACATGTATTGGAAAACATCCGGAAATTAACGTTGGAGGAAGCCCCGTATTTGCAGGATTAAGAAGGCTGTCTGAATCAGGATTTACAGGATTTTAGGATTTACGGGATTTTGATCGCATGGAATATAGCATTTTGTGATGCTTTAAATCCTTTTATTGGGTTGCCTTACCACCCGTTTACGAAACTTTTTTCAGTTTCGTAAACGGCGGGTTATTTGACCAGCTCATACCATCCTGCGCATCACCACTGCCGAACTCGGGCACAAAGATGAAAATTGCTCCGTCTTTGCAACCGACGCTGGCACTTCCGCCCGTTCAACGCGTTGAAAACCAAGGCGTTCGAAGTATTTTTCTGCCGAAGTTGTAATTAAAAATACCGTTTCCAAACCATGCGCCCGCGCGTAGGCGAGCGCATGGTCTTGTAATTGTCTGCCCAACCCCAGGTTTTGATGCGTTTCGGCTACCGCTACGGAGCGCAGCAAAGCGCAGTCACCGAGGTTTTCAATACCGGATGAGCCGACTAATTGGTCGCCCTCAGAAGCAAGCGTGAAGCCGGACAGGTCTTCGGGCAGGTCAGATGTGGGCAGTTTGGCGGCTTGGAGCAGATGGATGAGCGCTGGTTTGTCGGCTGGGGTTGCTTGTTGAAATGTTGTTTTCATCGCATAACATATTCAAAATGAAGAATTTAAACTGATAGCCCCAAAGGGGCGTAATCAACAGAATTGGGCAACGCCCAATTAAATTACGGCGGTTATTAATTACAACATTCCGGCCCGCAACAGGTCTTTCCTTCCGATTTTGTCCCGAGTATATCCACAAATTTTTCACGCGGCGCGCCGCCCGGTTTTTCTGCGTACACGGTGATGCTTAAAATGCCGGTCTTGGAAGCCGTAAAAGCCTGAAGCATTTCCGGTGTCAGGTATTCGAGCAGCACGTCGTCGGGTAAAAGAATTGGTTTTTGCTTTTGGACGCTGATGTTTTCAAAGCCCGCTTCCTTGATAAGTCCCAGATATTCATCCATTTG
>JBAXTB010000047.1:0-22871 GCA_037130425.1 Bacteroidota bacterium
GATATAGATTTGGCGATGACGCAGGGCGTGAATTATCCCAAAGGATTATTGGCTTGGGCCGACGAAATCGGGATAGAAAAGATTGTAGCAAAATTAGATGAACTTTACGTCGAATATTTAGAAGACCGTTACCGTTGTAGCAGGCTTTTGCGCAAAATGATGCGGGAAAAGCAAAACTTTTATTAAAATTGCTTTAAAAATCCGCCTCGGCCCCGCCTATGCTTGATCCGGTTGAGATTTTTCATCGTATGTTTGACAATGATCCATACAGCCGCTGGATGGGCATGGAACTTGTATCAATAGAACCGGGGGTTTGTAGTTTGCGTATGCGGGTACGCGCGGAGATGCTGAACGGGTTTGGGGTAGCGCATGGGGGCATTACCTTTTCGCTGGCCGACAGCGCTTTCGCCTTTGCCTGCAACAGCAGTGGTCGGCATACCGTTTCCATTCATTGTACGATTGAGCATGTGGCGCCGGTATTTGAGCATGATATTTTAATCGCAACCGCTACGGAAGAGCATACCGGGAACAATTTATCTAATTATGCCGTTCGCATCACGAAACAGGATGGATCGGCCGTTGCATTTTTTCGGGGCGTCGCATACCGCAAACAACGCGCCTGGGAGTAATCCGCCTTTCGTCTGAATTAGTTGATAATCAAGCCATTTCATAAGTTCCCGCTGAAATGGCCCGCATAAACCGATCGCGTTATGAACATTCGTTTCACTTGTGTATTTTTACTCTTTGTAAGGTTTTTACCGGCACAACCTTGTTGCCCGTCGCAACAAATGGGGGTAGAAATAGAAGCGACCAATTCCAGTTGTCCCGGTTTTTCAGACGGCGCCATCCGCATTGCCCTTATTACGGGTATTGGCCCGGTTACTTACCAATGGTCGGGGAACGGATTATCAGGAAACGGACAAATTACACCAATTGACGCCATTGATATTCTTTTCAACATACCGCCTGGCCTGTACACTTTTACTCTGACTGATCCTTTGGGCAATATATCTACCATGCAGGTAACAGTGGAAGCGCCGAAACCATTTCAAGGCAGTATTGTGCCCAAAACCAATTACAACGGGTTTGCCGTTTCTTGCGCCAATACGGCCGATGGCGTGGCAACAGCCGTAATTACCGGCGGCACAGCGCCTTATTATTACCAATGGTCGAATGGCGATACAAAAATAGATGCCGACAGTTTAAGCGGCGGTATGTGGGAGGTTACGGTGACTGATATAAACGGTTGTCCTTTCAAGATAAGCGGTATGATTTCTGCTCCTCCGGCTTTAGTGTCCGTACTCACCGCGCATGGCGACAAATGTTACGGGCAAAATATTGGCGCCATCGAGATCAACAGCATCAGCGGCGGCGTGCCACCCTATATGACGATTTTTGGAAATGAGCCGCCTTCGAACCAAACAAAATGGAAAAACCTGACGCCGGGTAATTATTTCCTGAGCATTGTAGACGACAATGGTTGTAAAAAAGACGAAGCGGCCATTTTGCCTACAGGTTTGTTGTTTACCCTTGATATTGGAGTCGATTCTTCCATTTTTTCGGGCGACACCTTGTTATATAGCGCCAATACAAACCGGCCCATCGGCAGCTTAGTATGGACACCCAATGACCATGTTTTGCCGGCAAGCCCTTCTACCTCCTTGTTATTTCCATCTTATTCGACAAAATACACCCTCACCGCCACGGATACCAGTGGTTGTGTGGCGGTAGACGATGTGCTCATCACGGTACATCGCAGCCGGTCTGTTTATGCGCCCAATGTATTTGCGCCCAATGCAAAAGCGGCTGAAAACCAATCATTTACGTTGTTTAGCGGCGGCGGTATTGACCGGGTAAAAATGCTGCGGGTATATGACCGTAACGGCCGTTTGTGGTTTGATAAAGAAAATTTCCCGATCGGGTTGCCTGCGGCCGGTTGGTTCGGGAATGCTGATGGAGACGATGCGCCTCCCGGTGTGTATTTGTGGCAGGCTGTGGTGGTGTACACCGACGGTCGGGAGGAGCGCATGTTCGGCGACGTAACGGTCATCCGTTAAACCCGCACGGCCTGATCGCCCTGAATAATGCCCAACACTTTTCCTTTCAGGTTTTTCCCGATAAAAGGCGAGTTTTTTGCCTTGGAACGAATCTGTTTTTCTTCGTATGCCCAGGCCGATTCAGGGTCGAAAAGCGTCAGTTCGGCGCGGGCGCCCACTTTGATTTCCGGTGCCGGGATGCCTAGGATTTGCCGCGGTCGAAGCGCTAATTTTTCAACTAAAAGCGGCAGGTTTTTGCCTTCGGGCAAGTAGCTGCAATACAATGCGAATAAGGTTTCAAGACCGGTAATGCCGAATTCGGCGTAGGTATATTCTAAGTTTTTGCATTCTTCATCCCAAGGCAGGTGGTTCGTACACAGCACATCAATCGTGCCGTCCGCCAAGCCTTCTTGCAGGGCTAAACAGTCGTCGTGGCTACGCAGGGGCGGCATCAGTTTCCAGTTCGAATCAAAGGCGGCGCTCGGTTGAAGTTCGGCCGGCACGTCGCCGAGCAAAACAGCATCTGTAAAACAAAGGTTGGCGATGGCCACGGAAGCCGTTACGGGTAAGCCCGCTTTTTTGGCAGCGCGCACCATGTCTACACTTTTGCGCGTCGACAACAGGTGTATATGCAAACGGCCTCCCGCGTATTCGAGCAGGCTCAGATCGCGCTGAACCATAACGGTTTCGGCCAGATCGGGAATGCCTTTCATCCCCAGCATGGTGCTGACCGTGCCTTCGTGCGCCTGCCCGCCCGACGCGATGGTTTTATGGTGCGGTTCATTGATTATCAAGCCGTTAAATGCTTGCGCGTACTGGAGCGCGCGCAAAAGCAGCCCCGCGTCCTGCACCGCGAAACGACCGTCGGAAAAAGCCACCGCGCCCGCTGCGTGCATGTCAAAAAGTTCGGCCAGGTCCTTGCCCGCGCAGGAATCCGAAATGGCGCCGATCGGGTAAAAATGCACCGGCTCTGCGCTGGTTTTATGCTTGATGTATAAAATTTCTGATTTGGAATGTACCGCAGGATGGGTATTGGGGAAACAAGCCAAGGCTGTAAACCCACCCGCCGCTGCTGCCTGGGATACCGTATGCAGGTCTTCCCGGTGTTCATATCCGGGATCGCCGGTATGCGTACCGAAATCAAGCCAGCCCGCCGACACGCAAGCGCCGTTCAGATCCCAAATTTCGGCATCATCCGCTTGAAGGTTTGAGCCGATGGCTTCAATGATGCCGTTGTGGATCAATATATCCTGCGGAGCCTGTATTTGTGCGGCGTCAACAATGCGTGCGTTCCTGACAATACGTTTCATACTTTGTGTTTTAATCCAATTTATACCAGAAATTATTGCGCACGACCCAACCGGGTTCTTTGCGATAGACACTAAATGCCGCCGTTTTAATCATGATTTCATCCAAATAGAATGTACCGGCTACCGGCTGGGGCGGCAGGAAAATGCGCACATTCGAGTTGTCTTCATATACGTCAAACGCCAAATCAACCAAGGCCCAGCCATGTACGATCCGACGCAGGTAAAAACGCAGACCTTCGTGTTTTACATGTATTTCATGTCCATCGGCCAAACTGCTTTCCCGTATTTTAATTTCCTGGTGAATACCCATGTCTTTATCGGCCTTCAACCATGCGCTGATGTAATAATTGCCTTTCGGCAAACGCGCATTCCAAATTTGTGTCGTGTCGTGGAACCGGCCTTCATACGCGCCTTTGCCCTGAAAAATAAAAGGCGTATTCGTCAGGGAATCATACGATAAGCGACGGTAAAAGAAGCTTGGGCGATCTGATTTCCAACCTGCGCCGGCGTCATAAACAGCGTTTCTGTTCATTTCATCCAAAATTCCCTTGGAAACTTCGCGTTGATTGGCCCGAATACTATCTAACTCAATCGACATAATGCGCATTTCCGGGGTGTCGTACACCACTTTCGCTTTGGCGATCAGATGTTGGTACGGCCCCCAGGTTTCGTCGGCATGTTTCGGTTCAATCATCAAAGCGATCGGTCGGTTATCCGGGAAGTCATCCAGGATTTCCGGCGGCTCGCAAGGCGGCAGGGAAAGCTCTATTGATTTTGTCATTTGGCTCACCGGCGTTCGGCTCAGGTTCACAGCCAGATCGGGCGTCCCGCTGTGCAGGGCGGTATAATACATTTTTTTATACAACCAAAAGTCGAGGTCGAGGATCACGTTTTCGGAGCCGATGTGGAAATACGGAATCGGCATCAGCGCCTGGTACTTGGAAAAATCGACTTTATTCAGCCAATGGTCGGGTGTCGGCGCCGCGATGCTGCGCATGGCCATATTTGGCGTTAAAATCAATTTTTTCATCCGTTGAAAGGTATAGGCTTCATAAGCCAGCAACAACAACGGCGCGAAGGCGATCACCCATTTAAACCAAACGGCTTTACCGCCTCGAAAGCCCTTAAAACGGGTGCTTACATTCCAAAACACATAAAACGCCAGCACATTAATCACATAATAATAAGGCCAGGTGAAACGGCCTAAACCTCTAAACTGCCGCAACGGCCCCATATAATCGAGCATCCAATCCATGCCGGGAATGGCAAATGGAAAGCCCAAGGAAAAAATGAGCAGGCAAAGCGCAGCCGCAAAAATGCCTTTTAAATAGCCCTTATGTACGCGGTGATAAGCGGACTCCGACCAGGACTTTCCAAACATTTTAAACCCGGACAACAACAAGTAGAGCGTAAAAAAGAACGCGATTAAACCGGCATATTCCTGGGCCTCAAAATCTACATTGCGTATTTTAATAATATGCTTATCAATCCATTGGTGCAGGGGAAAATCTTGATAAGGCAAAAATACGCCTTCCCAATAAGCAATATAAGTCGTGAAACCGGCAGGGTTGGCTGGTCGGTCGGGGGAATAGTTGGCCCAGTGAATCCAAAGGTTTAACAAGGCAAACGGCACGATCACCATGACGATCAAGTGACTCAGGCGCACCCGAAAATTGCGCATCGACGGATCCATTATCAATTGAAACGCCGTGTAAGCGCCTAAAAACAAGGCGCACATCCCGAAATAATAAAAGTGGATTTGGGCCGCCAACCATACCAAAATGCCGATCAGTAAACTTTGGTATCGCCGGCTGTAGCGCTCTTCATAACTGCTTAACAACAAGAGTAACAAGGGAATAATCCAGGTATGCGACAGCCCAAAATGCCCGTCAAAGCGGTTGTATTGGGGCGATAAAAACAGGATCGCCATCGAAACCAGCCCGGCGTACCAAACAGGCAAGTGTAATTTCCGAAACAACAAAAACAGCACGCCCGCGCCGAACAGCAAGGAAGCAAACAGCAGGATATTCATAATCGCTACCGTTTTGTCGCCTATGCTTGAAATGTGCCAGTTCCACCATTGCATGGACATAGCGAAAATCGGCTGCATATCGGTAAATAAAATATGCTCGCCGAATGGGTAATTCATGCCCCGGTAATGCACATAAGCCGAATCGCGGCTCACGTGCCAGGCCGTGGTCATGTAATTTTTAAATCCGTCGACCGATTCTCCAATCATCCAGCGATTCGGATAGCCCATCCAGGCGCTGTGACGCGGGTACAGGATCACAAAAGTCAGGATCAATACCGCCCAAAATCCCCAAAAAGTGTGCGCGCGCTTGGGCGACCGCAAATCATGCAGGGCCGTTTCTATTTGATGCAAAGGATTCTTGCTCACAGGTAGAATTACTTTTTGGATTTAAGCAGTAAGGTTAAAAAATTTCGGCCTTCCGTCGCGAGGATTTTCCAGCCCACTTTACTGAACACCACGCCTTCGCGCAATTCAACGGCCACAGGCGTCACCGTTACTTTTCCGCGGGCTAACATCAAAAACTCAAGGTCAAACAAAAAACGGTCAATGGTAGTGGTCAAAAAAACAGATTTTCCCGCATGGTCAAAACCTTTCAATCCGCATTGCGAATCGTCAATGGGCTGCCGCAGGATATTGCGCAGCATCCAGCGCAAAAACTTGGATAATAAACGCCTGAACAACGGAACTTTCTGGTAATAATCCGGGTCGCGGCGCCCGGCCGCAATACCGCCTTTTTCAATCAGGGTGGCCACAATCCGACGCATACTGACAAATGTGTAAGGGAAATCGGCATCAGTGACCAGCACCAAATCGGCATCCGAAGCGGCCACGCCCTGGCGCAAAGCGTAACCTTTACCCCTGTTTTCGGCGTAATCCACCACTTGAAGCGCGGAACCAAGCGCTTGTTTGAGGCGCTCAAAATTCTCCGGTTTTGCATTGCGCGGCGAGCCGTCATTTACCACAATCAAGCCCACCTGATCGGTCAAGTCCACAATCGAAGCCTGAAAGTCTTTGAATCGGGCAGCCAAATCAGCCTCCCATCCATCCGGAGGATTATAACATGGCACTACAACATGGAGGCGAACGGCTGCTTGCAAAATGAGAAGTTTGGGCGCAAAAATAGAAAAAGTTGGACGGGTCAAAGCACCCTTTACAACTTTCCCGCAGGTTTTATACTTCGCGCTGGATCGTTTTGTGCATAGCCTTCATCTTAAGTTGTTGACAATCAGCGCTCAGTATGACAATTAATGCTGCCTTTCAGGCGGCGTCCTGTATATCCTGAAACCCAGGGTAGCAAAGCCGTCAGCGTCAAAATGCTCGATTTCAATTTGGTGTTTGCCTCCTAATTTTACGGTAATTTCATCGGTAGCCGATTCATGCACGTCCCAATGGTCAACCACGCGCTTACCGTCGATGTACAGCCGGGCGCCGTCGTCGGAAGTAAGCGCGATCGTGTACAAACCCGGCGTCAGTTCAACCATCGCCGAAGCCCTTGTCGCAAAATGATCCTCCTGAATGCCCGTTGCAGGTTTGTCCCACCAGGCAAAATAGAGGTCATCGCTTTTCAACGCGGCGTCGGGTTTTTGTTTTTTAAACGCGTCAAAAGCCTCCGCGTGCGTGCGCGGGTCGTTGGAATCGTTGTAGTTATAAAATTGCAGATCCCAGTGGATCGGCAATTCAAAACGGTCAAAATCAAACGTATAGGACTGGTTTGCACTGAGTTTTTTACCAAAAACCGTCGTAATTGCTTCCGGCGCGTTCATCACAAAAACCAGGGCTAAATCGGTTGCTTCCGGATCTCGTTCCAGGGTAATGGAAGCCGGTGTGATGCCTTTTGCCATGCTTGGGTTGCGCAGGCCGCGCATTTCCGTCAGCGTCCAGGATCCGAAAGGCCCCAGGATATCAAACGTGTACAGGGTTTTGCCGCCCGCGCCGGGTTTGATGTCGCGCAGTACCGCCATTGGGCGTTTAAAATCATAAGGTCCCCATTCGTCCATGATGATGTTTTTGCGGCCCTGGGGGAAATCGGCGGGTAAAGCCGCAAGTATACCGTCGGGTAAACTATCCGGTTCCTTAAGTTGCACGTAAGGAATCATCAGCGGCGCGTAGGGGTCGTCGGGATTTTTGCCGGGATGATCAAAATTTAGTTTGCGCTGTTTGTTCAGTTCCGGATGCTGCCAAACCGCTTCGATAGCGGCTGCCGGACCGAAAATATCATTGCGCCAAAATTTTAAATCCGTGTTAGGCTCCGGCGCGTCAAACAGTTTGTCAAAGTTAAAAAACAGGTTTTCGCCGTTGACGGAAATATTTTGCGAAGCGCTGATTTTTAAGGGTTTGTGTACGCCTAAAAACACATTTCGGTCTATCAGTCCGTCGCGGCTGCGCACGTCGCGTTGTTGCGCGTAGGCCCAATCTGCCGGTTGCGTCGCGCGCGCCCAAAGCCGGATGCCGAGGCTGTCGTCTTTGAACAGGTTTTGGCGGATGGTATCGTTTTGGCCCTGTTCGATGGCTATAGCGGTTGAACAATCTGAAATCAAATTGCCGGTAATGACCGACTGGTAACTGTAGCCGCCCCAAATTCCATAAGTACAATCGGTGATGTAGTTACCCTGCACGCGGTTGCGGGAAAAGGTAACTTCCACGCCGTTGGTGGGCGCATGGCTGAAATCGTTGCCGAAAATTACGTTGTCGTTGCAGCCACCTTTGCCCGTGTCCATCGTTTCCTGGCCAGCCCACAAAAATAAACCGTCGCCGCAATGCGTGGCCGAGTTGAAGGCGATCAGGTTATTGCTGCTTTGTTCGTACAGCAGCAGTCCGGCGGAGTCCTGCCCGCGCGCGTAAAACCCGTGGGAATAGCCGCGCACATTCCAGTCGAGCCGGTTGTGCATGATGCGGTTGCGGCTGCTGCGGTAAAGTCCGATGCCGAGTCCGGAATTAAACTGGAAGGTATTGTTGTACACCAGGGCGTCGGTGCAGCCGCGCAGGAGCAGGGCGTTTTGGTTGCCGGTGATATGGCAGGCTTTTACGATGGGGTGCGTGCAATTTTTAAGGTAAATACCCGCGCCATAGCGCAACCATTCGTCCTTTTCGTTGTGGTGGTAACTAAGCCAATCGGAAAAATCCTCGCGCTCGCGTACGGAGCGCAGTTTTGGACGATAATTATAGGAAAAGTTGCAGTTTTCAAGACTCAAATCGGTAGCGCCCTCGGCCAGCAGGGCCAATTTGAAGCCATGTACCTGCGCGTTTTTGATTGTAATATGGCTACCTTGTACGCGTATGGCCAGGCCGTAAAAAACGTCGGGCAGTTGTTTGTCGGTGTTGCCTTGCAGGATGGCATTTTGAAAATCCACCTCGATGTTGTCGCCTTTGATGAGGAGTACGGGGTGGAGGTTTTCCAATTTAATTTCACCTGTGAACTGGTCGTTTTTTGCACCCGGCAGGCGGTAGGTGTCGGGTTTGATGCGGGTAGATTGGGTGATGGTGAGGTTTGATGTTAGCGGGATTTCGGGCGTTTGGGCGTGGAGGGTGAGGGAGGCAAGGAGGGGGAGGAGCATTGCAAAATGGCGCATGGCTATGAAATTTGGAAAAACGGTGCGACAATGCGCAGTGCAAAGGTATTAAAGTATGCATGACCCGATCCCAAGAACTGATCAATCTGCGCCCGCAGGGTCTGCTTCTTCCTGCCCATCCCCTCTTAGTCTATTGAATCACATTATTCCCCCGAAGTTCGTCCCTTAAATTAGGTTTCAAGCGATCCGCCGCCTGCATCAACATATTCTCGTCTGTCGGGAAAGGTTGCGGCGCATTTCCAATCCGGTTCAAAGACCCAGCCGACAATGCGCGACGATCACCCTGGAAAGTAGAAGCATAGTTTTCAAATAACACTTCGGCGCTCAGATCCCGGCTGTTAAGCAAGGTGTTTTTATAGGCATCATATATTTCCACCCTTGCCCCCAAACGGGTCGCTTTGGATTGAAACACCTCTAACACATCGGCGCGAATCCGAACGAACCGCGGGGTTTTTACATCATTTCCCAAAGAGTCTTTCAATACATTTCCCTTGGAGTCCAGCACATAGTCCCAACCATCTTCGATTTCTTTTTCATCGGTGTAACTGCGCTCATGCACACGTTCCGGACTGATGTCGATGTTGGAAATGTTGAGCACCACTTTGTAGTCAAATTGCGTCCCGTCTTCCGGTTTAAAATAGTAGGATTTCCACTCGCTGTCCAAATCATATTTGCTGATGTTCATAACCCGCTCATTAAAACCGGCAGGCAGGATGCGTGGCGCACTATTGGCCATTTCAAACAGGATTTTAGCCGTGCCAAGGTCACGGGCCTGTTTTTTGAGCACATCTTTGTCGCGGTAACTGCGGAAGTAGCGTTTTTCGAGGTCTGTCAATTTGTAATAAGCATTCCGGGCGGCTTGCCTGTCGCCGCGTTCAGCCCGCACAATGAGGGTTTGGGCTTCCTGATACAAGTATTCGGCAGCCCGCGTGCGGCTTTCATTTTCAAGTTTTGCGATGTCAACAAAGTCAAAGTGCGCGGTATAGCCGTCCTTCGCGCGCAGCGGCGTGAGCGGCATAATATGTTCCTGGCGGTATTGTATGTTGCAGTGTATCTCGTTGATGCGTTCCCAATATTCGGGTCGGTTTGCGGCCATCAGGTTTTCCACGGTGGCAAGGTCGCGGGTTTGGGCTTTTTTGAAGGCTAATTCAAGTCCTTGTACGTATTCGGTTTTCTTATTTTTTTTACCTTCTATTTTGCGAATACAAAAATCGATGGCGCCGTCGTAATCGCCTCTATCAACAAATTTTTGTGTTGTTTGGCAGGCGCTGAGGGTAAATACAAACACAAACAAGGTAAAGAGCGGACGAAAAAAGTTGGCAGACATGGCTTTCGTTATTTTGCCCCGCAGGGCGTTATGAATATTAGATTGTTTTCAGAAATCTTGCTGCAAGATGTGTCGCTTGTTCGCCACGGTTCTTTTAAATTATGTTATGGGTACCTCAAATTTTGTTAAAATCCATAACGCTTTCTAAACAGCTTCAAACAAAAATATAAACAGTCATGGAAAAAATCACCGAATCGAGTTCCCCTTACCGCCATTTGGAAAAAATGAGCATCAATGAAATCCTCACGAACATTAATACGGAGGATAAAACCGTTCCGCTGGCTGTTGAAAAAACAATTCCTCAAATAGCGCCTTTGGTGGCAGTGATTGCAGAAAAAATGCAGGCGGGCGGACGTTTGTTTTACATCGGCGCGGGCACCAGCGGTCGGCTCGGCGTGGTGGATGCTTCTGAAATTCCACCTACGTTCGGCGCCCCGCCTGACTGGGTCATCGGCCTGATTGCCGGGGGCGACAAAGCCATCCGCAACCCGGTGGAACACGCCGAGGACAGCGAAACCCAGGCTTGGTACGACCTTGAAACCTGGAATGTAGACGAAGGCGATGTGGTGATCGGTATCGCGGCTTCGGGTACCACGCCTTATGCGGTGCAGGGCCTGCGCACGTGCAGGGAACACGGAATTATAACAGGCTGTATTACCTGCAACCCCGGCGCGCCTTTGTTGGCGGAAGCCGATTATCCGATTTTGGCGGTGGTTGGCCCGGAATTTATCACCGGAAGCAGCCGCATGAAAGCTGGTACCGCACAAAAACTGATCCTGAACATGATTTCTACCGCCGTGATGATACAACTCGGTCGGGTAGAGGACAACAAGATGGTTGATATGATGCTGACCAACGAAAAACTGATCGACCGCGGCGTGCGCATGGTGGCGCAGGCGACGGGCTTAGAATACGAATACGCCAAAAAGTTTTTGCTGCGTTACGGCAATGTGCGCGCGGCATTAAAAGCCTGGGGTGGGGTTTAAGCAATTGACTTACTGCATTTTATCGCCCCGTAAAATCCTGTAACGCTTCCGGGCTTCCACGGCGAAAACACTGCCCGAATAATTGACAAAGATTTTTTCGTATAGGTTTTTTGCCTTTTCAGGGTCGTTTAGTTTGGTTTCGTATAGTTGCGCGAGCGCGTAAAGTGCATTGTCGGCGCGGATGTCGTCTTTGTATTTTTCGGCCACGGTTTCGTAGCGTTTGGCTGCGGTTTCGTAGTCGCGTTTTTTCTCGTAAATCTGCGCTTCGAGGTACACAATGTCGTCTTGGAGCGAGTGATCGGGAAACTTAGTTTGCAGCGTGTCCAATTTTTTAAACGCTTCGTCAAAACGGTTTTGGAACACCAGCAATTCGGCGGCAGAGTACAGGGAAATTGCCTCGGAAGTGGTATCTAAGTTCAGGTTGTCCATGATGAACACCGAAAGGTCGATGGCGTCGTTGGAAATCAGTTTGGACGTGGAGGCGCGCAGCACATCGAATTGCGCCTGGGCCCATTGGAAATCGCCATTAAAATACGAAAGCCGCGCATTTTTGAAACGCGCTTCCTGACCGAGTTGTTCTTCTTTAAAATCTTTATCAACCTGGCTGTAAAGTAGCGTACTTTCCCAAACATCGCCGTTCATCAGGTAGAAATCGGCGAGGTTTATTTTGGTGCGGGCCAGCAAATTGCGTTCCATGCCAGGGAAGTTTTTTACTTCTTCCAGCAGACCGATGGCCTTGGGTAAGTTGTTGATATACAAGGCTTCCAGTTCGGCCTGCTGCATAATAATGGAAGCCGTTTGGCGGCCCCGACCAAATTGCGACAGGAAGCTTTCGTAATCGGCTTCAAGCGTAGTCAGGTCGGCGGCGGTAAAGGCGAATCCTTCTGTAATTTTTTTGCGCCGGCACTGCATGACCGATTGTTTGGCGTCAAAAAAGAAGGGATTCATTTGCCCTTTTTCGGCAATAATATAGTCGTAACCGGCAATAGCGGCATCGTAATCGCGGGCGTCCTCGGCATCTTGCGACAGGCGGAAAATGCGTTGTCCGTTTTCGCTGAGGCGTTTATCGAGCGCTTTAAACTGGCGCAGGGCACTTTTATAGTCTTTACGTTGTACAAAAGACCAGGCCAGCAGTTCGATGAAATCAGGATTTTCGTCGGTTTGAACGCGGGCGTAGAGTTGCGTTTGCAGTTCGGTAAAATCGGTGGGTGCGAGGTAGCGGCCCAGCACGGTTTCAATGATTTGCAATTTGGTCGGATCGGCGCTCATGGAGTTAAGGTAAGATTCAATCATTTTGGCCGGTTCTCCTTTGCGGCGGTAAAGTTCGCCGAGATTGTATGCAAATCGGTGCGGGTCTTTCATGAGCTGCGCACCTTTTTCATACGTTTGGGTGGCAAATTCGAATTTCGAACTTTTTTCGAAGGCATTTGCGAGCCGTGTAACCGAAGCATAATCGGGCGCCATTTTTTCAATGGCTTTTTTGTATTGTTCAGCCGCCAAGTCCTCTTTGCTTTGCCGATCAAACAGGCTGCCGTAGGTTACATACAGCAACGCGTTTTCGGGTGTTTTCTTGATTTGCTTTTTCAGGGCTTTTTCGCACACATCATAGCGTTCGAGGTTTATCAAACAGTCAATATACCGGTTGAAAAAATACTCGCTGCGGGCATCGCCATCCGACAATTGCTCGTACAAAGCGGCGGCTTTTTCAAATTCACCGTTGGTAAAATATTGGGCGGCCAGGTTGGGATCCTGCGCGTGCGCTACTGCGGCTAAAAAAAACTGAACAAACAACAAAAAAACGATTCGCAACCGGGTCATGATCAAATCTTGAAAAAATGAAAGGTAATAGACGGGGGACAAAATTACCAGAAATAACGCACAGGCAAAGCAGTTGTTTTGCAACAAGCGCGTCGTTGGGCCAATTTTATAAAAACTACTTCGAAAATAAGGGCAATCCGCTTTTTCCTATTCAAATCTATTCGCCAGACACGATAAATGAAGCCGTGATACCGAGGAAATAATACCAGTCGCCGTATTTGGGGCTTCCATTGTAATGCACGCCGTCGAGGTCATCGGAAAATACAGGTCGCCAACCAATATCAGCGCCTAAACAAAACCGTTCCAGTATATTGGCCTTAAATCCGGCGCCCATTGGGGCCAGGACAAAACGCGTACGCAGGCCATCCTCCGGAAATGGTACGCGCAGGTACTCATTGCGTTTGTCGGGCGGACCGTAATACTCTGCATCTGGCGAGGCAAAGGTGACGCCTACTCCCAGAAACAGATAAGGAGAGAATGTCATTTTTTGGACACCCGTTGAATTGAAACGCGCTTTTCCGAAAACATGCCATTCTGCAACGGCGCCAAACTCAGTTAAGGAAGTAGAAAAACGGAAATTTCGTTCTTTGTGTGTTTTGGAGTTTTTGTCATCCCCTGCAATAGAGCCGGAATACATGTGGGTTTTGACGGCAAATTTGGGCGAAATTTGGTAGCGGAGGAACGCGCCGTATCCCGGTTTGGTTTCCGAAATTTCGATTCGTTTTTCGGCAATATCTCCGGAGTAATTCGTGAGGCCAAACAAAAATCCGACTTCGAGGTATCGGTGCTTTGATCTGCCTTGAGCCGAGGCATAGGAACTCAATAGTAATAGCAGGATTACGAAACGGTACTGCATAATGTTTGTTTTACGGTTTTGGTTCGTGATTAGATAAACGAAAGCAGTGCATTTGTATGTAGTGCATTTGTACGCGCCTACAAATGTCTAAGAATAACCAAAGCTTTTTACAGATGTTGCATAATTTTATGTTTTAACAACACATCAAATAGAGCACCCATACAACCGTCTCAAGTTAAAATTTGGAAGGATGGCGGCAACTTTATTTGTTTTTTGCTCGAATGCGACTTAAGCTTTTACCTTTGCCCGGTCTAAACTACACGTCCAAACAATAAAGATTGTATGCCACTCGACCAGCAACACGAACACGACAGATTGAAACAGCAGCGCGGTGAAATGACTTTCTTTGAGCATATCATCGAGTTGCGCAAAACCATTTTGCGCTCTTTGCTCGCAATTTCGGTTGTTGCGTCTATTTTCTTAATGAACAAGGATTTTGTGTTCACCACGCTGTTGTTTGGCCCGCGTTACCCTGATTTTTTGACCTACCGGCTCATGTGCAGCGCTTCGCATTTCTTTGGATTGGGGGATAACATGTGCTTTACACCGCCTGTTTACAACCTGATTACCAGACAATTAGGCGAGGTTTTGATGCAGCACCTGTATGTGTCTTTTTGGTTGGGCGTGATTGGCGCTTTCCCGATTATTTTCTGGGAGCTGTGGAAATTTATCAAGCCAGGACTGCATGAAAATGAACAAAAAGCGATTCGAGGGGTCGTCTTTGTTTGTTCTGTATTGTTCTTAACGGGGGTTCTGTTCGGCTATTATATCATTGCGCCATTTTCCATTAACTTTTTGGCCGGCTATACCGTTGAAGGTCTTGAAGTTGGGCCTACGCTTGATTCTTATGTAACATACATGACGATGTTTACCTTGCCCACTGGTTTGATTTTTGAGATGCCGGTTTTGGCTTATTTTGCCGCCAAAGTTGGCATCGTGGGTACTTCGTTTTTGCGCACCTATCGCCGACACGCCATTGTGGTGATTTTGATTATTGCTGCCATTATTACGCCGCCGGATGTCGTTTCTCAAACATTGGTTGCCGTTCCGTTGTACGGTTTGTATGAAATCAGTATTTTGGTTGTGGCCAATGTACAACGCAAACGGAAAAAAGAACTTGCTTTGGCTGAATTGCAAAATAAAGCCGTTGTTGTTCGGGAGGAAGAAGACCTGCCGGAACAGGAATAATCGATTAATGATTTATTTCGGCTGCATAAGCGGCCGCTCCGATGATACCGGCATTGTTCAATAACTTGGCAGGCACGACGCGCGCCTGCGTATGCAATTGATTTTTGTACACATCAAAGAATTTACTTTCACCACCGCCAAGGATAAACAGGTCGGGCGAGAAAAGCAATTCCAAGTGTTGCAGGTATTCGTTAAAACGGTCGGCCCACTCTTTGCGGCTGATTTTTAGCTTTTCGCGGGCGCCCGAAGAACAATAGAGTTCCGCAGATTTACCGTTATTCCATTTCAAATGGCCAAGTTCGGTATTGGGGATCATCACGCCGTTGTAAAAAATGGCGGTACCCAAACCTGTTCCGATGGTAATCAGCAATACTAAGCCTTTTTCATCTCTTCCCATGCCGTAACGCATTTCCGCCATACCGGCAGCATCGGCGTCGTTGGTAACGAAAACCCGGTCGCCGCATGCATTTCCGAACACCTCTTCCACATTGGTACCAATCCAGCTTTTGTCGATGTTGGCGGCAGACTGCGCCACGCCGTGTTTGACCAACGCCGGAAACCCGCAGCCGACGATGCCTTTATAATCGAAATACTCAATAATTTCTGCAAAAGCGACCGCCATTGCAGCAGGAGTGGAAGGTTGGGGCGTAGGCACGCGAAAGCGTTCGCCTGATAATTTGCCGTGTTCCAAATCAACTATTGCGCCCTTAATACCGGAGGCGCCGACGTCAATGCCGAGTATGGTATTCATGCTGTATTTTGTGTACTTAAAAAGTTCAGCCAGGTAATGGTTAACAGGATTTCCGCAGGATGTTTAATCTTCCGGAATTACTTCTTCGATCACTTCGTCTTCACCCGTTTCGCTTTCCAAAGCCTTTTGCTTACGGCGTTCCAGCGAATTGGCGTGCATTTCGAGGTATTCATTGCGGTTGCGCACAATTTCTGCCGCAAGGTAAAGCGCCTTGATAAATGAGGTCTCGTCTGCTTCTCCTTTGCCGGCAATATCGTAGGCGGTGCCGTGGTCGGGCGAAGTACGCACGATGGACAGGCCGGCCGTGTAATTAACTCCGGCGCCAAAAGAAAGCGCCTTGAAGGGCACCAAGCCCTGGTCGTGGTACATGGCCATAATACCGTCAAATTTGTGGTATTGTCCGGAGCCGAAAAACCCGTCGGCCGGGTAAGGCCCGAAGGCCATTACGCCTTTTGCTTTTGCTTCTTCAATCGCCGGGAGAATAATGCGCGCTTCTTCATCGCCGATTGCGCCTTCATCGCCGGCGTGCGGGTTCAAACCCAGGACAGCGATGGTGGGGCGTTCCATGTTGAAATCGATTTTGAGCGTTTCAGACATGATCAAGATTTTGCGCAGTACCTTTTCCTTGGTCACGGCTTCGGCAACTTTGCTCAAAGGCAGGTGGTTGGTGACCACGCCTACGCGCAAGGTATCGGAGACCATGAGCATCAGGGAATTTTTTGCTCCGAATTCGTTGGTAATGTATTCGGTATGACCAATGAACGGAAAACCCGCCAATTGCATCGCTTTTTTGTGGATCGGGGCAGTAACCATCGCGTCCAGCAAGCCGGCTTTGAGGTCTTTTACCGCCCGTTCAAGGGCTTGGTAGGCGCATTTGCCGCCCAGCTCGGTTGGTTTGCCGAGGGTAATGTTTACGTTGTCGTTCCAGCAGTTGATGATGTTGATCCGGTCGGCAAGCGCCTCTTCGGGCGTGTTAACTGAGTGGAATTGAATATTCTCCTGGGTAATGATATTCTTATGATACGCTACGACCTTAGTGCTTCCGTAAATTACGATTTTGAAAGCCGGACCGGCTTTTTTCAGGGCCAGCGCTTTCAGAATCACTTCCAGGCCGATTCCGTTGATGTCGCCGCAGGTAATGCCAATGGTTATATTGCTCATGTGGCCGATGGTGTGCTGTAATGTTTTAAAAAGTGGTAAAGCAATCGAACGCCTGTACCAGTTCCGTCCTTGGTTCGGTATCCGTTTGCAGTGCGAAGATAGGCAGGGCCGGCGATGTCAAGGTGTAACCACGGATAATCTGTGAAATGTTCCAAAAATTTTCCTGCGGTAATCATGCCTGCATTGCCTGTGCCTACGTTTTTGAGGTCGGCGATGTTGCTTTTGAGTTCATCACCGTATTCTTTCCAAAGCGGGAATTCCACCAAACGTTCGTAGGTGGCCCAGCCGCTATTTTCTAATTGTTTCTTTACGCGTTCACCGGCTGTACCCATGTAGCATATTGCCTGACTGCCCAAGGCGCGTACGGCAGCGCCTGTGAGGGTAGCAAGATCCAATACGAGTTCGGGTTTATATTTTTTTGCGTAATGCAGCGCGTCGGCCAGGATAAGTCGGCCTTCCGCATCGGTGTTCATCACTTCCACGGTTTTGCCAGAGTACATCGTGATGACATCGCCGGGGGCAAAAGCCTTGTCGCCCAATTTATTATCCGTGGCAGGAATCAGTCCTATAATATGCAGCGGTAATTTTGCCGCCGCCGCCGCCGATAATACGCCGATTACGGTAGCAGCGCCTGCCATATCGCATTTCATGTAGTCCATGCCTTCGCTGGGCTTCAGGCTTAGTCCGCCCGTGTCGTACACGACGCCTTTGCCTACCAGAATCAGGGGCTTTTTATTGCCTGGCAGTTCCGGCTTCCATTCCAGAATGCAGAAACGGGGCGGCACATCGCTTGCCTGGTTTACGGCCAATAAGCCGCCCATTTTCAGGGTTTCGATTTTTTCTTTTCCTAAAACTTCGATGTCAAAACCATAGCGCTCGGCGGCGGCCTGGGCAGCCGAGGCGAGATGAGGCGCAGTAAAATGCGAGTGGGGTTCGTTGACTAAATCGCGGGTTGTAAACACGATTTCGATCAATGTGTTCAGTTCGTTTACGTCTTCCTCCCGCGCCGTGTTTTTTTCAAAATGAATAGCGCGCAGGGGTTTTTCCTTTTTTTCAGGTTGGGTGTAATACTTTAGAAACTGATAACTTGCGAGCGCCATGCCTTCTCCGAAAGCCAGTGCGCGGTTGTCGGCGCATTCATTTCGGATGGTCACTTGTTCTATTTTATACTGGCGCAATTCGCGCAGCAAATCGCAGCCGGCAATCCGGGCGGCTTCAAGGGCCGCGTTACGATCTTTTTCAGATTTTAAAATGCGTACCCAAACGGAGCCTTCCGGGCGCGCGAAAAAACAAGTATTAACCTCACGTTCAACTGATTGGCGCAGGAAAGCAGCCTCATGCGGTACAAGCGTACCGTTCAGTTGGTCAATCCTGTTTTTGTCTACAAGGATGATTAAATTGTCGCCGGGTTGGCCGGCCTCACAGGCAGCCAGTAATACTCTTTTCACTCAAAAGCGCGGGTTTGGTCAAACAGTCATAGATCGTGAGGGGTTTTGACGCAGTTGCCATCGACCCAAAAGCGCCCTTTGGCGCTCAAAAAGGATTGCAAAGGTATTATTTTATACCATGATTCGGTCAATTCTTATTTTTACGCTAAAATAAAGCGCAATCCTTTCCATTTGCCTTACTTTTCGGGCTAATAGCGATTATTGTAAAAACGATGAAAATCAAATTCTGTGGCGCAGCGCGCGAAGTAACCGGTTCCAGCCATCTGCTCATTTTGAACGATGGCACTCAAATCCTGCTTGATTGCGGCTTGTACCAGGGTGGCGACGATGACGGCCAGTCGGGCGACGACCATCCGATGGCGGGTTTTAATGACAAATGGCTGTTTAACCCAAAGGATATTGATTGCCTGTTGCTCAGCCACGCCCATATTGACCATACGGGCCGGGTGCCAAAGCTCGTTTCTGAGGGTTTTTCAGGTAAAATATACGGCACCCACGCCACCCGCGATTTGTGCTCGATCATGCTGCTCGACAGCGCGAAAATTCAGGAAGGAGACGCGGAGTATTACAACAAAAAACGCCGTAAACAGAATGAAGCCGAACACAAACCACTGTACACCACGGCCGATGTGTATCAGGCGCTGGAGCAGTTTTGCAGTTATAACTATGAACAATGGTTTCATGTTCACCCCGATGTGGAGGTGCAATACCGCGACAGCGGACATATTTTGGGTTCGGCAAGCATTAATTTAAAAATTACGGAAGGCGAGCGCGTCATCCGCTTGTCTTTTACCGGCGATATCGGTCGACCGAACCGCCCCATCCTTCGCGATCCGATTCCCATGCCGGAAGCCGATTATATTATTTGCGAAAGCACTTACGGCGACCGCGAACATGAATCAGCGCCCAACGAATTAGAGCATTTTCTGCAGGTGGTACATGATACCTGCGTAGAAAAACGGGGCAAATTGATTATTCCGGCGTTTTCCGTGGGGCGCACGCAGGAAATCGTGTATATGCTTAGTCAGTTGCATTATGCAGGCCGCTTGCCGGCCATTCCAATTTATGTAGACAGTCCCTTGGCCGTGAATGCCACCCAGGTTTTTATCAGTCACCCGGAATGTATGGACGAAGAAATCCACCGCTACATGACGGATTCAGAAGATCCCTGGGGGTTCAACGACCTTGTTTACATCCGCAGCAGCGATGAAAGTAAAAAACTGAATGATACAGATGAACCCTGCATCATTATTGCGGCTTCGGGCATGATGAACGCAGGCCGGATTGTACACCACGCCTTTAATAATATTGAAAATCAGCGCAATACATTCTTAATTGTAGGTTATTGTTCGCCCAATACCTTAGGCGGTGAGTTGCGCACAAAGCCCAAAACGGTGTTTATCATGGGCAAAAAATTAGACGTGCTGGCCGATGTAGAAATTATGGATTCCTTCTCCGCCCACGGCGACCAGGTAGAAATGCTGGGTTATTTGCAAAACCAGAAGGCTTCGGCTAAAAACATCTGGCTGGTACACGGCACGCTGGATCGGCAGGAAAAATGGCGGGATTATTTGAAGGCGGCGGGGTTTAGCGCGGAGATTGGGATTCCGGAATTGGGGGAATCGGTGGAGGTATAGGGTTGCCCCACCTTTTACTCCAACTCCCGCACGGCCAGCCAAGCCATCAGTCCCATACCTGTTTCTAATGCAGTTTCATCTATATCAAAGGTATCGGTATGTACGGGCGCGGTGATGCCGCGTTCCTGGTTGCCGGTGCCGAGTCGATAAAAACAGGCGGGCATCACGTGTGAATAATAGGCAAAATCTTCGGCGGTCATGCGCATGGGCAGGTCTACGACTTTATCGGCTCCGAGGTAATCAATGGCCCATTGTTTGGTGCGGGCTGTTAGTTTTTCATGGTTAATTAGCACAGGATAGCCATGTACGATATGGAAATCGCAAGATCCGCCCATACTTTTAGCGATTCCGACGGCCATTTTTTTCATGCGCTTATGGGCTTCATGGCGCCATTTTTCATTCATCGTGCGGAACGTGCCTTCAAGCAATACCTCGTTCGGAATAATGTTGGTGGCTCCTCCGTCGGAATAAATTTTCCCAAACGTAAGCACCGAGGGTATCCCTGGATCTTCAATGCGGCTGATTACCTGCTGCAATGCAGTGATAATATGCGCCGAAATAAGCACCGGATCGATACAATCCTGCGGCATAGCAGCGTGACCGCCTTTTCCTTTTACGGAAACATACAGTTCATCGGCAGAGGCCATATAAATACCCGCTTTCATGCCGACCAAACCTGCCTGCAAGGGCGGGTGAACATGTTGCCCGAAAATACTCACGGGTGTCGGATTTTTCAGCGCGCCTTCCCGTATCATAATGGATGCGCCGCCGGGCAGTTTTTCTTCGCCGGGTTGAAAGAGGCATTTTACGGTACCTTCAAACTGACCGCGTAATTCGTGCAAAATACGGACGGCGCCTAAAAGTGATGCCGTGTGTACATCGTGCCCACAGGCGTGCATAACGCCGGGGTGCTGTGATTTGTAGGGCACATCGTTTGCTTCCGTGATGGGTAAAGCGTCCATGTCAGCGCGGAGGGCCACTACTTTCTTGCTCGGCTTTTTGCCCTTGATGAGGGCCACGATGCCGTTGCCGGCAATACCGCGTTTGTATTCAATCCCAAGACGATCAAGTTGTTCAGCCACAAATCGACCGGTCTCAACTTCTTCAAAAGAAAGCTCAGGGTATGTATGCAGGTGCCTTCGAAGGGACACAACATCTGGCTGGAATTGGTGGGCAAGTTCGTGGATGCGCTCTTTCATGGAGCAAAAATAGGAAATTTGATTTTTAGTCCTGCGAATCTTATGAAATCCCTCCAACATGTTACATTTACACTTGAAACATACCGTCCGCCCATGCCTCAGCCATTTAACGTTTTCATCATCTATGCACGCGAAGACGCAGCCTACTTAGAGGAGCTGTGTGGCCAGCTGCGCCCACTTGAAATTGCGGGCCGCATTCGGGTTTGGAGCGACCAAGAGATCAATCCTGGCGTGGATTGGCAAAAAGAAATTGTGCTACAGCTCGATACCGCAGATATTATCCTGATCCTGGTAAGTTCGGCATATTATAACTCCGTGTACATCCACGAAAAAGAGCTCAAATATGCTTTTGCGCGCCACGAGCGTGGCGAATGCAAGGTATTGCCTATTATTGTGCGGCCTTGTTCTTTTGGCGATGATCCGGGAATCAGCCGTTTGCAGGTGCTACCGACGGATGCCAAACCCGTCACAGACACAAAATACTGGCCTGAACGTGATGCTGCGTGGTTGGATGTGGTGTCAGGATTAAAACGAACCCTTGATAAACTGCAAGCAACGGAGGCAGGCTCCGATACGCAGCGCGTACAGGAAGTCGCATACAATAAAGATCAACAGAAGGCAGGGCAAAATATACAAAAAACAGGTTCATTTCCCTGGATTCGTTACGCTTTAATTACGGGCGGCGCCTTGTTCCTATTGTTGTTGGTTTGGCAAGGTTTTAATATGTTTGGTGCCAGAAAGGCAACGCAGGAAGCAGGCATGTTGCCAAATAAGGATAACTCCAATGCGGAATTGTCCGATTTTAAGTTTAAGTATCCGATGGAACGCGTATTAGGCGCTACTTTTCAAATGGGCAGCCCAACAACGGAGCAAGGGCGTTATGAGGATGAATGCCAACATACCGTATCGATTAAACCATTTAGCATCGGCTGTTATGAGGTAACGCAGGCACAGTGGAAATCGGTCATGGGCAGTAATCCTGCTAAATTCCAGAACTGCGAAGACTGCCCGGTAGAACAGGTAAGTTGGAATGACGTTCAGGATTTCATCAATAAATTAAATCAAAAAACGGGTAAAACATATCGCTTACCAACAGAGTCTGAATGGGAATATGCTGCGCGCGGCGGTCAGAAAAGAACAACGTACCATCCATACCCGGGCGGACAAGTGATCGAAACGGCTGGCTGGTATAAGGAAAATGCCGGCGCAAAAACCCGTCAAGTAGGCAAAAAAGCGCCTAATGAACTCGGCCTGTATGATATGAGCGGCAATGTGTGGGAATGGTGCCAGGATTTGTATAAGGCTTATCCGAATTGTAGTTCAAATGCTAAAGAAGGTCAACAATATCAATACATTATGCGCGGGGGCTGCTGGGCCGACGAGGCTCGAACCTGCCGAGTTTCCAATCGAGGCTATTCCGAGCAGGACAAAAGAGATGATGCGTTGGGTTTTCGGCTTGCGTCGGATTAAGGAGGATGATTGTGCTTCGCTTGTTCGACCCCAAACCCCTAAAGGGGCCGATTGTAAGTGGTTGATAATCTGTGCATTAGGGG
>JBAXTB010000470.1:0-4036 GCA_037130425.1 Bacteroidota bacterium
AAATCCTAAAATCCCCATAATCGTGGTTCAGACAGCTTTCCCTGACAATTTCCCCTTCTTCACTGATTTTTCCTCCCATCGTTACCTATCAATGCGCATCTTGTCCCCTCATGCGCCCGATCACCATTCTCATTGCGGAAGACGAGCCGATTATTGCGCTTGATCTTCGTTATCAGCTTGAAAGCAGCGACATTCAGGTATTGGAAACCTGTGCTTCCGCCACCATAGAATCAGAATGTGAACGCAGCCGCCCGGATATTGCCATTCTCAATTTTAAAAGGTTTGGACGAAGGGATGGTTTGGCGCTGGCCCAGGTCCTTAAACAGCGTTTTTTGCTACCTGTTCTCATTATCACGGGCGCTGGCCGGGACGAAATTGCCGCATCTCCGTACTTCGATTCCGCTCTTGATATTTTGTACAAACCTTTTACACAGTCGCAGTTGCGAAACTATGTAAAAAAGTGTTGCGATGCGCTCTAAATGCTTCCCTGATGGTTTGAGTGTCTTCCCTGAACAATCGCACACATTCCCTGAATAACTAAAGTACTGTGCTGCCCGCGCATGTAGTTTTGTTTCCAAAGCATTGACAGAACTTCCAAAGGTTGCCCTGCTTGGCCGCCTGCCGTCTTACATTTAAAACAATCATAATACTCATGAAAAGTAACGTGTACTCCGTTCAAACACTTGTTAAGCCATTTTTGCTGCTCCTTTTAATGTTTTTTGCCCAGGGTTTATTTGCCCAGGCAACCCTTTCCGTTCAAGGCGTACTCACGAAATCTGACGGAACGGCTGTAGACGACGGCAACGATTATGTGCTCACATTTCGCTTATGGAAAAGCGAATCCGGAACTGCTGCAAGCGACAAAGTTCACGAGGAAACGATTGAAAATATTTCCATAGTCGGTGGTGTTTACAGCGTGGTTTTAGGTTTAAGTATGAATCCGCAATTTAAACTGACCGCACCTTTCAACCAGCCTTATTGGCTTGGCGTGAGTGTGGGAACCTCAAGTGTGGAATTGTTGCCCCGCCCAAGGCTGACACA
The DNA here is from genome assembly GCA_037130425.1 of Bacteroidota bacterium. Taxonomy (GTDB): domain Bacteria; phylum Bacteroidota; class Bacteroidia; order Chitinophagales; family Saprospiraceae; genus M3007. The sequence goes on from JBAXTB010000470.1 coordinate 1,042, forward strand.
CGCACCGTATGCCCTGGGTCTTGTAGGTGAGCACAATATCTTCCCAAGCACAGGGCCTGTTATCGGCGATGCATTCCGGGCAAAAGGCGGTCCGGCCCAAGGCGGCCTTGGCTCAAATGCAAATGGGTTTAGTTTTCAGGCCCCCAGCGGAGACGAAAGTGGCGGAATGTATTCAGATGGTACAAATATTGAATTGTGGACAGGCGGCCAGAAAAGAGTTCAATTAAATGGCACTCAGAATGAACTTTATGGCCAAACCGTCAATTTTGGCTCCTTAGTTTCCAATAATTTCACAGCAAATGGGAACGCTGTTATTAATAACGTCGGCAATAACACCGGCAATCTCACGGTTAAAAACTTCCTTCAGGTGGATGGATCAGCAAAGGTAGAAGGGGCATTAACCGTAACGACCAATGAGTTTATAAATGCACATGCCACGATTGGTGGAAATCAGACCATAAACGGTAGCTCTTTCACAAAAGGCTTTAACAGAGCGGCAAGTTGGTTCGATAATTCAGGTTTCACCTTCAATTATACCCTGCAAGGCGGCCCTGATGACACAGACTCCGGGTTATTCGGTAAATCAGATGGAATCGTACAAATTAGATCAAATGGCGGAATTGTGGCTGAATTCTCGCCTGGACAAGGTTGGTGTAATAACTGTAACGGCCCAAACAATTTCATCCAATCATCTGTCAAATTTTTTGGTATCCAGAAAGGTCCGGACAATCCGCAGGTGGAATGGGACGAAGTAACCGGGCAGCTACAGGTAGACAACTCCAGCCGCAGATTGAAACGCAACATCCTCCCGATGACGGATGATTTCAGATTGATACTCAAAGTGCAACCAAAGCTGTACAACCGCATCGGCTATCCGGATTCATTAGTTGAATTGGGCTATATCGCGGAAGAATTCGACAGTCTCGGCTTGACACGTTTGGTGCATTATAATTCCAGGAATGAAATCACAGGTGTGAATTATAAAAAAGTGTCCATCTACCTCGCAGAAGTAGTAAAAGTGCACGAAACCGAAATTGAAAAAATGAAGGCAGAAATTGCGGCTTTGCAAGCTGAAAACATTGCGTTACAAAAAGCAAATGCCAGCCTTCAAACAGACAAGGCTGGACTACAAACACAGCAAAACGCATTTAGCGCCCAACTTGACGCCTTGTCAAAAAGGATAAGTGCGATGGAAATGAGTGGAAGAGGAACCGGAAAATAATGGTTAATCGTTCAGATTTACCCGATAACACTCTTTCCTTCCAATCATAACGATTCTTTTCATGAAAAATATCATGCATAGCCGGCTATTTGCCGTGCTAATATGCGCGCTTTTGACGCTACCAAAGCTGTGGGGCCAGCAGCCCACACAACCGGTGGATCCCGGGTGTTTTAATGCGGTAACATTAGATACCGTTATTCGTTCCGCCTTTATCAATTACGGCAATGGCGCCCGCATGAAAAGCGCCACCCGCCGTACTAAACTGACGATTGGCCAATTGGTGGTTGGTCCGGCGGTAGGTGACGATAACAATATGAATTTCGGCTATTGGTCCGGTTTTTTGGTTGCTCCATTTCCTCCATTTGTCACAGCTTCCCAAGGCGAATTGCTGGATCGGATCCAGATTTCCTGGGGACCTAACCCATTGGGGCCTTTTGCGGTAGGCGGGTTTAAACTCTACCGGGATGGGGTATTTCTCGCCCAGGTGGATAAAAGCACCCGTAACTACAACGATTTCAATGTCATAGCAGGACGGCCATACAATTATGAAGTTCGAGGTATCAATGCTTATGGAGAAGGTTCTCCGGGTAAAGCATTGGGATTTCAGGTGCCCAATGGGGTTGTAACTGGTTGGGTGCGTACCTTAAATGACAGCCCGGTGCCCAACGCAATGGTCACCCTCATGCCAATGCAGGGTTATTCGGTGTATCTGGGTCAGTTTGACGGCGCTTATGCAGTCGCAGATACCAGCACGCAGGGAAACTTTTTACCCAACACAGGAGCCGACTGGTCAATTGCATTTTGGATCAAAAATAAAATGAACGTCGGAGATCCGGTTATGATGAAAGTGGAAGCGTTAAATACAGGTGAAAATGATATGGTAGTCCAATCCTTAAATAGCAATGGGATTCAGGTAACAGTGAAGAACATGACGCTTTCCGGCAATTTCGCTTCAGGGCCAACCGACTGGCATCACGTGGTAATTACATTCAGCAATGGTCAGTACCGCTTGTATCAGGATGGTGTTTTAAAAGACTTGAAAACAGGGGAAATGATCCTCGCATCGGAAGAATTACGCTTCGGAAAACGCGCCAGCGCCAATGCCTGGGAAGGCAATATTGATGATGTTCGCGTTTACCACCGCCGCCTCGACGAATTAGATATTCCCGAAGTTATGGAGGGCACGGCTTCTTCCCAGACGCCCGGCCTGAAATACTACTGGAAAATGGATGAAGAAAAAGGCTCTAAGTCGTTCGACATCTTGCACCGAACCAAATTTTACTTCTGCGGCGCTATTTTTGATGCCAGCCGCCCGCCCGTGCGCACCTCCGGCGTAACCAATGAAGACGGCTACTACCGCATTGAATCGGCGAATTACGGAACCGGCATTACCTTTTTGGCGCAACCGGCAAAGAATTTTTACGCGCACCGTGCCTTAAAATTTACCCGTTCGGAGTCGAATCGCGCCGTGTTGGCTAATTTTTCCTTGACAAAAAAGGCGACTATTGAGACCTGGGTTAACAGCGCAGGCCCCGATGGTTTGCAGACCTTAGTATCAAAAAGATGGTCGCCAAGCAATAGTTTCCAACTTCAACTGGAACCAAACGGCACCGACAACAACATCATTTTCAAATTAAACGGTCAGCCGCAAAACTTCGGTCTGCTTGGGATCGGCTACCACCATTTGGCCTTCACCATTGACAGCACCGGAAGTAACACGCAGGTTTCGGCGTATAAAGACGGCGCTTTGATCGGCACGGCGCAAATGCCCGC
>JBAXTB010000471.1:0-4035 GCA_037130425.1 Bacteroidota bacterium
GGACGGTAAAGATCTAAACAACGTGGATGATTTTAACGCCGCGTTGAACGACAAACAAGGCGGCGTGATGCTGGAAGACCTGTATCCCGATCGTCCGGGGTTATTTTAGGATGCGTTCGGGATGTAATTTTTTGTCTGGATGGGGTTATAATCTGCTATTTCATATTAAAGTCCGTTGCCTACCTACAACCAATTAAATGTTAGTTGCATGTACAATAGACGTCCGTCAGCGCCGTAACCTGTATCGAAAAACTACCCGGCGGCGCCGCAGCAGGCGCGCACACCTGAAACGTGCTTGTACTTGCCGAAAAGACTTGTGTGGAAGTTCCCAAGGGCGTGATGTATGTAAGTGTGAATGGCGGCGTACCGGTAAAATTGGCAGTGATGGTCGTACAGGTGCCTGCGCAAATATTGGGATTGGCAACCGATAACGTGACCGCAGGCAGGGGACCCCAGGTAACCTGAATGCCGTTGGAAATATCAAGACAAGGGTCGTTCAGGTTTACATTGCCGCCCTGGTTGTTGCCCGCAATCGCGGCAATGTAATAAGGCACACCCGTTTGAATTACAGCCGGATTGAACGTAAAAGACGGCGTACTGCTGGTGAGAAGAATGCTGCCGAGCGTATCGGCAGGATTTGAAAAAAGGATATAACGCAACAAGTCATTGTTATCCAATACTACGTTTATTGCCGGAAAAAAGGTAAAAGGAGCATTGATGCAAGTATTAAAAGGCCCCCCGCCTGGGAGTAATCCGGCTTCCGTCGCACAACACAAAGGCGGCTGCGGGGCACTGGCCGGGATTTGTTGTAAAGCCCCACCGGGTACGGGCGGCGTGAGGGTACACAGGATGTTATTGGCGCCTGTCGTCGGATTAAACTGGCCAAAAGCAGGCGGGCCGGAGCCGGAGCTGGAACCGATATAAAAGCCCTCATCTGCAATCGCAAAATCAGAACTGATCCCACTATTTTGTGGAATAGAGGCTGCCGGATTAGCCGTATTGACCAAATAAACGTATGAGGAGCCGCTGGCGTACAGCTGTCCGTTGAAATAATATAAATCTGTCAGAGAATTGTTCCCCGGAAAGTTTCCAATCAGGGTAAACACAGTGGTCACAGGGTCGTAAGTATATAAGGATGATCCAAGCGGATTGTTGCCACCAATCCCAATTACATAAATCAATCCGTTCGGTCCTTCAGCCGTTCCGGTGACAATAAATGAGAAGGTTAAATTAACAACCGGGTTGGGATCAGGCAAGGTGTACATCAACAGTTGGGTGCCCCTTGTAATGATAATATCTCCGTTGGGCAGCACAAACAGGTCGCCGTTTAAAGTCAGGTTGACCGGGGTAATGCCATTCAAGGGCTGTAGCAGGCATTTCGAACAGACGCCATTTACATAAGAAAAACTGTAAAGAGAAGTACCGGCATCGCCATAAAAAACCTGAGCTGTTCCGCTGAAACGAAACGTTAAAAAACACAATGCAAGGAGAAAGCGCTGCTTCATGTTATGTTCTTTTAAGTAGGGAAAGATATAAGGTAACGTGAGATTTCTTAATCCAAATGAAAAGTTGAGATCGTGCCTAATTGTCGGGTTGACTCCCAGTCACCCCGACAATACGCTCGATCATCCGAATAATATTTTGCTCAATGCTAAGTTGCTCACAATCAATTTGATACAAGAATTGGCTACTCACGGAAGTTGCGCCTGGCTGAGAAGCAAGCGCGGCAGCGGGTTGTAATTAGTCTAATAGATCACTCTAACATTAACAGCATTAAGCCCCTTTTTACCACGTTCGACCTCATACTGAACTTTATCATTCTCCCTAATTTGATCAATAAGGCCAGTAGCATGAACAAAAACATCTTCTTCACCAGATTTGCTTGGAGTAATAAACCCAAATCCTTTGGTTTCATTAAAAAACTTAACGGTACCTTCTTTTGGCATTGTATTTTTTATTTGAAATAATGAAAAAATTGCGCCTCCATGATCGCACTTCGGCATTGTTTAGATGTTAATCGATGCAGAATAATAGAGCAAAATTATGCAAAAAAAGGCTGTATTATAAGGTAACGTGAGGTTTTTTTGCCAAATAAAAAGTTGAGATCACGCCTAATTGTCGGGTTGACTCCCAGTCACCCCGACAATACGCTTGGCCATTGGCGCGCGTTGGGCTTGCTAATGGCAGGGCTAATGGGCGCACAAAACCTTCAGGCACAGGCAAATACCCAAACGCCTGAAAACCCTCTGGAGGTTCGGGATACGATTCCGGATTGGGGAAAAAGACCGCGTTTCCTTGAAGGCATGGTGCGGGATTCGAGCATCGGCACACCTGTTTCTTATTGTCGGGTTGAAATAAACGGGCCTGGGTAGGCTATTGTCCGCAAGGACAGTTCGCATCGCTCAGGTTTGTTGCTTGGATCTGGATGGAGCCGGAAAATCCCGCAGGCGGGCAAATCTGGATAGCGGCCGAGCTACTATTGAATACTTGATTAAAGGTCTGGGGTGTGCCGCCTCCAAAAGATACGGTATAGGTGAGGTTAAAAGGCTGGATGCCCGTGAAAGTGGCCGTAATATTCTGGCACCCACCCGCGCAGGAGGTTGAACTGCTAGCAAATACAACCGTTGGGCCAGCATACCAATATACAGATGCTTGTTTCGACACATCCAGGCATGGGTCGTTCAGGTCAACCGAGTTGCCGTTGGCATTGCCTGCCATGGCATATACCGAGTACCAGGTATTGGGCTGGGTCACGCCCGGCACAAACGTGATAACGGGCTGGTTGTAGGTTTGGATAATGTCGTATTGTACCACATTGGTCGTGTTATTCACCGTAGCCAGTGCAAAAATCAGGTTGTCGTCGCCGTCCAACACTTGTGTATTGTCGAAATTCAGGGTGATGGGGTTGTTGATACAGGAATAATAGGAGTAATAAGAATAGATCCCGGATGAGCCAGTGAAATTACCGGATTCCGTTGTGCAATTGCAGCGTGGACCGCTGTTGTTGAACGGATCCGGGGCAACATTGGCATTACCCAAACCGCTTGGCGGCACAAAACACAGTTGGTTATCTGTGTAATTTGAAAAATTGAATTCACTCGCCCCGATGTCGCTGAACGAAAAAAGGGTTCCGCAAACTTCAATGATTGGATAACTCGCCGGCACGAGCGGGCCAACCTGCGTGATATGCGGCGGATTGAGGTCTAATTTGTACATATAACCAATATTTTGCGCATACAATTGCCCATTGTATTCAAAAATCTCCCCATTGTACAAGGGCGGCAACGGTCCCAGGAACGTATTGGTGTTTTGATTAATGTTATAACTGTACAAACCACCAGCCGTGTGAATCAGCAGGGTGGAATCGTTCAGGCCATACATCGAGAATGGAAAACCGGGAATGGACGGAAACAGCAGGGTGGTTGATCCCGTGGATGGGTCGTGTACCCACAAGTTGGTGCCTGAGCCGGAGGATATAATATAGATAAGTCCGGTTTGCATTTGCCAAATATCCATTGTCACCTCCGATATGTTGGGGGTGGCCACCAGGGTCATCTCGCAGGTGGCCAGGTTGACAGAATAAATGTTGTCGTCGAAAAAACTGGAATACAGGATGTTTTGTGCCTGTTGTGCTTTCGGGGCCAGACAAAGCAAAAGGAAAAAGCAAGCATAAATAGCATGTTTCATAGTACTTAGGCACTTTTTACTTTATTTTGTTTTTACTACCAAGGTTCGCCTTGTGCCGAAGCATTTTTTTCATCGCCCAATCGAAGAGACCTAACTTCTTTGCCATTTTTAAACAATTTTTAACAAAAATACGGTAATTACTCCAAAAAACAAAAAAGCGCATCCAAATTTGCTTTTCGCCGTTGCTGATTTGGGCTTTATTTGGTGTGCAACAGAGTGTTGTGTTTGGTCGGGTTTGGGTTCGAGGGATGTTGTATCGGGAGATGGGGCTTTGCCGCCAACGTGGCGTTTAGTTCACCACAGATGAACTGTGATGCCGAGCAAATTTTTTAAGAACTTTTTGTTTTT
>JBAXTB010000472.1:0-4035 GCA_037130425.1 Bacteroidota bacterium
CTGTATCCAAGACCAACGGTTCCATGTATTTTGACCTTGGTACCATTTCAGAAGACATTATGCGCGATTCGCGCCAGTTTTTTGAAAATGCGATCCCGACTTCTGCCAACGGCGGCGCCGTTACAAACACCCGCTGGGGACGCGTTCCGTTCGAGCCGCCGGTCGTAAATGCCTTTGACAACGACCCAGCACGTCGCCCGCTACAAGATTTGGGTCTTGACGGTCTAAATGACGAAGCCGAAAAAAACTTTTTCGGCGTTTGGTATAACAAGATTATGAATTCGTCGCTTTCGCCAAACGCAAAGGCTGAAATAGCCGCTGACCCTTCAAACGACAACTTTGTTTATTTCCGGGATCAGATTTATGAATCCAACCCACCTGGCTTGTTGAAGCGCTATAGCAAATTTAACAACCAGCAGGGCAACTCTCCCGTAAACAATTCTTCCAACCTGAATCCTTCGGCAACCAACCTGCCCGATGGAGAAGATCTTAACCAGGATAAATCGTTGAATGAGAACGAGTCGTATTATCGTTACCCGATTAAAATGGTTAAAGGCCCCAACTCTATCCAGGTGGGGAACTCAACGGTAACGGTAGATGGTTTGGATTTCCAAAATGATCCGGTTTTGAAAGACCTGATTACGGATACCGTCGTATTCAACCGAAATGGACAATATTACATCTGGTATCGCTTCAAATTGCCGCTTGACTACACCAATCGGCAGCAGTTCGGCGGCATCCAGGATTTCCGCTCCATCCGGTTTATGCGTATGGTGTTAAAAGGTTTTGACGAACGTACCACGTTCCGTTTTGCTACCCTTGAACTGGGCCGCAACCAATGGCGCCGTTATTCCCAAACGCTGAAAGGCTGCGGAAACGATGATCCGAATGTAAAACGGATTCCTTTCGACGTAAATGCGGTGAGTATTGAACAAAACTCAGCCCGAACGCCATTTAATTATACGATTCCTTACGGTATACAACGACAACAATCGGTAGGCGCCTTCCCGGATGTTTTGCAAAATGAGCAAGCCCTCTCCATGAGTGTCTGCGATTTGGAAGACTGCGACGCCCGAGCAATTTTCAAAAGCCTGAACTTGGATTTGCGCCGGTTCAAAACCCTGAAAATGTTTGTACACGCGGAAAGCAAGGATCCGGCGAACCCGATGGATTCAACAGATGTGAAAGCATTCTTGCGCATTGGGTCCGATTTTGTGCGCAACTATTATGAATATGAAATCCCGATTGATCCCTCGCGGCTTCAAGACTTGGGCGGCAACCGAAACCCGGATAGTCGAGAGTACAAGGAGGTCGTATGGAAACCGCAAAATAGTTTTGATTTCCCCTTGCAATTGTTGATCGACGTTAAAAAGAAACGAAACCTGCAACCAAACTGGCCGGCGGGGACGCCTTATGAAATTGCCGACCCCGATCACCCCAACAACAAAGTGCGGGTGGTGGGTAATCCGAACCTTGGATATGCCAAAGGCGTGATGTTCGGGGTACGGAATTCGCCCGACGTGCATAAAATGGATAAGCAATGTTTCGAGGTCTGGATCAACGAATTGCGCCTAAATGGCTTTAGCGAACAAGGCGGTTATGCCGGACAGGCCCGTGTGGATATGAAATTGGCCGATCTTGGCAATATTTCCATGGCGGGAAGTTTCACCAGTAAGGGCTGGGGTAGTATCGAGCAAAAAATCAACCAGCGCCAACGGGAAGACGTGATGCAAGTAGACGTGTCGACCAACCTCGAATTGCACAAACTGCTGCCGGAAAAAGCGGGCGTCCGAATTCCTTTTTACGCCCAATATTCCAACACCACGCGTACCCCGGAATACGATCCTTACGACTTGGACATTAAGCTGCGCGACAAACTGCGCGATCAGACCGACCCGGTCAAACGCGACAGCATCCGCAATGCGGCCCAGGATGTTACGGTGGTGCGCGGCTACAACTTTACCAACGTGCGCAAGGAGCGAAAAGGCAATAAAAAAGTGTCGCTCCCTTGGGATATTTCCAATTTCAGCCTCACGTATGCGTACAATCAAACCAGAAAACACAATCCGTTTATCCTGCTCGATCAGCTCGAACAGCGGAAAGGTGCCATTGATTATCAGTACAGTACAGGCTTGAAACCGTTTACGCCGTTTAAAAAACTGATTAAAAAGGATAAATACCTGAAATTTTTGTCGGAGTTTAATCTTAACCCGATTCCGAATACTTACGGGTTCAATACCAATTTAGAGCGTTTTGCAGGTAAAACAGTGTACCGTTTTGCCGGCGAAGACCCTAAGTTAAACACCTATTATAACCGGCGCTTTACCTGGGACCGCAACTACAACCTCGGTTGGGATATTGCAAAATCGCTGCGTTTCAATTTTGATGCAACGGCGCGCAGTATCATCGACGAGCCTTATGCTTTCGACAACGACGGTAATGTGGTGTCGCAGAAAGTAGTGCGGGATTCCATTTGGAAGAACGTGCTCAAATTGGGCCGTCCCAAAAACTACACGCACAGCGTAAGCCTGAACTATACTTTGCCGTTTAAGACCATTCCGTTCTTAGACTTTATCACGGTAAAGGCTTCTTATACAGGAGGTTATACCTGGACGGCGCAGTCGCTGAAACTTCAAAACCTCGACGCCGGCCCGTACCAAAATGTTGAAAATTCCCGAAACCTTGGCAATGTAATTCAAAACAACAGTGTGCGGCAAATTAACGGCGACATGGACTTTACCAAGTTGTACGACAAAAGCAAGTATCTGGCTAAAATCGATAAACCCGGCAAACCGGCGGGCGGCGGAAATGGAAAGGGGAAGCCCGGCAAGGGCGGCGCAGACGATCCCGGCGGTTCTAACCCTGATAATATGGGGCCTGGCGGAGCGCCGGAAAAAGGCGGACGCTCACCAGGCGGTGCCGGTAAAGACTTGCGGCCGGGTGGCGGTGGAAAAGGCAAAGATTCCGTATCTGGCGGCGGCGGCGGAAAAAATGACGCTAATTTAAGCGGCACAAGCGGCAAAGACAGTCCCGCACCCCCACCGGATAAAAATGCCACTAAAAACAACCTCCCGGCTGGCGGCAACAATGGTCTAAATCCGGCTATTGACCCAGCAACTGGTCGCCCGACTGCCAACCCGAATGCTGGCGCACTGAACAATCCAAGCAACGGCCAGGCAAGCAACAGCAGTGATCCAAACGCGAAAGACGGCAAGGGTGGAAAAGATGACAAGGACGGAAAAAGTGGCGGCGGCGGCGGCCTGAAGGGAGGAAAAGACAAAAAAGAACGCGTTCCTACCCTGGCGGAACGTATTGCCTTGCGCCCGCTCATGCTCGTGCGCAAAGCACGATTTACCTACAGCGAAAACTATAGCACGGTGATTCCCGGATTTACGCCGGGCGCCAAAATATTGGGACAAAGCAGTGGATTCAGCGCACCGGGATGGGCGTTTGTTGCAGGGATTCAGCCAAGTTCTTCCTGGTTAGACGAGGCCGGTCAAAACGGCTGGATTACCTACCGACCTGAGTTGAACCAACAAGTGCTGCGCAATTACACTCAAAACTTAGACCTTGGCGTTACCGTTGAGCCATTCACCGATTTTCGGGTTGAAATTTCCGCCAACCGCCAGTACGTACGCAATAGTACCGAGTTGTTCAAAGACCAAAACATAACAAGCCTTTCACCCGACAGCGTCGATTTCCAGCATAAGGCAGCGCGTGATTTTGGTAGCTTCACGGTATCGTATTTCACCATGAACACACTGTTTAATAACGATATAAACGGCTTGTTCAAACGCTACGAATCGTATCGCCCTGTAATTTCAAAACGCCTCGGTGTGCTTGCCGGCAATACTGGCCCCCACGAAGATCCGAATTACGCGCCCTCATACACAAGAGGCCATGGCGGCACCAACCAGGAGGTGTTGATCCCGGCTTTTGTTGCCGCGTACACGGAAAAAGATCCGAATACAGTAGGCCTGAACCTGTTTAAAACGCGTCCTGCGCTCAACTGGAAATTAAGCTATAACGGATTGT
>JBAXTB010000473.1:0-4032 GCA_037130425.1 Bacteroidota bacterium
CTGTATCCAAGACCAACGGTTCCATGTATTTTGACCTTGGTACCATTTCAGAAGATATTATGCGCGATTCGCGCCAGTTTTTTGAAAATGCCATACCGACTTCTGCCAATGGCGGCGCTGTTAAAAACACCCGCTGGGGACGCGTTCCGTTCGAGCCGCCGGTCGTAAATGCGTTTGACAACGACCCCGCCCGTCGCCCGCTGCAAGATTTGGGACTTGACGGCTTAAATGACCAAGACGAAAAAACCTTTTTCGGCGATTGGTATAACAAGATTATGAATTCGTCGCTTTCGCCAAACGCAAAAGCTGAAATAACCGCCGACCCGTCAAACGACAACTTTGTTTATTTCCGGGATCAGATTTATGAATCCAACCCGCCCGGCTTGTTGAAGCGCTATAGCAAATTCAACAACCAGCAGGGCAACTCTCCCGTCAACAACTCTTCCAACCTGAATCCTTCAGCCACCAACCTGCCCGATGGGGAAGATCTTAATCAGGATAAATCGTTGAATGAGAACGAGTCGTATTATCGTTACCCGATTAAAATGGTTAAAGGCCCCAACTCTATCCAGGTGGGGAACTCAACGGTAACGGTAGATGGTTTGGATTTCCAAAATGATCCGGTTTTGAAAGACCTGATTACGGATACCGTCGTATTCAACCGAAATGGACAATATTACATCTGGTATCGCTTCAAATTGCCGCTTGACTACACCAATCGGCAGCAGTTCGGCGGCATCCAGGATTTCCGCTCCATCCGGTTTATGCGTATGGTGTTAAAAGGTTTTGACGAACGTACCACGTTCCGTTTTGCTACCCTTGAACTGGGCCGCAACCAATGGCGCCGTTATTCCCAAACGCTGAAAGGCTGCGGAAACGATGATCCGAATGTAAAACGGATTCCTTTCGACGTAAATGCGGTGAGTATTGAACAAAACTCAGCCCGAACGCCATTTAATTATACGATTCCTTACGGTATACAACGACAACAATCGGTAGGCGCCTTCCCGGATGTTTTGCAAAATGAGCAAGCCCTCTCCATGAGTGTCTGCGATTTGGAAGACTGCGACGCCCGAGCAATTTTCAAAAGCCTGAACTTGGATTTGCGCCGGTTCAAAACCCTGAAAATGTTTGTACACGCGGAAAGCAAGGATCCGGCGAACCCGATGGATTCAACAGATGTGAAAGCATTCTTGCGCATTGGGTCCGATTTTGTGCGCAACTATTATGAATATGAAATCCCGATTGATCCCTCGCGGCTTCAAGACTTGGGCGGCAACCGAAACCCGGATAGTCGAGAGTACAAGGAGGTCGTATGGAAACCGCAAAATAGTTTTGATTTCCCCTTGCAATTGTTGATCGACGTTAAAAAGAAACGAAACCTGCAACCAAACTGGCCGGCGGGGACGCCTTATGAAATTGCCGACCCCGATCACCCCAACAACAAAGTGCGGGTGGTGGGTAATCCGAACCTTGGATATGCCAAAGGCGTGATGTTCGGGGTACGGAATTCGCCCGACGTGCATAAAATGGATAAGCAATGTTTCGAGGTCTGGATCAACGAATTGCGCCTAAATGGCTTTAGCGAACAAGGCGGTTATGCCGGACAGGCCCGTGTGGATATGAAATTGGCCGATCTTGGCAATATTTCCATGGCGGGAAGTTTCACCAGTAAGGGCTGGGGTAGTATCGAGCAAAAAATCAACCAGCGCCAACGGGAAGACGTGATGCAAGTAGACGTGTCGACCAACCTCGAATTGCACAAACTGCTGCCGGAAAAAGCGGGCGTCCGAATTCCTTTTTACGCCCAATATTCCAACACCACGCGTACCCCGGAATACGATCCTTACGACTTGGACATTAAGCTGCGCGACAAACTGCGCGATCAGACCGACCCGGTCAAACGCGACAGCATCCGCAATGCGGCCCAGGATGTTACGGTGGTGCGCGGCTACAACTTTACCAACGTGCGCAAGGAGCGAAAAGGCAATAAAAAAGTGTCGCTCCCTTGGGATATTTCCAATTTCAGCCTCACGTATGCGTACAATCAAACCAGAAAACACAATCCGTTTATCCTGCTCGATCAGCTCGAACAGCGGAAAGGTGCCATTGATTATCAGTACAGTACAGGCTTGAAACCGTTTACGCCGTTTAAAAAACTGATTAAAAAGGATAAATACCTGAAATTTTTGTCGGAGTTTAATCTTAACCCGATTCCGAATACTTACGGGTTCAATACCAATTTAGAGCGTTTTGCAGGTAAAACAGTGTACCGTTTTGCCGGCGAAGACCCTAAGTTAAACACCTATTATAACCGGCGCTTTACCTGGGACCGCAACTACAACCTCGGTTGGGATATTGCAAAATCGCTGCGTTTCAATTTTGATGCAACGGCGCGCAGTATCATCGACGAGCCTTATGCTTTCGACAACGACGGTAATGTGGTGTCGCAGAAAGTAGTGCGGGATTCCATTTGGAAGAACGTGCTCAAATTGGGCCGTCCCAAAAACTACACGCACAGCGTAAGCCTGAACTATACTTTGCCGTTTAAGACCATTCCGTTCTTAGACTTTATCACGGTAAAGGCTTCTTATACAGGAGGTTATACCTGGACGGCCCAGTCGCTGAAACTTCAAAACCTCGACGCCGGCCCCTACCAAAATGTTGAAAATTCCCGAAGCCTTGGCAATGTAATTCAAAACAACAGCGTGCGGCAAATCAACGGCGACATGGACTTTACCAAGTTGTACGATAAAAGCAAGTACCTGGCTAAAATAGATAAACCCGGCAAACCGGCGGGCGGCGGCAACGGAAAAGGGAAACCCGGTAAGGGCGGCGCAAACGACCCCGGCGGCTTGAATCCTGATGGCAAAGGAATGGACGGTATGCCGGTGAAAGGCGGACGCGTACCTGGCGGCAACGGTAAAGACTTGCGGCCCGGCGGAGCAGGAAAAGGCAAAGACTCCGTTTCTGGCAGCGGTGGTGGTAAAAATGACGGCAATTTAAGCGGCACAAGCGGCAAAGACAGTCCGACACCCCCACCCGATAAAAATGGCGTTAAAAACAACTTCCCGGCTGGCGGCAACAACGGCATAAATCCTTCCATAGACCCTTCAACTGGTCGCCCGACTGCTAACCCGAATGCAGGCGGACTGAACAATCCGAGCAACGGCGGTCAACCAAGCAACAGCAGCGACCCAAACGCGAAAGACGGCAAAGGAGGAAAAGACGACAAAGATGGAAAGGGCGGAGGCGGCCTAAAAGGTGGCAAAGACAAAAAAGAACGCGTTCCTACTTTGGCTGAGCGCATTGCCTTGCGCCCGCTCATGCTCGTGCGCAAAGCGCGATTTACCTACAGCGAAAACTATAGCACGGTGGTTCCAGGCTTTACGCCAGGCGCCAAAATATTGGGACAAAGCAGCGGATTCAGTGCGCCAGGATGGGCGTTTGTTGCAGGTATCCAGCCAAGTTCCTCCTGGTTAGACCAGGCCGGTCAAAACGGCTGGATTACGTACCGACCTGAGTTGAACCAGCAGGTGTTGCGCAATTACACGCAAAATATGGACTTCGGCGTTACGGTTGAGCCGTTCACCGATTTCCGGGTGGAACTTTCCGCAAACCGCCAATACGTGCGCAACAGCACCGAACTGTTTAAAGATCAAAACATTACAAGTCTTTCGCCCGACAGCGTTGATTTCCAGCACAAAGCCGCGCGCGATTTCGGTAGCTTCACCGTATCGTATTTCAGCATGAACACCTTGTTTAATAATGATATCAACGGTTTGTTCAAACGCTACGAATCGTATCGACCTGTAATTTCAAAACGCCTCGGCGTGCTTGCCGGTAATACCAGCCCGCACGAAGACCCGAATTACGCGCCCTCATACACACGAGGCCACGGTGGCACAAACCAGGAGGTGTTGATCCCTGCCTTCGTTGCCGCATATACAGAAAAAGATCCGAATGCAGTTGGACTAAACCTGTTTAAAACGCGTCCTGCGCTCAACTGGAAATTAAGCTATAACGGATTGT
>JBAXTB010000474.1:0-4030 GCA_037130425.1 Bacteroidota bacterium
AATTCCGAGCGGTTAATCTTGTCGGCTGTCGCGTTGCGCGCGCATAGCGTGATGTAACCTTCCGTTTCTGAAAAACCGGGATCATGGCGTTCGTTCAGGTCTTCCAGATCATCGTCGTCAAGCGCATCCACGCGAATGGCTTCCAGCAAACGCAAAAAATGCCTTGATTCCTGGCGGTACACCTTGCGCAATTCCAGCATTTCAAGTTCCATATCCGGTTCCTGAAATACTTTTGCAGAGAAAAAATACGGCGAATCGTAATAATCCGTGAAATAGGACTGTTCCACCGGATCGCGTGTAACCACCGGCGGCAACTGAAACAGGTCGCCAAAAAACACCACCTGTACCCCACCGAAGGGCTTTGGATTTTCGCGGTTTACCCGTAAAAAACGATCCATCCCGTCGAGCACATCCGCGCGCACCATTGAGATTTCATCAATAACAAGAATTTCTAAGTTGCGGTAAACGCGCAACAAATCCTTGCGCGTCACCCGTCGACTGGCCTCCTGCGGCGTCACAATACGGGGTGGAAAACCGAAAAACGAGTGAATCGTTTGCCCTTGCACATTGAGCGCGGCCACGCCCGTGGGGGCCAAAACCGCGATTTTTTTACGGGTTGTATTGCGAAAAAGTTGCAGCAAGGTGCTCTTGCCAGTTCCAGCTTTTCCGGTAATAAACATGCTGCGTCCCGTCTTGTCGAGGGCGTCCAAGGCATATTTAAAATCATCGTTGAGTTGGAGTGGCGCTTTACCGAGCATCTTGCTGCAAAGATGCGCAAATTTTATTCAGCCACCATGAATTGTTCCTGCGCGGAGCCGAAAGGTGTTTCTAAGGTGATGGTATAGGCCCCGGCGCTGCCTTTCAAATCGGATTTCAAAAGATCAATGGTTTGTGTACCAGCCTGATAATCAGACTTTTGCGACCAAATAACGATTCCACTTATATTGGTGATATACAAGGTGGCGCGGCAATTTGAAGGCACAAAAAAAGCAATGCGGGTATAGTCGAGCATCGGATTGGGAACGGGTGTTTCGATGCGCACTTGATTGGCTGCATTAGCAATTTGCTTGCCGCTGGTTGTTTTTAACAGCGGTTTCGGGTTGTCTGCCTTTACTTCTAATTTGACAAAAACAGCCCCCAAATCAACCCCCGGCGCTGAAAATCCGCTCAGGTAAATGATTTCCTGTGGTACTAAATGTTGTTCCATAAACGCTACCATATCGGCCGGACAAACGCCGTTTTCCACCTTAACCGTGCGATCACGATATTGCATATAGAAACTGGCCTCTTTCAACAGATTTTGTTCTTTCGACAAGCGCGGTGTCAGTTTGATCATCTCCAAAATGTCCTTGACCGACAACAGGTGGTTTTCAATTTCCGTTTTGCGATCCGCGTACATGCGCAAGGGCGCAACCTGGTGCAGGGGCGGATTGACTGGTGTCGTGCGTTGGTCCAATTCGATGATTTTTTCCCGCAATGGGCTTTCTGGGAGCGGATAAGACACGGCGTACCTGTTTATAAATCGGGAAGTAAAATTACCCCACTCGAAGGTATATTCATGTCGGTCGCTTATCCGCAACCCGATGCGCGGGTCACCATCCGGCACAAGGTCAAAAATGGCAATTGTTTGCAGGTTGTATTCCCCTTTTTTAAGTTGCTCGATTCTACCATCAAGGTTTACAACGGTAACTGATTCCAGTGAGTCAACATTTTTTTGACGCCAGTCAAGGTAGACCGTGCTTCCAGGGGCAACTTTGTCTTTTTTCGTGCTAAACAAATCATACAGTTCCGACCAACTATACACCGCATTTTCACCAAGCCTGTTGTATCGCTGCGCGAATTCCAAGGGACTGTCAATCAGCGAAACAATTAGATTATCAGCAGGATAATACCGATCTGTGGTTTGGTCATATATTTCCGGAATTTGCCTTAGCAGATCCCAAAACTCAGAAACGCCATAAAAATACCGCTCAGGCTGCCCTTTGGGTTTTTCACCCCAATTTAATTGATACCGGCTTTTGATTGATTCATTTGCGGGATCAGTTCGGTAATACGTTTCTGAATGTTTTTTCGGCAACCAGGAAGGACTTTCTCCATCTAAATACACATAAACGGTTCCAAATTCGCCGCCGGCAAGTGGAATCTTGTTTAGTTTTATGACGTCGCCTTTTTTAAAACCCATCACCAAGGTTTCAAGATCTTTGCGATACGACGCGTACACTTTATCGTCGTAATATTCTGCCCGAACGGCTTGATTTTCAAGTTGAAACGCAAGTTTGGGTTCCAAAGAAGTTCCGTTCCAAAGGCGCGGCTCCCGTTTCAAAGACTCTATAAACGCATCTGGTGAAATGTGCGCTTCAGCAACATAACGGCCGCTTGCTTCGTGTTCAAATTTGCATTGGATCAATCCCCAGTACAGGATATAAGGCGAAGGTTCGGCTGCGGCAACCAGCGTTTGAGGCGCGGCTGCGGCAGATGTCACGGTAATTTCTGCCAAGTGTCGTACATAAGCATCAGCCTGTTGTACGGCCTGGGTAATCGGCGCCACCAAGGGGATTTTTTCAATCAAACGGAAGGAAAACAGCAGCATTAAAGCGGCGAACAAGGGCAAAACAAGGGCAAATTTTGCCCGGCGGGATCTGCGGGAAGGGTGTTTGGCAAGCATAATGAGGCGATTTTTAAGTTGTGCGTGAAAAGTGTTGAGCAAATAGGGACGGGCCCTGTCCCGGTACTGTT
Source organism: Bacteroidota bacterium (assembly GCA_037130425.1). Taxonomy (GTDB): domain Bacteria; phylum Bacteroidota; class Bacteroidia; order Chitinophagales; family Saprospiraceae; genus M3007. The sequence goes on from JBAXTB010000474.1 coordinate 2,737, forward strand.
GTGCCAAAAGGCTTGCGTACGCATATCGTTGTTGGGTGCTGCGCACCACGTATTCATCTGCAATATATTCGTGTACAACCTGCAAACTGCGGCGGTACAGGTAAATCAGCGGGTTGAACCACTGCCACACAATCATCGCCTCCATCAGCAGCACATCTAAACTGTGCCACTGGCGGGCGTGTACGAGTTCGTGTTCGATAATCAGGCGTTCCTGTTCGTTGATGTCTTGTTTGTTCCAAAAAACAACGCTGAAAAAGGAGGCCACCGGCGTTTCTCCGTGGTCAGAAACGGCAACCGTGTATTCGCCGGCCTGTTTTTTGCGGCATTGTCGCACGAATTTAATCAGGCGAAACAGGCGCATAAACAGAACCATCGCCAGCAAAACAGCGCCCAACTTGTATAAATTAACGAGTAATTCGCCCAAGGTAAGGCCCTGCATTGCCGGTATGGGAGCAGGTAGTTCTAAGTTATGTTGTATAATCAGCGGCGCGGCCTGCGTCTGCGCCACCACTTCCGGTAAATTGATAACGCTACTGTTCGTAACGGGTACATTTTTCTTTTCTAATTCAATATACAGTGCTGGTATGATAAACGAAGCGATGGGCGTCAGTAGCAAATACACCCGATTCCATTGAAAAAAGGTCTCACGCCGGAGTAAAATCCAGTAAAAGGCGTAAAATAAACTCAGGCAGATCGCGGATTCGAGCAGGTACTGCATGGCGTTCAGGTGTTGGTGGTGAGCAAAAAGGGTTATTCTTTGTCCTTGATCTTGCGCAATAAATCATCTAATTCTTCGGGTTTGATGGACTCTTCCTTCACAAAAAAGGAGAGCAAATCGGCCGGAGAACCGCTGAAATAGTTGTTTAAGAAGCGCTTAAAGGCGCCGGCGCGGTAATCCTCTTTTTTGAGGATCGGGAAATAACGGTGCGTTTTGCCGAAGGCTTCAAAGCCCACGATGCCGTTGTCCTGTAATTTGCGCACGATGGATGAAACCGTGTTGTAGGGCGGTTTCGGCTCTTCCATTTCGGCCAGGATGTCGTTTACGAAGGCATGACCTAAGCGCCAAAGGATGGTCATTACTTCTTCTTCTTTGTGATTCAATCGTTCCATGGGACAAAGATATAACTAAATTTTAGTTTGTCAACTATTTTTTAGGTATTTAACGAAAAAATAGTTTTGGAACGAGATTTTAGGTGAAGGCCGAGGGCGAGGGGATGGAACGCGGATGACACAGACCCCTTCAGGTAGGCTGTCCAGAATACAGAAAAAAAAGACCTTTACTTTTGTGTAGTCT
>JBAXTB010000475.1:0-4016 GCA_037130425.1 Bacteroidota bacterium
CCCTTCGGGATTTGGAAAAAAGGAACCTGAACCGTTGCTATAAACATATAATCCCTTCGGGATTTTTTTGATGGTAAATAGTTACGCTTTAGTTCAGTTTAAAGCAGGTATTAAAACAGTTTACACCCAATACACAATCCGTGCTCTTCATAGGGGCACGGATTTTTCATAAACTTATGCATCTTTGGGCGTATGAAAAAAACGGCAATTCTCGGTTTTGGTAACCCGGTGCGCAGCGACGACGGCGTGGGCTGTTTTGTCATTGAAACGCTGCAAAAGGCGGTCGGCGAAGCGCGTGAAGACCTGACCCTGATCGACATGGGTACCAATGCCTTTGAAGCATTGTTCCAATTCAAAGGCCACGAACGCATCATATTTGTAGATGCGGTGATTAATACCGGCGAACCAGATGGCACACTTTATCGTTTGCCCGCATCCGCCATTGAAACGGCCGTAATCGACGATCCGATGGTGTTTTTGCACAGTTTGAAATGGGATCAGGCGCTTTCTTATGCGAAAAAGATATTTCGGGACGATTTTACGGATGATATTTTGGTGTATTTGATTTCTGTTACGGACACAAAATTAGAAGTCGGGATGAGCGAGCCGGTGCAATCAGCCGGTTTACGCGCGACCCAACTGATTTTAGATGAACTTGCCCTTGAATCCATCGCATGAGTAAGGTAAAATTAAAAAGCCGGCATTTGTGGGTTGCAGCCGATCTGGCGGCAGAGGCATTCGGCGAGGTTTCGCATGTGTACGGCGTGTATTATCCGCAGCCACACGCGCTGATCCTGGCGCCCGTGGACGACCCGATTTTTCCAACCTTGCACAAAACGGAGCAACTGTTTTTAAAAAACAGGAGCATCGCCGGCGACAAAAGTATTTCGCTGGAGGAAATCCTCATCGACCATGATCTTGACGAAATGGATCGCGATTTAACATTCATGCACCAGACCGGTTTGCGCATGTTGCATATTATCCTGTAAATCAAGGATTTAATTTTAAAAATCAATTACAATAAACGCCGTTTATGCTGTCGATTTATACCACTGCCGATTTGATCCCGAACCTGCAAGCCATCATTGCGCAGGAAGACCGCTTAGACGAATTAGTTACCATAAAGGATATTTTGGACGAAAAACCCGAATCAAGCGCGTATAACCTGATCGTTCGGGCCAAAACCGGCATTGCCCACCCGATTGACTGGTACAACCTCGCGCCGCCTTATTTAATGCCGGAAGAAATTGAACCAAGCGCCCAAAACCTGCTGGGTTTGATTTTTGCCAAACTCGGAAACTACGAAAAAGCCTACGACCTGCTTGCGCATAACCGCATGTTGCTCAATGACATAGACATCATAAACCGTTTGCAACAAGGTCATCCCGCCGATCCGGGTACCTTGAGCGCCGATTTAAGCCCTTTTGAAGAATACCGCCTGTACCACAACTCCGCCATTTTACACCATTATGCTGCCACGGAGCAAACGTTTAACCAGAAAAAAACGCTTTATTTCTACGAAGAAGCGCTGAAAAGTGCGCCCAATGGCGAATATAATGCCTTCACAGCCAAGCAGTTTGCAACATTCCTGACCGATCAGGGCGAATTGGAAGGGGCCGAACGCTTGCTACAAGATGCTTTGCGCGATGCACAATCAGATGATGCGACCCTGGAATTGAAAGCCGGGTTGTGCAATGTTTGGATGAAAAAAATGGTCGTTCCTTACGATGCCGCCTTGCTGGAGCGTTTGAAAACCACCCTTTGGGAAGTGTTGGAACATTATCAAAAACAGCAACGCAGCGTGGAGGAAGGCTTGCTGCTTATTGACGCAGCACAGGTGGCCAATTACGCCGAAAGTTTCACAGAATCATTGGGTTACATCAACCGGGCGGTGGATATTTTTAGAACAGCATCCATTCCGGAGTTACGCGCGCAGGCGCAATACCGGCGCGGGATACTGCTGTACACCTGGGCTAAAAACGGCAATCCACAGTTTTTCCGTGGCGCGTTGGAGGCATTCCAGGATGCGCTCAAGGTGTTTACCCGCGATGAAACGCCGGAGGTTTTTGCCGATATTCAGCAGTATTTGGGCGTGATTTATTCGGAAATTCCAGATGAAGCCTTAAAAAAGAGTATTTGGGCCGGCATATCGTCGTCGTCTTTTCAGCAGGCGCTGGATTTTTACAAAAAGGAGCAATATCCCTACGAATACGCCATGATTTGCAGCAATTTTGCCAATGCGTTGTCAAAATATCCGGAAGCAGTTCACAGCGATAACCTCGAAAAGGCGCTGTTTTACTATACAGAAGCGCTTGAAATTCGCATTGCCGCCGCCTGGCCGCTGGAACGCGCCGTGACGCTGCTGAATTATGTGGAAACCTGCTGGCACCTGAACCTCGCAGGCAACGGCTCCAACCGCGCCTTGTACGAAGATATGGTGGCCAAAGCAACCGAAGCCCGCAACATCAGTCCCGACCCGGCTATCAAGGCCGAAGCCGAAGCGCAACTCAAGCGTTTGGAAACCTTAAAAATCGCCTTGGACCAAGAATAACAAGCGTTTATGCACGAAATTTCCCTTGTTCGAAACATTTTCCGCACGCTGGAAGATCAATTCCCGCCGGAAGAATTAGCCCGATTGAAAATGATCCGCCTGCGTGTCGGTATGTTGTCCAATGTGGAGCCTATTCTGATGCAAAATGCTTTGGAAGCCGTAACGGCCACGGAGCAAACCGCGCACCAATCGGTCAAATTGGAAATCGAAACCGTACCGATTCGGATATACTGCGAAGATTGTCAATGCGATACGCTCATTGAAAATTATCGTTTTCGTTGCGGATCTTGCGACCAACCGAACAAAAATGTAGTAAGCGGTACGGAGTTGTTGATTAGCGGGGTGGAGTTTGAAGATTAAAAAACATTAATTCCCCAAAAATATCTGCGCAATACCTTTTCTGAATGCCTCGTCGCCCACCGCCAAACGCTGTGCGTATGACGCTTGAGCATCTTTTCCGGCCACATAACGCAGTTGATCTTTTCCATCGGTTGCCGCCTCGTAAACCACCTCGGCAATCTGCTCTGGTGTTGATTGGTTTGCCTGCCGGTCAGGATTGGCAAACGCCGCCATCACTTTTTGAACATCCTCTTTATACGCTTCGTGGCTGCCCATGTCCAAAGAACGGCTCACAAAATCAGTCCGAATACCGCCCGGCGACACCGTTTTAATGCCGATACCAAATCGCTTGAGTTCAAACGCCATACTTTCGCTCCAGCCTTCCAGCGCCCATTTGGTGGCGTGGTAAACAGAATTAAACGGGAACGTAACCAAGCCGCCGATAGAGGTGGTCGTAATAAACAAACCGCTCTGTTTTTCCCTAAAATGTGGGATAAATGCTTGGGTTACCCGCATGACGCCAAGCAAATTGGTATCAATTTGCCGCACCAATTGTTCGTCGGAAATACCTTCCAAGGGGCCAACCAAGCCGTAGCCTGCGTTGTTAAACACGACATCAACCGGCCCTGACGCAAGCGCTTTTTGTACGGTTTCCTTAATTTGTTCAGGATTGGTTACATCCAAGGGTAACAAGGTAATATTCGGCGTTGCGCCCAGTTCCGTTTCGGCTTCCGGTTTGCGCATGGTTGCGATTACGTTCCAGCCTTTTTCGGCGAACAAGAGTGCAGTGGCGCGTCCCAGTCCCGTAGAGGCGCCGGTGATAAAGATTATTTTTTGCATTTTTTATTTGTTTATTAAGCGTTTACGAAGGGTTTTACACTGTTAAATCGGCTCGACCTCGGTACCGCCGAGCATAGACACCGCATCACACCTAACATCTTGTACCCCCCGAACTTCAGTCGGGGCAAAGGTATCTAGAAAAACACATCTATCTTCTTTACCGAACATCAGCATCTAAAGTGTTGTAGATGTGGATGTTCTGTAAAGAAGATAGATGTGATGGAGGGGTTAGTTGCGATTCCACCGGTTAAAACCGGCGGTTACAAGATGTTAGGTGCTGTGTTTA
>JBAXTB010000476.1:0-4013 GCA_037130425.1 Bacteroidota bacterium
ATTCCCCTCCCCACCATCTTCTATCCTCCAAATCCTAAAATCCCCATAATCCCGGTTCAGACAATATGCCGCGCCCTGCCCCACACCACGACTACAAAGCTAAAACCCTCTCCCCCCCAACCCCGGCGGCCGCCCGCTCGGAGCCCCTCCCGGCGACGTCGAACTCTTATCATCCGCTGCCTTCTTATTCAAATCCAAAAACCGCCAGCTGATCCCGAAACGAATTCCCTTAAACGGCTGCGGATAACCCGCCGCCTGATAAAACACCGCTTCTTTATTCCAAAAATTACTCAAATTTTCATAACGAATAAAAAACCGAAACGTCTGCACCTTAAACGCCACAAACGCATCAAGCCAAGGGTAAACTACCTGTCGGGCCACATTTTGCACATAAAACTGTCCCGTTAAAGGCATATACCCGTCCGGCCGAAACTCCTGATTCACACGGAAATCAACGCCCGCGCTCAACTGCATACGCTTGTGAAAGACCTTTCCGTCAAAATATAAACTGTTCTTGCTGAACCATTTAGGCAAGTGAAACACCGCATCCTGGTTGGCTTGTTGAACCGCCACCGTGTTGTCCAAATGAAATCCGCCGATGTGCAGGTTTTCAGAAACGACAAATTGAATCACCTGCAACACATCGCCCTTAGGCAACTGCGCTGCTTTACCGTTTTGATCGTAATACAAATAATTATTCAATACCTGATAACGACCCGTGGCCTCAAAACCCACCACCGGCAAACGATAGGTCGCCCACAGTACATTCTCCAGCGGCTTCGCAAAATCATTCTGCCACACCAAGCGCTGACTCACATACAAACGAAAATGCATCAAATCAGGCGGATACCGCTGACTCAACACACCAGCCCTGAATTGACCCACCGGCCCCAAACCCAAAGTAAGATCGCCGGAAGCCTGGTATTCTCCAAAGTTTTTCAACAGTCCCAAGGCGCCTTTTGCCACAAATGCAAAACGCTCCGAAGGCGTAATCGACAAATTTCCAGTGAGAAAGAAATTAGAAAAAGCCGTATCTGTCGGCTCCTGTTTGATTTTAAAATAACGGTGCGTAATCCCCACCGCCAGCATATCGGAAGGCCGTCCCTGCGCTTTGGCCTTGAACGTCGACAACCCGACGCTGTTTTCCAGCGTCCCCACATCATACACATTCCGCAAACCCCGCTGATCCGCTAAAAATAGATCGTTGTAATAAAGTGTATCGTTTTTAAGCGGCGAATCATAATACTTGAAATCCAATTGGTTCCACAACAAGGTATGCGAGGCCCGAAGCACGCGTTTATCGTCTTCTCCCACTAATTTTAAATATTGAGCCAAATACAAAGTCTGGTCGTTCAGTCTGGTCTTAGCTACCTCATCCGGCAACCAGATCGGCGCAGTAATTGGCCCGGAAAACTGCGAATCATTGAACACCGTATCCGTTGTAATGCCCCCGTTTTCCTGCTGGCGCATCACGTTTTTGGTAAAAATCAAAAACAGGTCGTAGCGTTCGCCGATGGGCACCCAAACCCCAATCGACAAAGCGTTGTGCTTGGATCGTTGATACCGGTATTGCCCTAAATTGTTAATTGTCCTGTAATCAAGCGAAAACACCGTTCCGCCTTCAAATGTACGGGCAAACCGGGCGTTCAACATGCCGTCCAACTGGGTTTTACCCTGCGAAAAAAACACCTCGCTGTAAGACCGCGTATTCTTGTAAAATTTCAGCTCAGTCGGCTTCAAGCGGTACAAATCATAACTGTGAATGCCGGGATCGAAGCCCAAACGCGGCATGGTTTCGAAGAGCATGGGCCTTGCCGGCGTGCCCAAATTCCCCAGATTACCCCAGTCAATCAATTGTTTACGCGCCGGATTGTACATCCGGAACTGCTGATCCACTAAGGTATCGTGTTCGGGCATACTCCGTTCGGGCGTATGCGCGTAGGTAAATAACAAGGGCAAGGTATCGGCTGGCGATGGAATCACCTGCGTGGTCTTACTGGCGGCTGTCGGTTGCTGGGCGAAGCCGATTTGAGTAATATGTAAGGCCGTGAACAACAATACAAAACGCATTGCAGCCAGGGGCCAAAAGCAAGAATTCCGAAGCCGTAGTGGCCCCGGAAATCCGGTTGTTGCGATGTAATTGATGCTGTTTTTCAAGCAATTCGTTTTTCCTATATAATCAACGCAAAGTGGCTCTGAAAATGGAAGTTTGGTAATTTTTTGAAAATCAATATAATCCATCCTGAAAATCTTCAAATCCATATTAATCCTGGTATAAACGACCGATTCATGCAAGACGTTGCCTGTATAAGGCAAATCATTGGGGCAAAGGTAAGCACTTAGCATATTCAAAAAATCCCGAAGGGATTATATGTTTATAGATCAGGCAAAGTAAAATGTCCCAATCCTGAAAGGATTGTATGTAAAAACGTTATAAAACACATAAAATCCCTTCGGGATTTGGAAAAAACAAAACACCAACGTTGCTATAAACATATAATCCCTTCGGGATTTTTGATGGTAAGTAGTTCCGGGCAAAGGTAAGCGCATGTTCCACCGGCACGCCTCTTTTCGTTCAAATTAATTCATCCACCACCATTCGCACGCCCACAGAGGCTGGCGCAGGCACGATTTGCAAATACGGCATCCGCGCCAGTTCGTAGTTCACCTGCGGTTTCGGGTCAATATAGTACACAGGAATATCTGGCGGGGCGTACTGCATCAGTCCTGCCGCCGGATACACTTGCAAGGAGGTACCAATAATCAACAAAACATCCGCCTCTTCCACCAATTGCATTGCTGGAAGCAGCATGGGCACTTCCTCGCCAAACCACACGATATGCGGCCGCAACTGGGCGCCGCGTTCGCATAAATCGCCCATATTCAAGTCCTTATCCCAATCGTACACCAATTCCGGGTACCGATCAGAACGCGCTTTGCGCAGGGAACCGTGCAAATGCAGTACCTGGCTGCTGTTTGCCCGCTCATGCAGATCGTCTACGTTTTGGGTAATGATTTGTACGTCGTATTTCGATTCAAGTTCGACTAAAGCCAAATGCCCAGCATTCGGCTGCACGTCAAACAGTTGTCGCCGCCGCTGGTTGTAAAATTCAAGCACTAATTCCGGATTTCTGCGCCAGGCTTCCGGGGTAGCCACGTCTTCTATTCGATGGTTTTCCCAAAGCCCGTCAGCGTCCCGAAAGGTTTTAATGCCGCTTTCCGCACTGATGCCTGCTCCTGTTAATACGGCAATTCTTTTCATAGTCAATTCATTTTCAGGCCCTTACGCCTTTGTTCAAGTTGCTGTTTTTATACCCGTAAGTGAAATAGATACATAAACCGAGCACCAACCAAATGAAAAATCCAAACCAGCTTTTGGCCGGAATTTGAGCCATCATGTAAAAACAGGAAACCAATCCCAACACCGGAATGAGTGAAAAACTATGCACAAAACACAAATAAACCAGTGATAGACAAGTAATTACAAACAGCCACATCGGAATTTTATGCTTGAACAAATGCCAGCCGGATTCGTATTTTTCACTTTCGGGCGCAGGCATGGCCGCCACGGCCGCACTATACACTGACGCATCCATGCCGTTCAAATACTTGGTCAAATCCTGTTTTACGGCAGCCATCCCCGCGCTGTCGGTCGACATAAAATGCGTTTTAATATCCGCAATTTCGCGCTCGCTTAAATTGGTGACCAAGGTTTCAGGCGTATTCAGTTGCGGCGCATTGATAAACCAGTCGACCGTATCTTTTTTATAATTTGTGTATAAAAACACCATCGAGCCCGCTACCATCGCCGGGAAAATCCATTTCGCATTCAAATATGGAATCCGGAATTTGCCGCGTGGCACATCGGGCGTAATTTGAAGTTTTAACACGCCAGCGCACACCAACACGAAGGCAAACAAGGTGCCCATGCTGCACAAATCCAACACCGTATCGCTCGGAATAAACAACATTGGCACAATTACAAACAAGCCGGTAACAATGGTTGAAAAATC
>JBAXTB010000477.1:0-4009 GCA_037130425.1 Bacteroidota bacterium
ATCTTCGGTGCGGCGGCGCAGGGCCTGCAAGGTGCTTTGAAAAGCATCGCCAGGGTCGGGCGGGGCCATTCCGGGTATGCGGATGTTCCACACATAAGGCGGTCGGGCATTTTCGTTGCGGCGGGCTACGTATTTTTTGCGGCGCCAGGCGCGCCATAGCAGGAGGCCATAGAGCAGCGCAGCCAACAACAACCAGGCTGCCAGTTTGAATACCCAGGCATATATTACCCAAAAATTCGTTTTTTCAAGGGCCATCGCCCGCACCAAGGGGTCGTGGTCGTAGGGCATCGGGTAGGGAAGCAGGGTGTCGGGCCGGCCGGCTTTTTCTTCCACCCATGTCTCCTTTCCTCCTTTAACTTGTACCACATCCACCAGCACATCCACGGTTTGTATTCCGCGTTCACTTTGCAGCTGGTAGCGCAGGGAGTCGCGGCCAGCGCTGTCGGCGTTTGCCTGCATGGTGATGCAGCCTGCGGGACTCAGTGTAAAGCGGCCAAGCGGTCGGCGCAAGGTATCGGCGCCGGTTTCGCTGAATTGGGCGCGCTGTATGGCGCCCATTTGCAACAGGGTTATTGAATCCGGACAAACTTCCTTTTCTGCGCCCGCAGGCGCCGTCAGGTAAACGCGCACGGCGGGTAAAGCCGCCGGGTAAGATGGCTTAAAGTAAAGTCCTGCGATCAAGGCGCCTAAGCCCGCAAGCAGCAGCAAGGGGGCATAACGCGTCCAAAAACCATTGGTCGGCGCTTGTATTACGGGCTTTTCTTCGGGTATTTCCGCACTTTCCGCCTCAAACAGGGTGTAAAAAATGTCCTGTTCCTGCCTGTTTTTGGCAATCAGGGGCGTCAAGGCATCGCGCAACTGTTGGGCGTCGCAATGCTCGGGCAAATGCTGCAACAGTTGTTGCCAGCGCAAATGCTCATCGGGCGCAAAGCGGCGCACTTCGTCTTCCCAGCGCCGCAATACGGCGGCGGCCAAGGCATACAATTGCGGATTTATAGTACTCACAGCGACAGTCCAATGGCCTTTTTAAGGGTTTCAAGGTCGGTGCGGGTTTTGGCAAGCACTGAAAAGGAGTAGCCAAGCCGCGTTTTTTCGGCCTCCGCCAACTTGTGTGGCGCGTCGAGTTTACTTGTGTCTATGTCCATTTTCAAGAGCGCTGCGGCCCAGTGCAGCAATTCGGCGGTGGCAGGCTTTTTGTTCATTACGCCAAATTCGGCATGGCGTATTTTTTCAAAAAAGCCAATCACCTTGCCCGCATCTAATTTTTCAAAACCGTCTAATTTAGTTTTCAAAATTTCGAGCAGTTCTTTTTCTCCCGGAAATTTGATGTCGAAAAACGCCACCCGGCGCAAAAAGGGATCGGGCAGGTTTTTTTCCGAGTTGGAGGTCATTACGATAATGGGCCGGTGTTCGGCCTGCGCGGTAAAGGTAAAACGTTCCGGATCACCCGTTTCCGGCACCGAAAAGGTGAGTTTTTCCAGCGCATTGAGCAAGTTATTGGGCAAATCGCGCGGGGCTTTGTCAATTTCGTCGAGTAGCACCACGCGGGTTTGTCCGCTGTGAATGGCCGCGCCCAAAGCCTGGGGTTTGATATAATCCCGAAATACCACCTCCGGGCTTAGCATTTCTTTGATCACCTGTGCGTGCTGGAAATGGCGCAAGGCATCGTAGGCATAAAACAAATCAGTTACCGAGGATGAGGTCTGTCCGTTGAACATCTCCGGCTTTCCGAGGTGGTAGTACCAGGCAATGTGTGCGGCTAAATCGGTTTTTCCGCAGCCCGGCTCACCGGTTACGAGCAGGGGCAAGCCCAAATTCAGGGCGGTTTGCACCGCAGCCCATAATTCAGGCGAAGGTTTGTAGTATTCTGGCGCATTCAGGCGCGCGTTGCTTGGGCGCGCGGGCAATACACGGGCCGATTCGGTTTCTGGCGTATGCGAAAGCAATATCGTTTGAGCCGTCATGATGTATGTAAGGGCTTAAAAGTCAATAATTTAGTTTATATACGAGCTCCTGTACCAGTTCTACCCGGTTCATGTTGAGCAATTGGGTACGCAAATATTGCTCGGCTTCGGCCGGGGGCAGTCCTTGTGCCAGCACTTGAAACACCGGCTCAAGGCGGGCGGTGTTATAAATACCGAGGTCGACAAACCAGTCTTCCAGGTCCGATTTTACGACCGGCATGAGCGGATAAAAATGGCCGGAATTGGGGTGTTTTTTACACAATTCATCTATTCCTGAAACGATTTCCGCCGCTTTGGACTCGCTTACCGTATGGGTGTCTTCCCGGTATTGCAGGTGCAAATCCTCCAAATAAAATACCACAAATACGAGCAGGGTAGGTCCACCGGCCGGGCGTTTGTCCAGTTCCGTCATGATCCAGTCTAAATACTCCGGCAGAAAAGACTTGTATTCATTTTTTTGGATAAAAAAGGGCAGGACGCTGTATTGATAACGCGGGGCGGGCAGCAGATTGGCTTGCAAAGCCGATTCAAAGTCCTGTTTTTCATCCCAGCCGAACCAGTTGGCGCAAAATTCCCGGAAGCGCTGTTGCGATTTCTCCTGCGAATATCCCAAGGGCAGTTTTTCTAATCGAATACGGTCGTGTTTTTTAGCGTCAAATCGGCAGTGTACGGCCAACTTGCTGTCTTCATCGAGCAATTCGCCTAAGAGTTCGTAAATCATACGTTCGCCCATGGAAGGCGGGAGCTGGCTCTTGCAGGCACTGAGGAAGTAAAAATGGTTTTGTCGACCGTTTTGCTGGTGCCGGTCAAACGCTTCTTCAAAGCGGTCGCGTACTTCATGGCGGTTGCAGTTCACGAGGTGAACGCGCCCCATATCCTCATTAATGTTCAGTGCGCGTATTTTTTCGCGCAGGCGTTCTTGTCCGCTTTCGGCGCCGAGGTCGTATGCTTCATTGATGCGTTTTTTGACCTCATCAATGTCGGCTTCCAAGCGGGCCAGTTCGTTTTCGAGTTGAAATTTTCGGGCTTCATCCATTTGGATAATCCAGGCTTCTTTGAGGCGGTTGTATTTTTCAACCAATAATTTCAACTGATTTTCGAAGCCTTTTATTTCTTCGGGGGTATAATTCATGGGTTTAGGTTGGTTTTCAGGTCTTTAACGGTGTCTTTTAATGCATTAATTTGATGTTCGTACGCAAATTTACGCGCCTCATCGATTTCCAGCAACCATGCGGTTTCCATCCGTTGCAGTTTTTGGGTCGCCAGGAGCAATTGTTTTTCATAGCCTTGTCGTTCCAGTTCAGAAATGGCGTCCATTGAACCACGCGGAGGCATTAGTGGCACTGCTTTGGTCAATTCCTTTTTCACATCCGCAATAATGGAGAGCAAGGCTGCACGGACTTGGGCGGAACCGGTTGAGAACGGTCCAATTTCGAGGCGTCCGCCCTCGTATTCCTTCTTGATTTGGTAAAATCGGCCTGATTGCAAGAGCACATCCTCGTGGTGACGGCTATTTTGGAGAAGTTCCCGGAGTTTATCGAGGGCTTCTTCGATGCGATTCATTGCGAGTAATTCTTCTACGGCTTGTAATTGTGCTGTAGCCATATATTTAATTATTTTGCACAAATCTACACGAAAACTAATGTATCATAACAAAAAGATGACGGAGGGAAAGGATTTCCGGATTAAAGGAGCACGAAGGATTTATTTTTGCTAAATATTTCCTTTGCTACTTGTAAAACTCCGCCCAACGCTTGTCATGTCGGAACGCAGTGAAGACAACTACACAAGCCTGATTACGACGAAATGCCTTGAAAAATATCCGAAAAAGCCGGTTTTGTGTAGTTGCCTCCGTAAACTACGGCATGACAAGCGTTGGGGGGAGTTTTACAAGTAGCAAAGGAAATATGGAGCAAAAACAAATCGGAAATCATGTAATCGGAAATCATCCAATTGTAAATCACAAACAAAAAAAGCCCTGTTGCGAGTGCAACAAGGCTAAATTTATATTGAGTTGGCGCCGACTTACTCTCCCGAGGCATCAA
>JBAXTB010000478.1:0-3985 GCA_037130425.1 Bacteroidota bacterium
CGCAGGCGAAACATTCCTTTTTAACGGCCAAACGCTCAATGCAGCAGGCAGTTTTACCGCAAACCTGACCGCTTCAAACGGCTGCGACAGTACAGTGACTTTAAATTTGAGTGTTTTACCGACGAAAAACTCGGTGCAACAGGCAAGGATCTGCGCAGGCGAAACGTTCCTTTTTAACGGCCAAACGCTCAATGCAGCAGGCTCTTTTACCGCAAACCTGAGCGCTGCAAACGGCTGCGACAGTACGGTGACATTAAATTTGAGTGTTTTACCGACGAAAAACTCGGTGCAACAGGCGAGTATTTGCGCAGGCGAAACGTTCCTTTTTAATGGCCAAACGCTTGATTCATCCGGCATTTTTACCGCTCAGCTGACCGCTGCGAATGGCTGCGACAGTACCGCGACATTAATGCTTGATGTACTAAATTCCGGTACGACCAACCTTCAGGCAACAATTTGTCAGGGCGAAATATTTCAGTATAACGGACAAACGCTGATGAGCGAAGGCGTTTATTATTTCACATTATTAGGCGCAAACGGCTGTACCGCAACTGTAATTTTGACACTCCATGTTTTATCGGCGGCAAATTCCGTGCAACAAACGAGCTTATGCGCAGGCGAAACGTTTGTTTTTAACGGCCAAACACTCGATGCAGCAGGCACCTTTACCGCGCACCTGAGCGCTGCAAATGGCTGCGACAGCACGGCTACTTTGATCTTGAATGTGCTGCCGCTGGCAAGTTCCGTACAACAAGCGAGCTTATGCGCAGGCGAAACGTTTGTTTTTAACGGCCAAACACTCGATACAGCAGGCACATTTACCGCGCACCTGAGCGCTGCAAATGGCTGCGACAGCACGGCTACTTTAACCTTGGATGTGCTGCCGCTGGCAAGTTCCGTACAACAAGCGAGCTTATGCGCAGGCGAAACGTTTGTTTTTAACGGCCAAACACTCGATACAGCAGGCACCTTTACCGCCCACCTGAGCGCTGCAAATGGCTGCGATAGCACAGCCACTTTAACCTTGGATGTGCTGCCGCTGGCAAGTTCCGCACAACAAGCGAGCTTATGCACAGGCGAAACGTATGTTTTTAATGGCCAGACACTCGATGCAGCAGGTACCTTTACCGCGCACCTGACCGCCGCGAATGGTTGCGACAGCACAGTAATTTTGGCGCTTGAGGTGCTGCCACCGTCCGTCGCTGCATTCACGTTCACTGTTACTGGCGGTACCGTTAGTTTTGCCAACAATTCAATAAATAGCAACTCATATTATTGGGATTTTGGCGACAATACCAGTTCCACCGAGGTCTCCCCGGTACACGAATACACTGCAAATGGCGCTTTTACCGTTTCCCTGATGGCCATCAATCTTTGCGACACATCCATTTTTCATCAAACCCTAAACATTGCCGTAACGTCCTTACACGACATACAAAAGCCAAATTCAATATTGGTTTTCCCCAACCCGAATCATGGCATTTTTACGGTGAAAATGGAAAATTTGTTGGGTCTTGAATCCGATTTTGCCCTTTTTGATCCAATGGGAAGGCTTTTGAAAAAACAACGACAAACAGTTGCAGCAAGTCAATTACTAGATTTTTCGAATATTCCCTCAGGGGTTTATTGGCTGAAAATTAACGTAGAAAATGGCGTGAAGTACCAGGTTCGCATCCTGATTTTAGATTAAAAATCAAGAGGTTTTAAACGACGCTTGTATTTCCTGACCCGTAGGCGCAATGTTCCGCCTTGCGCCTACGGGTATTTCTGTGCTTGGGAACTCGGATAAACTGACTTACCCAAACCCTGCCCGAAGTCCAACCCGTCCACCGTCTACCGTCCACCGTCTACCGTCCACCGTTACTCATAAAAATACTCCACTAATTGCAATATGCTCTTCTTTTTAACCGGCAGCCCATCCGAATTGTATTCATAAGTGTAATCAATTGGACTCGGTTGAAAATCCACATTGTCCCAATGCACAATTTCACTTCTGGAAACATTATGGATGGAATAGTAACCTGGATAAATTTTATCTAATCCGATCAAATATTCCGGGTTATAGGTATCTAAAAATGTCTCAACCGTTAGGCGGTTTTCCCGGTTGTCGGAAGTAATAAAATCCTGTGATTTTACAACATTTCCACAGGCGTCACACGTAAAAATGGTATATTCGCCAGCGCGATCAATCCAGGTTTTGTGGATAAAACCTTGGTCATCCCATTCGATATGTGTCACCATTTTCCGGTTTAGGTTTCCATTTTGGCTGTAATTATTTGTTTCTGTTTTAGTTAATCGCCCATTTTCGTACACGAACTGTTCAACCTGGTTAGGCGCATTGTTAAAATAAGTAATTACCTGATCCACCAGCCCGCTTGTACCGTAGCGTATTTTTTGATACCCACCGATGCTGTCAAGTCGGTTGTTTGTGTCAAAAAAGAAGCGGGTTTCTTGCACGTTTGCGCCCTGGCCTGTGGTCCAATCATAACTGGTATAAACTATTTTGTAAAGCCGCTGCGGGAAGCTTTGGGTCAGACACGGATTTGTAATCGACTGATTTTCAATATTTTCATTGGAAGGGCGGTAGCAGGAAGCAAAAGTGATTGCGCAGGATAGGGCAAGTACAAGAGAAAATGGTTTCATATCGTTTGAATAGATGATTTTGGAGGGGTTACGTGGGAATGGGGGGGATGGTTGGGTATGGCGTTCGTAAAGTTTTGAAAAATATGCATTTCCGCCAAGACGGTACTTCATATGATACTCAAGGATTACCAGATGTATACATTGGTGCTGGCAATCAATCAAAAATCGCATTGCCACCTGCGGGTCTATATAAGCGAATAGTTTGCAAATGCGCTTGTGGAAAAAGGGCAAAAAAGAAAATTATTAAAGACGAAATATTTCAGATAAACGGAAATGAAAACGCTTTCTATGAGGTAAAGTGCGATTAATGAGCCTTGTTTTCAATACAAATCCGTAATTTTGACTCAAACATGATAGTATGAAATTTGTAGATGTAAAAAACGACGTTGCGTTCCGCAAGATATTCGGCAACGAGAATAAAAAAGTCATTTTGATTTCGTTTCTCAATGCCGTACTCGGTTTAGAGGGTCTAAACCGAGTAAAAGAGGTGACTTTGCTCAACCCTTTCCAACTTCCTCGAATCGCAGGGGAAAAATCATCGATCATCGATGTCAGGGCGACGGACGAGAAGGGTTCCACTTTCATTGTCGAAATGCAAGTTGCCGAGCCAAAAGGGTTTGCCCAAAGAGTGCTTTACTACACCAGTAAAGACTATGCTGCACAAATTGACAGCGGAGAAGATTATCCTCTTTTGCGCCCTGTCTATTTTATAGGTGTATTGGATTTTAACTATTTTTCAGGAAAAAATTACTTGTCTTCACATCTGATAATAGATGAAGAAACTGGCGAATGCAACTTTAAAGACATGAAGTTCCGCTTTATTGAACTGAAAAAGTTTAATAAAGAAGTACACGAATTGAAAAATATAATAGATAAGTGGGCTTTCTTTATCAAAAATGCGGATGAACTTGAAGTAATACCCGATAACGTTGACGACGAGGGTTTGAGAGAGGCGTATGAAGAAGCAGCACAGCACAATTGGTCAAAAGAGGCCTACGATGCTTATATCTATTCGGGCATGAGAGACCAAGACGACAAAGGACGGATAGAAAAAGCAGAAGAAAATAAAAGAAATGAAATGATTTTGGGTATGAATGAAAAAGGCATACCCATCAGTATAATTGCTGAAATCGCCAAACTTGATGAAGCGGAAGTAATGCAAATCATCAAAAATGGTAGAAATAAATAGTAAAACCGAGAACAATGCACTGAACGGCTATGCTGGCCAAGCCCAACCCCGCAAGCCAACGCAGGGCAGCACAGCGTCCAGGCAGCCGTTCTCGGTAAAAAAATAAAATTATAATATGAAACCAATGCCCAAAAGTATGACATTCGATAACAG
>JBAXTB010000479.1:0-3963 GCA_037130425.1 Bacteroidota bacterium
ACTGGAGGCCGGGGACGAATAAACGCCAAGTCTTCCCGTTTGGGTTTCGGCCTGTAGAAAAGCCTGTCGCATGGGATTGCGGCAGGCTTTTTGATTTGGGCGCGCGTTTGGTGTGGTTGGATGAAGGGAAGAATTCAGAGAGGCTGCAGAAAATTGGGATAAAATAAAAAACGTCGGGAGATTTGGAGATCTGAAATTTCACAATATATTTGCACAACCAAAATCTTCCAGATGATCCCATATTCCCCTTTGATACTGAAATTGAACAGTTGCGTCAAGCGAACCGGTGTGGTTGGCTTGACGCAATTTATTTATAGGGTTTCACCTGGCGTACTGCACTGCTCAACTTTTTTTATGCCATCCAGTTGCGTCAAGCTAACTACTGTGGTTAGATTGACGCAACTGGGGTGGTTTGGAACAAATGAAGCTTCACGCAGGCCTATGGCAATGCCGTTGACTTAAGCGTTACCAGAGCCCCGAATGGGGCGTATTGAAGGAATACTGCGTTATTTTTTTCAACCGTAGCGCTGTTATACCCAGCTCATTCAGGCGTTTGACAGGTGGGTGCATGTCTCCTTTAACTGCAGCCGGCAGCGTCGGGAGGCGCTTTATGCTCCCAAAGATGCGCAGTGAAAAGTAATTTACAGCGGGGAGAAGCCGGAATAATACAGCGCTTTTTTCTCAGCCGTTTTTTTTTGCCCGGATGCAACCAGATTACCTATTTTTGACACGAGATTACCTGTACGCAACGGCGCCCGGTACGCACCTTTGCAGCAGTTCCGGAATTACAATTTATTTCCTTTCAAGCGAACAAACCAGCCCATCCGTTAAATCTTCAAATTCTCTCAAATAAAACTATGACAATGGCTTACGAATCAAAGGAATTTTTAATTAATCAGAACCTGGGCAATTACAATGAATTCCAGTCTGCTGCAACTATTTTCAACAACAACCTGATCGTTATGACTTCATGGGGGGAGAACAATGGCATCGATCTGGTACAGACGACTTTTCCTTTAACAGACCTGATCGCACACAACCCCGCCGATCCCACCGAACCCATCAACGACCATGCTTTGAAATCAAGTTCGAAATGGTCTTCTACGGATATTTTAAAGAATACGAACTCGGCAAAGCCTGCATTGGCCGCCTTGCCCGCCGCCAACCCGGACACGTTGTTTTCATTTTTCAGCTCGGGGGGATCAAGGTTTCCTTATAATGGAGGCCTGCTTGGGATTCTTGGTATCAGATTCCCTTTGAACGACGAGGATTCCAGCAATAATAACCAATGGAGTCAACCTATTACGTTGCTGGCAGCCGATGGTATTAACAAGCCGCTGCCGACAGACAGGAGGGACATCTACACGACGGTTCTCGGAGATAATATCGTACTGGTCAGTTGCGCTTCCGCCCAATCGGTTACCAAAGATACGAATGCGCTCGGCAACTTTTCTACAACTGTGCCAAACGTTTCCGGAACGTTTTTCGGAGTGTACGATAAAACCAAAATAGATTTTGAAAATAATGTATGGACAGCGGAACACAGCGAGTATATTCTGTTCTCCGATAATTTCCGTAGCGACAACATTAATGGAGTGTTGATGGAATGGTTCACGAAAATATCAGTTCAAGGGACGCTGGAGTATCACCTGATGCTTGTCAGATTGACTGATAGTGATCACGATTTCCGGATTTCGCCTATGACGATAAACGACAAGGGAGTGACAGGATTCAACTTTATACAATTGGGGGTTGATACTCCCGGTCTTAAGCCGGCTACCCTGAACCGTGATCCAACTGGAAGATTAAGAAGCTGGGCTACCAGGGCAGGCGATCATACAGAATTCATGGCTTATAATGTAGAATATGACGGAGCAAGCCTCAGCTTAGCTGCGACCTCAAATATCATCGCTGCCAGCGAAGTAAGTGGCAACAGCGTCAACCCTTCCGCCGCGCTCATCTATATTGCTACCGACGGCCAATATGATGGCTCCATACCAGCTACAAAACCAGGCCTTCCCGATTTAAAAACGAACAACTACCCGGTTTATGAATTTGTATTTTACGGCGAATATCCCAAGTGCCAGGTAAAACGGCTTGCCACCATACAAACCGTAACCGATCCGGAAGACAACCAACGTATCGTAAACCTGCAACCAAGTAAAGACAATCCGACGCCGGTTTATATAGCCGGCGGCATTATGAACGGCCCAATCCCTTTCCCCCTGGAAAATTACAAATCTTTTAACCCCGGCGACAGCGATGTGAGCGCCGGCACTTTGACTTATGGAACAGACAGTAGCACCATTACGGGAAGGAAAGTGGAAAAATCCTTGTCAATCGGCTTCGAAGAGGAATTTAAAACCACGAAAGGGATAGGGCCGGCCTATAAAATTTCTTTTCATGCCGGTATGGGGTCTGTAAATGAAAATACAACGGAATTTGAAATAGTAAAGAACCTTACACAGAAAGCCGACATTACGTTCGACACCGGACAATTGAATAACCCTGTCTGCGAAACGCTGGGGGGCGTTAAAAAATTATCGGCCACCATGCAAATAACGGCCTACAGTTACCTTGATAATTACGGTCCTTCTATTATTTCTACCGGCCCAAATCAATCGAAGAGCGGCATGGGTGGAGGCTCCATCCAGATAGGATATAAAGACGATGGCGATTTTTTGACTTTCGAACCTTTCGATGTAACGCGGGGCGACCTCGCCAGTTACATGCCCCAAGCGATAAATAAGCGCATGGTTGAGGAATATGGTTACAAAGGAAGCAAATACGGCTACAATGGAGATAATTATTTCGGCGATGTGATTTGCCAGAACGCCTTGCCTATGGGCGACATGGATTATCTGGAAATGGTTTGGGATAAATCCCTCCAATCCACGCAGAGCTTTACAGAAATAAAAACTTCCTTTCAGGAGAGCAATTGGAAATACGATGGAAGCGTATATGCCGGCGTTAGCGGAGGCGCAGGATTCGAGCTTTTCGGCATCGGTGAAGAAATTGAAGCCAGCTTTTTGATTGGCGCCGACATCTCTCGCGATTACAGCGTCTCTCAAGAAACGGAAACTAAATGGGGGATCGAAATCAGCGAAGAATGGGGCCCGAAAGAACCGGGCCAAAATGCAGGACCGAAGAGTGTGGAACACTATGTCTTCAGAATTTACTTTTTGCCGGCGCCTACTTCTCCTTCCATATTGCCGGCCAACCATTGGATACAGGAATTATTCGACTATCTACCGGCCGGCAATGACCTCACGCCGCAGCTTGACAAGAACAGCGCCTGTTGGAAGATCGTATATGTCGTAACTGAAATCCAATATAAAGACGGTACCATCCTACGGTATCCGGAAGTTGGGGAAACGTCGTTGGATAAACATTCTGTGTATCGCAAGTAAAAAATAAAGTCCGTCAGATGGTTTGGAAATGTGATGGCGTTTAAATTACTTTTGTTGCACCAAAAGAAACAATTTGAACCCATTGCATCCCCTTGCCAGACATACTTTAAATGCTCCATGTCGGCTTCTCAGGAAGCGTCATGGAGCATTTGTGTTTTCAGATCCTGGTTCCGCCGCGCGTGGTCTTTGCGCCCCCCACGCTCAATACTCCGCCGCGCTTGTGTCTTTTTGACCAAGATAGGTCGAAAATGAATACATTGGCCTGAACGACATACAAGTAAAATGTTTAAAGTTTTAATTATGACAAAAATTACCGGTGTTATCCTTTCAATTCTGTTCATTTCGTGCGCACATTTAATAAATCCCTCCAAAGAGCACCTCAACTATAATCATTGGGATGCCGCGATCGACAATGCGTTGAAATTTGAATTGAAAGACCTATGTCCCCACTGGCCTGAAGCGGAAGGCAAATGCATCGATGATATTAATTTTTACCTCCCGTACTTTAGGGCCGTAAACGTAGCGTATAATGTAGCGTTGTTGGATAGCATAT
>JBAXTB010000048.1:0-22672 GCA_037130425.1 Bacteroidota bacterium
GTTCAAAAACTGATGGTAAAAATAACCGTGCTGGACAGCCTACCTTTCAGGGCTTTATCGTTTGGTTGAGGGGGGCTACTAATAGGGCGTTGCCCTATTTTGATGATGCCGCCTTTTCAGGGCTTGGTAGGTTAGAGACAAGACAGATTGATTGCTGAAACTCCTGTCACCTTCGTGGTGGCAGGAGTTTTTTGTTGAGGCGAATTTTAACTATTTGTCAACTCCGGGGAATCCTGTACCTTTGTCCTTCATACATTTTGAAAGTGGGACGTGTACTAAAGCAAAACACTGTATTTATACCAAGTTGCTTCGGGTTTGCGTTTAGTAGGAAAGTCTTCATTTATTGATAAAAATATACTTTATGTTACGTGTTGCTTGTATTCTTGCCTTGTTTTCGGGGCTGGTTAGCCTTTCAGCCCATCGGGTGGAGAAACCGATATTTGGCGCTTGCCCGTTTGCGGTTAATTCAACGGTAGCCGAATTTTTCCTACCCGGGTCGCGTTTGGCTCCTCAGGGTTCACTTTCGGTTGAGGGTTCTGAGGCAGACACAAGTACGTTGGTGCGGGTTTTAATGTTAAACTATTCGGCTTATGACAGCGCTTATGCCAACAAGGTTCATCGTTTGGTGCAACGTAATATTTCCAATTGTGCGGTTTCTGATTTTTGGGATGGCTCGGCAGAAGATTTGAGCAATGCGCTTATAGGCCAGGATGCAGTGGTTATCACGTACCCGTCGGGCGGAACTACCGCTACAATTAAGGCCTTTGGCAAGGTATTGGCTCAGTTTGTTCGGCAGGGTGGGGGCGTTGTTTTTACCGGCACCCATGAATTTTCAATTTTGCAGCAATATGGTCTTTTCGACCTTGATTTTGGATATTTTTGCGCTACCCCAGCCATTCATGCACAACTGCACGATCATCCGGTTACGTCGGGATTGCCAGCTGATTTTGAATTACAGAATTATGCTTACCCGCTTGATATTTCCGACCCCGGATTTACCTCGCTTGCCGATGTGCGCGGGTATCCGGTACTCGGTTATAAAATGTTGGGCGCTGGAAAGGTAGTCTATCTCGGGTTGGAATATTATTACGAAGAGCCGGAACCAGCGCGTTTGCTGGCGAACGCGCTGCGCTGGATCGCTCAGTCAAAGCCACAACCGACCACAACGACCGCTTCAATTTCAGCCAATGTGGAAGCGTGGCAGGCGCGCGGCCCGAAACGCAGCGAAGAAACATTGCGCGCCGGAAGCGGTTGGGCAAAAAATGATGTTTTTGATCTGAAAGTTTACCCGAACCCTTACGTTAGCAAAGCGACTTTAGACATTGATTTGACAAAACCTGCTACTGTAGAAGCAGATATGTCTGATGAAACGGGCCAAATCGTGGCTGTTTTGTTGCCGCGAAAAAGCCTAAATACAGGTTTGTATCGCATTGAGATACCTAATTTGCCGCCGGGTGTGTATTTTGTTCAGTGCAGGGCGGGTGAAAAAAATATGACTAAAAAATTAGTAAAAACGACCGGGCACTAAGTATTTTCCAACGCTCTTCCAAAATATCTTGTTTTTATAAAAATCTGGCTCCCGTATTCTCCTTAAAATTGTCTACAATTTGCCAATTTCCTACCGTGGCATAATTCTTGCGCGTAAATAGGAAAAAATGTACAAAGCAAGCCGCTTTGTATCTTTTTTTCTTATTGTAATTTTTTACCTTTGTCCTTCATCTTTAATCAACAGCCGGGCTGTTTTCAGCATTACCCCGGTTGATAATCCACCGTGGTTTCAAAAGAGCATATATGACATTAATTGCCTGGACATCCTTGTTCCAGCGCCTGCTGTATTTTATTTCTCTCCTTGTACCAGGTAACTCAACCGTCCTGATATTTCCGATTTTGATTTTCTCTGAACATTGGCCTTTCAAAACAGCCTTCGGAAATGCGTGACCTGGTAGAATTAATTGGTATTCTCGACAAGACTAAGATCAGATCGAATGGGGTACTTTCCTTCATTATTGAGCCGGACTCAAAGATGGATCACTTGTTTAATGCCGTTGTGGGCAAGCAAGTAGAAACGGATGACGACGTCCTTGCCTTTTTTAAAGACATCAATGAAGATCCCGGCAATATCGGGAGTTTGAAAAGCAAGTTGAAGGATCGGCTGCTCGATGCCTTTTTTCTGTTGGATTTTAAAGAGTCCAATTATTCCAGTCGCCAGAAGGCATTCCACGAGTGCTACAAGAAGTGGGCAACCATTATGGCGTTGCTGAACAAGAATGCCAAGATAAATGGCATTGATCTGGCGGAACGTTTGTTGCGCCACACGTATCACTTCGAGTTTACAGAACTTTCCCTTGATATTTTGCGGGTATTGCGGCTTCAGTACAGTTTGGTGGAGGGGGATGTGAAAAAATATGAGAATGTTCGGACGCAATACGACCGATATGAAGAAATATGGATGATGGAGAGCCGGGCGGAAAAGTATTATTCCGACCTGATGATTCAATATACGAATAGCAAAGCGACCGTATTAGAAGTTTCGCAGTTGGCCAAAACCTATTATGAGGAACTTGCGCCGTTTATGGCAGAATGCGCTTCGTTTAAGTTGCATTTATTCGGGCGCTTGATTGAATTGTTGATCCACAACAGCCAGAATGATTATGTAAATACGGCGCGCTTGTGCGAAGACGCGATCGCGTTTTTTGACAAGAAGGAGTACGATAGCGGATTGCCGCTTCAGGTTTTCTATTATAATTTGGTGGTGTGTTACTTGCAGTTGCGGGAGTTTGACAAAGGCCAGGCGGTGATTAGTCGTTGCGAATACTACTTTGAGGAAGGCTCTTTCAACTGGTTCAAATTACAGGAATTGTTCTTCTTGCTGGCGATGCATACGGGGCACTTTGAAGGCGCCTTTGCGTTGTATGAAAAAGTGACCGGTTATCCGCGATTTGAAGAAAAAGCGATCCAGATTATTGAAATGTGGCGTATTTACCAGGCTTATCTGTATTATTTGATCAAAATAGGTCGGATTGAGGAGGCAGATGGCGCGGGTAAAATTTCAAAATTCAAGATTAATAAGTTTTTAAACGAGATACCGCTGTTTTCAAAAGACAAGCGGGGCATGAATATTTCGGTGTTGATCATTCAAATCTTATATTCTATTGCTGACAAAAACTACGAACAAACTTTGGAGCGCATCGAAGGCATTGAAAAATACTGCTCGCGGTACCTGCGCGATAATGATACATACCGGAGCAACTGTTTTATCAAGATGCTTTTGCAGATTCCGTTGGCTTCGTTCCACCGGGAAGCTGTGGCGCGCAAAACGGACCGTTATTTCAAGATGCTGAGTGATGTGCCGCTTGAGGCTGCCCGGCAGGCGCATGAGGTGGAGATTATCCCATACGAGATGTTGTGGGAAATGACAACTTTGTCGCTTGATTTGAAAATACACAAGGTGAAGTCGAAGGAGAAAGAGAAGGGGGAGAAGGGGCCAGCCATGGTGTAAAGCAATGTCATTAGAAAGTTTGTAGAGGTTTTATTTTAAAATTTGATCAAAAAGGAGGGTAACATTTTCAAAGGTGTCTTGATAAGTCATCAAGGGGCTTTGTTGATGCCCGATCTTTTTTCAAATATTTAAAATGAAGCAACATGGTAAACCAAAATTATTTTGAATGGGAATTTGCCTCAATTTCACGATTCCCGATTGTCTTTTTCTTGATTTGCTGCTTTTTTAGTTTGCATGCACAGAACGTCAATGAAACAATGCCTAAAATTTTAAACGGTACATTAACCAAGGCATTACGCGGTGAAATTGAAAATGATAAAAACATGATAGAGGCTCTTGATCTTCTTAAAGAGGATGGAGATTTTATTAATATCGGAGAAGGGAAAGTACAAAGAATAGCAAATGATACTGTATCAGTGGAAGTTACCTTTACAATATCGACAAAAGTAAAAGATCGTAAAACTGCGTTTAAGAAATTAGTTTACAGCAAAAGTAAAAGTAAAAAAGCAACGGTTTTTTTTGATGAAAAGGTAGAAACTTCTGCAAATAACCCGACTGTTTCAAGCGAACGAATTTTTGGGTGCGGATCTTGGTCTTCTTGGACGGTTTACAGCACAAGTTGCGATCCGGTCTTTGGTTGTTGGCTTAAGGGCCAACAAGCATACTTTAACTTAGAAGAAAAGACGAGGCAATGTAGGAATGGTATACAAAGGCGAACAAGAAAATGTAAAGTTCATTGTGGGTGTTAATCTTTGTTGTCTTGGATTTAAGTACATTAAGAAATTGAATTTTCGCATAAATTAAAACATCCAAGGAGCAGCGTCAACCCGCCGCCCAAGCCATCCGGAGCAATCTGGATGGCTTTTTTTGTACCCTTTTTTGGGAATGATATTTCGTATAAATAATTGATAGGCAATACTTTATAAAAAAAATATGAAAATTCCTGAAGCAAAGCGCCGGGATTTTGAACCCTGCTTTCTGTCCTAAGCCAGGGAGGCGCGTCGCCTGACCTTTGACACTGTAATCGGAACACAATCACGATAAAAAAACAGCGTCATGAAAAGTCAAATTTCTTTCTCGAACAACACCCGCAACCTGAGCAGCAACATCACCGGTTTGGATTTGATCGGCGCATAAACTGTTTTGGTACACGGAATCAATATAATGATTTTTGGCGTAAAAAATTGATAATCAGTTTTTTAGGTCAAAAAGAATACATAAACACCTCAAAAACGCCGGGCTTTGGAGTTCGGTTTTGTGTCCTGGGATTGGACTGTTTGCGCATCGACCTTTGTACCAGTTAATCAATCACTTTTAATTCGGTACAGTACTCATGAAAAAGCAAACGAACCAATCGCAATCCCGGAGCAACAGCAAGGACGCTATGACAGGCTTAGACCTGATCGGCGCCTAAACCGGGACATGAAAAGCAGGCGTGAAACCAGTTGAGTAACACTATGGCGTAAAACATACAATCAAAGCACCACTAAATATTCACACTATGAGTACGACTGCTTTTCGCACATCAACCCAATTTATTGCAGCAGACAAATTGCAATTGCCGGCTTGGAAGGGACAAACCGGCAATGAAATGATCCGCTGCGATGTCGTGTTCGGTTCGCCGAGCCTTGAATGCCGGGGAACCGGCGTATGTAAAATTACGGCACAAGACCGCAGCCGGAATGCGGAAATACGCAAAGACTGTAATCGAACGACTGCCTTTTTGACGGCATCTGAGGGCGGACAGTTTGTTTCGATGATCATGATGCGGGAATTGCTTTGTGTCAATATTCTTCGGCAGCATTTGCGCGGCCAGGTTTTGGTCATGGAGGAACCGTGCCGTATTCCACAGGGCTTTGTAACCAGCCTTGGTTTGAAAACCGATGTATTAAAACCGGGATCATATCCCATTTCCGAAATGGCCGGCTATTTCCGGATCGATTTCAAATAAAGACAAATCTCAGTGAAGCCGTATCGGCAAATTGACTTGAATGCAAGTTGATACGAGCCTGCCGATACGGCTCCAATACTGAAATATGTCATGTTGGTTTAATTTTTTTTTAATTCTTCACATTGAAAATTTTGAAGTCTATGAAAAATCTGAAGTCCAATAGCGGTATCAGGATGCTCATTCCTCTGATCGTATTTATTGGGATGCTCAGCCTGAACGCTGAAAAACTTGCAGCGCAGAATGCTCAAACAGAGCAACAGCAGGTGTACAATTGGAAATCTGCTCAAGATGCGCGTGCCGTAATGTTTGCCCAGGTGACAAACATTAATCAACAAATGCCCGGTTTTTCGGAGGGCACGCCGCTTTACGAAAATGCCTTACGCCGGATTGCCTATTACAAGGCGATTGTGGCTGAAATTGATCGCGGTGAAACGGTGGCTAAATCGCTTGAAAACGCCATTCCCGCCGCCGCCACGCTTGGTTTTTCCAAGGAGGCTACGTACACGTCGAAAATCGTATTGCGCGCTTTACTGGCAGAAACCCAATCAATGCTGATTAATTGACCTTGACAACATAACTGGAAAACTGGTTCTCCGAACCTGCGAAACAAAGGAACGACTTATCAAGCCGCTGTAATATGTTTCCGGAAACTGAATGAGTGCGTAATCTTTAAGAACAATTTTCAATTTTCTTTCATGAAAAAGAGCAACCTTAATCTGACTTATAAGTTTGCCATGCTGTTTGTGTTTATTTCGGTGCAATTATCTGCCCAAATAAACGTGAATATGGCAAATACCGGCGTAACACCCGGTAGCCCTTTCACCATTAATACTCCTGCCAACTGCTTCTTTAACTTCTACGACAGCGGTGGCCCACTGGGGAATTACAACACGAGCGCTAATGCGAGCGTGACTTTTGCGCCATCCAACCCGGCAACGCACCGGATCAGGGCAAGCTTTACCTCCTTCCAACTTGAGGCGGGATGGGATGCCTTCTATATTTTCAACAGCACGACGGTCGGCACAAATCAAGTGCCCGGTCCCGAAAATGCGACGAACTCAGGCTTTCCTGCCTTTAACTGGCAAACGATTAGTCCGGGTACCATAACATCCAATACCGGCATTGCGAATGTGGGCGTAAATAATGCCGAAGCGCTTACCTTTCAACTGCTTTCAGACGCTTCCATCACCTTTGCGGGATGGACGGCGATTGTGAATCAGGTACCGAAAGTGGCATGTACGCTGATCGCGCCGGGCGCTATTACTGCCAATACAGGCGGCCCGGGTTCCAATGCTTGTTCAATCACTGTGACCACTCCCCTCCCTACGTTTAACCCCGGAGGTTGCAATACATCATATCAATTACAATACCGCTTAAATGGCGGCGTGCCAACGGTTGTTGTAAATCCCGGATTTGCAAATATTACCGCACCGGTCGGCGCCAACGTTGTTACATGGGAACTTATAGATCTCTGTGGCGGCGCAGTTATGTCGTCTGGTACCCAGACCATTACTGTTCAGGACAATACGCCGCCGGTAGTGACTTGCCCAGGGAACATTACGCTCAACCTTGATGGCGGCGAATGTTCAAAATTATATTCTTATTCGGTGCCTTGTGCGGATAACTGCGGCATGATGATGCCCGGAACTGTTGCGCACCCGATTGACTTTACGACTGGAAATGCAGGCATTATGTTCGATATTAAAAATATCGGGTATACAACCATGTCTATCACGGATTTCGGACCGTCCCTGAATGTAGGCGCATGGACCATGCAAGTATACTATACGACTGTAGCTGGAACGTGGGTCGGTAACGAAAGCAATCCTGGCGCCTGGACACTGGCTGGAACGGCGAATGTTGTTTCAGGCGGCCCGGCTGCCGGAACATCGGTGCCCGGATTTGGCATCAGCCTTGCGCCCGGCCAGTCTCTTGGCATTTATTTGACCAGTACGTTTGGCGCTCCATTGAATTATACGGTTGGATCGCGGCAATACGACGATGGCCGTTTGCGGGTATCATCCAGCCCGGGCGCCGGCAAATTTTATCCGTTTGGTAATACTGTGGCCAACCGATCTTACAATGGTTATGTAAATTATTCAACGGCTTCCAATACACAGGCTATTCAGTTGTCGGGCGTACCTTCCGGCGGCGCATTTCCAATCGGTACGACCACGAATGTGTTCAAATGCACAGATGCTGCCGGCAATACGGCAATCTGTACGTTCAATGTAACGATTTCACCGTTTCCAAACCCGGTTACATCCCTGGTTTGCGATGATTTGGTGTATTTAGCTTTAGGGCCTAACTGCTCGCACACGGTAACAGCGGATGATGTTTTGGAAGGCGGACCTTATGCTTGTTATGATAATTATATTGTTGAGATAGACAAGGTACCGCCATTTGGCAACGGACCTTGGGTGCCTGCGATTTTAACAGGCGCTGATATCGGTAAGACATACAAAGTTCGCGTAACAGATCCGACGAATTGGAATAAATGCAGCGGGGACATAAAAGTGTTGGATAACCTTGAGCCTGCTTTGGTTTGCAAGGACGTGATTTTACCGTGTAATTACTCGACTTCGCCTGTTTACATGGCTCCTACGACGGTGAATGTAAAGTACCAGCCAAGTAACTTACCTCAAACTTTGGTTGACCTTCAGACACGTACATACGATTTACCGGTTTCATTGCCTGCTAGTGCAGTTGTCAATGATGTTGATTTGGGTGTGAAGATTTCGGGCGACGCGTTCCAATCCAACTTGCGCATAGAACTGCAAAGCCCGCTTGGTACGATTGTGCGTACCTGGGAACAACTTGGCGGTTGCGGCGCTGCGCCGCCGGTGTGGGTTCGTTTTGATGACGAAGGCGCAGCCACGACTGCCTGTGGCGTATTGTCAAGTGGAGCGAATGTCCAAATTCCATTTGGTGTAGGCGTATTGAGTGCATTTGACGGTCAAAACCCGAATGGTACCTGGAAGGTCAGAATTTCGGATTTGGACGGTAACGGCGATATTTCAACCATTGAATCAGTTGTGTTATACCTGAACGCAAGCGGTAAATTCAGTGCAAGTTTGCCAAACGGCCTAATGCCGGGGCAAGTAACACAAACCGGCGTAAATACCTTTGTCGTGCCTGCGGGTTTGATAGATGCGTGCTCAGAGGTTACCTTGACTTTTGTAGATCAGAACACACCTCAGAACTGCGCTTCCGGATTAACCAGCATTATTACCCGTCGTTGGACTGCAAAAGACGCCTCCGGGAATACCGAAACGTGTATTCAAAAGGTCAGCTTATTACGATCTACGTTTGCGGATGTGCAACTGCCGCCAGATTATGACGACATTGATGAGCCAGGTTTTGAATGCACCGGCGGTGCGTACCCAAGTCCGCTTTGGATACAACAGCATGGTTTTCAAGGATTTCCTCAAATATATGGCAGTCCGAGCGGGTGTTCAATTACCTGGGAATATGCAGACCAAAAGGTTTCGATTTGCAACGGCTCTTATGATATTGTTCGTGTTTGGACGATAACAGACCCTTGTGGTGATCCTAAATTACATACTGCCAAACAATTGATTCACGTTCGGGATAAAACAGGCCCGACAATTGATTGCCCGGCCAATGTGACGGTCACAACAGATCCTTTTGCTTGTTGCGGCACCGTGAACCTTCCGGATGTGTTGCTTTCCGATGGTTGTTCACGAATAAACAGTATTACAGCGGTTGTATCGACGGTTGATCCGGTTACGCAAATTATTACAAATGAGTATGTTATATTAGGCAGCCTGTCGTCTTATCCCGGCAATAACCTTTCTATTCCGGATACTTTAGGCGTACTTGGCAACACACCTTGTTTACCGGTTGGTACCCATATCGCTACTTATACGGCAGTTGATGATTGTGGAAACACCAGTACCTGTTCCTTTATGATTTCGGTGCGGGATTATTCTCCGCCGTATCCTGCCTGCGATGAGTTTACAGTGGTATCTATTGGTATTGACGATCCGAGCGACTGCTATTATCCAAACCCGAACGGCTGCGAATTTGCAGGTGTTACCTGGGTGAAAGCGCTTTCGTTTGATAATGGTTCTTACGATAATTGCAACGGCGTCAAGTTTACCGTGCGTCGCGCGCCGCCATACAATGCCGGCATCAACGCTCTGAGTACTTGTGAAAGAGATATTGCCATCTTGGAAAGCGACTCGATCAAATTCTATTGTGACGAAGTAGGTACTTCCCAAATGATCATTCTTCGGGTGTACCAGCTTGATCCAGACGGTTCTATCAGTTTGTTCCCCGACGGAACGCCGGTGTTCAACGAATGCCAGGTACAAGTATCGGTACAGGACAAACTAAAACCTTCCTGCGAGCCGCCGCTCAACGTAACCGTAAGTTGCGAAAACTTTGATCCATCCTTGTGGGTGTATGGAAAACCGGTGGTGTACGATAACTGCTGCTTAGATCCGACACATGAATACCAGGGACAGAAAGGTTTGTCGCATTCGGCGAATTACAATTCGTTTGACACGGTTTGTAACAAGGGAACGATTTTCAGAACCTTTAAAACATACGATTGTCACGGGCTGACGAACCAATGTCAACAGCGAATCATCGTAAATTACAGTCAAAACTACTTTATCAAATTCCCGGACGATAAGATCGTGACGGTATGTGATGGAACAGGGATATTTGGTGAGCCTACTATATTCGGCGAAGATTGCGAATTGCTCGGTGTGTCTTATGAAGATCAGGTGTACACCGTTGTGCCGGATGCTTGTTACAAAATTGAACGTACCTGGAAGATCATAAACTGGTGTACCTACAATCCGAATGCTCCCTGCATCAATGTGCCAAACCCGAACCCGAATGCGACGACGAACAGTCCAATAAACCTGCCTGGGCCGGTTGTGTCAAAATTAGGCACGGCGGCACCTTGGGCGCCGACCGTTTCGAAAATACAACCGACAGATGCGACGCCGACCAATTACAGTACATTCTGGGATCAGAATGCCAACTGTTACACGTACAAGCAGATTATTAAAGTAATAGACGGCCAGGATCCGGTCATTATTTGCCCTGCCAGCCCGGTTGAGATTTGCGACTTGACAACGAATAATTCCCAGTTATGGAATGAAATATACTGGTGGGACCCGGTTTGTCAGGTACATGATTTGTGCGAGGGACCGGCGGACATCAATGTTTCTGCCACGGATTTGTGTTCCGGTTCTAACTTGAACATCAAGTACTTGTTGTTCCTTGACTTGGATCAGGACGGCATCATGGAAACAGTGGTAAGCAGTTCGAATACACAGGATCCGAACGTTGTGCGCTTCGGCAATGCCAATACGCAGAATTTCTTAGGCGGCACACCGCGCGCATTTGATGAACGGCCTGTACCGTTGGCGCAGAAATACCGTTTTGCCATGCAGACCACCACTGTAGGTACTAATGTAACGGCCTCCGTTCGGTGGAACACGCAACAATCGCCGGGAATATACACTGTACCGGAATTGCCTTATGGCACGCACAAAATTAAGTGGATTGTAGAAGACGGTTGCGGTAATGAAACCGTTTGCGAATACACGATTGTTGTAAAAGACTGTAAGGCGCCAACCGTAATTTGTCAGAATGGCTTGACCGCCAATGTAATGGCTACTGGTATCACGCTGTTTGTGAGCGACTTTCTGAACGACGCATCAGACAACTGCACCACCCTGGATCACCTAAAATTTGCCATCCGCCGTTCAGGTACTGGTATCGCAGGCTTCCCGGTTGATGCAAATAATGCGCCGACAACCAGTGTAACCTTTGATTGCAATGACATTGGAACACAGCCGGTTGAAATATGGGCACAAGACAAAGCGGGCAACGCCGATTTTTGTGAAACCTATATTATCGTGCAAGACAACCTCGGAAACTGTCCGAATGTAAACGGCCAGGCTACGGTAGCAGGTTTGCTTCAAACGGAGGGTCAAAACGGTCTCGAAGAAAGTGATGTGGAAATGTCGGGTCAGAATCCGGTCGGGCCGACCTTCAACTACTTTGGTATGACGGATCAGGATGGATCGTACCACTTCTCAAACGCAGTGCCGATGTTTTCGAACCTCACGGTAACGCCGACAAAAGACGATAATCCGTTGAACGGGGTTTCTACCTACGACTTGGTGTTGATTTCCAAACATATTTTGGGTATTGAGCCGCTGTCAACGCCATACAAAATGATTGCCGCAGATGCTAACATGTCGGGTTCGATTACAACCTTCGACATTGTGGAAATCCGCAAACTGATCTTAGGTATTTATGACGAACTGCCAAGCAATACTTCATGGCGCTTTGTGGACAAGGACTTTCCATTCCCGAACGCAGCCAATCCGTTCCAAACAACCTTCCCGGAGAACAAGTCGCTGGCCGATATTCATGCAGATCAGATGGGTCAGGATTTCGTAGCCATCAAAGTGGGCGACGTAAATAATACGGCCATTGCCAACTCGCTGATGAGTTCGGATGAGCGCAGCGCAGGAACCCTGTTGTTCGATGTGGACGATCGCGAAGTAAAAGCGGGCGAAGTATTTACAGCAACATTTAAGGCTGCTGATCTTGTAACGGGCTATCAGTTTACCTTGAATTACAACGACTTAGAAGTAATGGATGTAATTCCCGGCAGTGATATGAAGGCTGATAACTTCTCGGTACAGCCGGAACGCAATGCAATTACGACCAGTTGGTACCGCAGTACGAGTGTGAACAAAGCAGAATTCAGCGTGAAATTCCGTGCGCGTGCAACAGGTAGTTTGAGCAAAATGCTGGGCGTATCGAGCCGCGTAACAAAGGCTGAGGCATATAAAGAGGACGAAAATGTCAACGCGGCGCTGAACATGCTTGATATAGCATTCCGATTTAACAGCGCAGAAGGCAGTACGGTTGCAGGTGTAGGATTTGAACTGTACCAAAACCAGCCGAATCCGTTTGTGAACAAAACTACCATCGGTTTCCACTTGCCGGAAGCAACGGAGGCTACGCTGAGCATCTTTGACGAACGCGGTCGTTTATTGTTCCGCCAGAAAAACAATTTTGTGAAAGGTTACAACTACGTTCCGATTGAGAAGGCGATGTTGAATGCCACTGGTGTGTTGTTCTACACCCTTGAATCGGGTGTGGGCAGTGCGACCAAGAAAATGATACAGGCTAAGTAAATAACAGTTGCTCTTTTGAATAACGGTGGGGGTGGGCGTCAGAAAACGTTTTGGCGCTCACACTCCTCCCACCCAAGCCCCAAATGATACTCCGACGCAACAGGTTTTTTGACCGTTCATATTCAATTGCACAAAACCTATTGCTTTGGCGTATAAAAGAAATTGTCCTTTTAATCCTTAATCTTATTGCGCGATTAGGCATAAGACATTGCGCCGTTTTCCCGACCCCAGCCACAATTGTTCTTAACTCATGAAATGAGCGGTCAGATGAAAAGTTCATCTGGCCGCTTTTTTGTTTTTTCAACGTATAGCCTACACGATCATGTAGCATGTGTTTGGATTGTTTGATAGACTTTTAGGACGGATTAATTATTAAAGTGTAAAATACGTTATTCACAAACAAATCTATGACAATCCTTTATTACAGCTGTCTTCATATTTTTTCACGAAAAAATATGAAAATGCCGCTATTGGTCGCTCCATTCGTAATGTTACTTGCAGCGGGCATTGGTGCATGTGGTCAAAAAAAAATTATGACCCAGCGTAATATAATCATTGGAGATGTCCAGTCTAAAAATTTGGAGGTAAGAACATTTTCCAAAGCGGCAAAGTTGACGAAAGAAAGCCAGCATGGATTGGCGCCTAAAGGAAATGGCGCTAACAACAATCTCTTTAACAGAAGTTTTTGAACCTTGGAGCAAGCGTAGCGTTAAATACTACTGTTGAATGAACATTTTTAATGATTGATTTGATATTAAAAATTGCATGAAAAGTAAAATTCACTGGTCTATCGTAGATGATGATAATTTTTGGATCCAATTTTACAAGGATGTGTTGCAGGGATATGAAAATTGGGAACACCTTACTCATGCAACCAAATTACAGGAAACGCGGCAGGAGGCATTCAATTTAAACAAGGTTGATGTATTGTTTTTAGATATTCATCTTGACGGCCAATCCGGTTTGGATGGCATCCCTTTTTTTAGAAAACAATTAACTGAATCGGCTCATTTAATCATGCTCACGATGGATGAGGATACAGATGTTTTGTTAAAAGCGCTACAATTGGGCGCTGACGGCTATATTTTAAAAAGTTTGAATAAAGACGTTTTTTATAATCAAATAGCCGGAATAGAGGGCGGAGGCGCTGCTTTATCGCCTTTAATGGCCCGAAAAATCATTTCTTTGCTCAATCGTACACCGGTGGATCGAGAGAAACAGGCCATGATTTCGCCTAAGGAATGGCAAATATTAACCCGGCTTGCCGAGGGGGACTCTTATGAAATGGCTGCGGAAAAATTGCATTTATCGATTAATACCTTTCGTTATTATATCAAAAAAATATATAAAAACTTGAATGTCGAGAATAGAAGTTCTGCCGTAAGATGGTATTTGGATAATAAAAAACCGATCATTTAAGCGATTATCAGTTTTTTATTCGGGTATAGAAACCCAAAACTGTGCGCCTCCGCTTGGTACGGAATCAACGCCAATATTGCCGCCGAGTTTCTCCACAATGCGTTTGCTGAGCGCCAGCCCGATGCCGTCGCCTTCTGCTTGTTCGCGATGGTGGGCGGAACGGAATAATTTGAAGATATTTTCCTGCTCGTGTAAGGGTATGCCGATGCCATTGTCGCGTACTTTAAAAATATGGTTGCCGGAACGGTTTTCATAGCCGATATGAATCAGGGGCTGTTGTTTGAGGGAGGCAAATTTGACGGCATTGTGGAGCAAATTCATCATCACCTGACGGAATAGTAATTTGTCGCTTTTGAGCACCGGCAAATCATCCTGCGTAATTTGTGCATTGGTTTTTTCAATGAATTGGGAAAGTTCCTGTTTGATGTCGGTGATAACGGAATCTACCTCAAATGCGGTGGCGCTGACTTCCGTATTTTCAAAATTATAAAGCGACCGGAGTTTGTTTATAAGCAGGTAAAAATGGTCAATATTGGATTCAATTAATTGGTAATCAGGTTTAATTGCCTGATATTGAGCGGGTTGTAGTTTTTCTTTTAGCCGACCCAGGTAATATTTTGCTTTGAGTGCAGGATTTTTTAAGTCATGCGACAAGGCGGCATTGATGGTTTTGAGGGTGTCTATTTTTTGATCGGATTCTTTTTTGAGCACGGTGGCATACTTGCGTTGCGATTGTAATTGGCGGTAAAAAAAGTAGATCCCGATGGAAAGCAGCAAGGCAATTAAGCCGGTGGTCAGCCACCCGACTTTGAGTTGCAGGGATTCTTCTTCTTTGGCGTACAGTTGATTTTGTTGTTCCAGCGTATTTTTTTCGGTACGGGTTTGTAAGTTGAGGTAAGCGAGGTCGTAATAGGTTTTTTCGCGTTTTTGCAAAATGGATGCGGCCAGGGTATCAGCTGACCTTTGCGCTTGCAGGGCGAGCTTAAAATTTCCAATCTTTTCGTAGGCCGTTGCCATTTTGGACCAGATGGTCATTTCCTGCGTTTTGAAATTGTCTTTTTGCGCACTTAACAAGGCTTCCCGGTATAGTGCCAGCGCTTTGTCGTATTGCTTAATTGCTACATAATTATCGCCCTGGCAGGGTATGATTTTCGACAGTTCAGTGCGTACAATATTTCGGGCGATCTCAATTGATTGATTGAGCCAGAAGATGGACGAGTCCACCTTTCCTTCTAATTGGCAAATCGCGCCTTTGATGTAGCTGTAATTTGAGGTGTGATTTAGGGCTGCTGGTTTCATGGTCTTTTCCAAATCGGCAAGAACAGACTTTAATTTGTCGAGATTGCGGTCATTTATATACATATCAGCCAATATGAACAGTCCTTCCGTCTTTGTATATTTGTTTCCGGAGCGTTCTGCCAATGCGATTCCTTCCTTGAGGGTTTCAAGCGCGGCGGTTTTGTCGTTTATTTCAATATAGAGTTCTCCAAGTTGTACGACATGAAAACTATGGCTATATTCATTATTCCTTTTTTTGTCGAACTCAACTGCTTTTTTGTTCCAGTAAAGCGCCTCTGCGTATTCGCCTCGTTCCATGTAGCACAATCTTAATTCACTAAATATTATAGGTTCTGTTGTATTATGTAAGGAGGATGACTTTGCTGCATCGAGGAAAATAGAAAGCGCCTGATCGGGTTTCTGTTGCATTTTCGTGATGATGCCCCAAAAAGTGAGTACTTCCACAAGCGTATGAGGGCCGTTTTTTTCGAGTTCAGCCCTGTATTGGATTGCATTTGCAAAGCATGCTTCTGCGGCATCGTATTGTTTCAAATTGGTAAGGGCTCGTCCTTTAGCAGTCATACAGTTGACCTTCTTTTCCCATAATTGTTCCCGGTCAAAGAGCGCAATCCCAAGTTCGGCCGTATCGAGGGCTGCCTGATACCGGCCTTGCTCAAGGAGCGCATTTGATATCAAAAGTAATGCTTGCCCGATATTCTCTGGTTTCCGGTCGTTGTTTGCAAAAAAATTCATGGACGCATGCGCCGATGTAAGCGCCTGCGTAAATTTTGCAGATGTGCAGTATGTGTTAGAAAGATCCAGGTTTATAAGCGCGCGTTGCTTGGCATTGGTTGTATTTTCAAGCGCACGCAGCAGGCTGTCTATGCGTTCTGTTTGTGCGGAAAGCGAAATTGACATGCCGATTAGGGCACAAAAAATTAATATTGAATAAAAAAATGGAGGTTGAATAGTCATTTTGTCCAATTAAAATATCCAAAATTTGACAACTGCAATTTTTCTGAACGAATATAACGTCATTTATGCAGCAGGTATAGAAACCCAAAACTGTGCGCCTCCGCTTGGTACGGAATCAACGCCAATATTGCCGCCGAGTTTCTCCACAATGCGTTTGCTGAGCGCCAGCCCGATACCGTCGCCCTCAACCTGTTCGCGGGAGTGCGCGGAGCTGAATAATTTGAAAATATTTTCCTGTTCGTGTACGGGTATGCCGATGCCATTGTCGCGTATTTTAAAAATATGGATGCCGAAACGGTTTTCATACCCGATATGAACGAGGGGCTGTTGCCTGATCGCGGCAAATTTGACGGCATTGTGGAGCAAATTCATCATCACCTGACGGAATAGCAATTTGTCGCTTTTGAGCACCGGCAAATCATCCTGGGTGATTTGTGCATTGGTTTTTTCAATGAAAGGGGAAAGTTCCTGCTTGATGTCCGTGATAACGGAATCTACCTCAAATGCGGTAGCGCTGACTTCCGTATTTTCAAAATTATAAAGCGACCGGAGTTTGTTTATAAGCAGGTAAAAATGGTCAATATTGGATTCAATTAATTGGTAATCAGGTTTAATTGCCTGATATTGAGCGGGTTGTAGTTTTTCTTTTAGCCGACCCAGGTAATATTTTGCTTTGAGTGCAGGATTTTTTAAGTCATGCGACAAGGCGGCATTGATGGTTTTGAGGGTGTCTATTTTTTGATCGGATTCTTTTTTGAGCACGGTGGCATACTTGCGTTGCGATTGTAATTGGCGGTAAAAAAAGTAGATCCCGATGGAAAGCAGCAAGGCAATTAAGCCGGTGGTCAGCCACCCGACTTTGAGTTGCAGGGATTCTTCTTCTTTGGCGTACAGTTGATTTTGATGTTCCAGGTTATTTTTTTCGGTACGGGTTTGTAAGTTCAGGTAAGCGAGGTCGTAATAGGTTTTTTCGCGTTGTTGCAAAATGGATGCTGCGAGGGTATCGGCTGATCTTTGCGCTTGCAGGGCGAGTTTAAAATTTCCAATCTTTTCGTAGGCCGTTGCCATTTTGGATAAGATGGTCAGTTCCTTTGTTTTATAGTTATCTTTTTGGGCATTCAATAATGCTTCCCTGTATAAAGCCAGGGCTTTGTCATATTGCTTGATAACCAAATAATTATCAGCCTGATGGGTTAAGACATTGGACAGTTCTGTGCGAACAATATTTCGAGCAACCTCGATAGATTTATGGAGCCAAACGATAGAGGAATCAATTTTTCCTTCAAAATTGTAAATGACGCCTTTAATGTAACTGTAGTCGGAAGTATGGTTTAATACAGCGGGTTTCATGGTCTTTTCCAAATCGGCAAGCACTGATTTTAGGCCGCTGAGGTTATGGTCGCTTATATACAGATCGGCCAATATGAGCCGACCTTCGGTCATTGCGTATTTGCTTCCGGTACGTTCAGCCATAGCAATGCCTTCTTTGAGTGTTTCAAGTGCGGCTGTTTTGTCGTTTACATCAAGGTAAAGTTCCCCAAGTTGTATGATGAGGTCGCACATGGTGTATTCATCGTGCCTATTTCGGGTTGCCTCAATCCCTTTTTTATTCCAATAAATCGCATCGGCGTATTCTCCCAGTTCGACATAGCACAACCTTAACTGACCGAATAGCAAAGGGAGGTCGATCTGATGCAATGCGCTTATTTTTTCTGCTTCCAGCAGTTGGGAAAGTGCCAGATCCGGCTTTTGTTGCATTTTGGTTACTGTGCCAATATTGGTCAGCAGGTTAACTAATACGTCCGGGGCGTTTTTTTCAAGTTCATCTCTATATTGAAGCGCCTGTTCAAAGCATTTTTGGGCCTCGTCATATTTTTCGAGGTTTGTAAGGCTTCGGCCTTTGATGATTACACAGTCGACTTTTTTGTCCCATAATTGTTCCCGGTCGAACAGTGCAATTCCTAAATCAGCGGTATCAAAGGCTGCCTGGTATCGTCCTTGTCCGAACAATGCGGTTGATAATGAGAACAGTGCGTCTCCAAGATTAATCGGATCACGGTCATTTTGGGCAAAATAGTACATGGCCGCGCGGGCGGCTTGGGCGGCTGGTTTAAATTTTGTTACCGTATTATAGCTGTTGGAAAGGTCTTTATTTATAAGCGCGCGTTGCCTGGCATTGGTTGTATTTTCAAGCACACGCAGCAGGCTGTCTATGCGTTCTGTTTGTGCGGAAAGGGAAGCGCATGACGAAAAATACAAAAAAAACAATATCAGACTTGTTGGGGTGGAAAGTAGAAAACGGCGAAAAAATGACTGTTTTTGCCGTTTTATTTCCCACCGAAACAATTCTACTGATTGAAAAAGAGGACGTTGAAGGGCTGTTTTGCGCATTGGATAACGTCTTTTAAGGTTGCAAAGTAACAAAACAAGGTGAAAGGTTTGGCAAATTGCAATTATTTCAGGCAGTTGAATCGGTGTGCATAAAAATGGCCGCCTCTGGAAAACGCCAACGAAGGGTCTGGCTATTAGCGCAAAATATTGAGTTGGGACGCCAGCGCTTTTTTATAATGATGCCCAATTGGGAGCGTATTACCGGAAATATTGACCACATATTCCCTGAAATTGATCTGTTCAATCAAATTAGTATTGACCAAATATCCTTTGTGTATGCGCGCGAAATCGGGATAAAGACGCTGTTCCAACACCTTAAGCATGACTTCCGTCGGGTAACTTCGGTCTGAAACCTGCGCGTAAGTCATCTTATTGTCGGCATAGAAATATGCAATATCTTTTATATCAATGCCTTTGAACGAGTCGCCGATTTTGAAGAAAAAGCGCGATCCCATTGTATTAAATTGATTTGTCGTCGTATTGGCAAGGCTATTACGATTATTTGCGTGTATCAGCGCCAATTCGATGGCCTGTAATAACTTTAACTTTGATAATTCCTTGTTTAAAAAAGTGGAGGGCCGGGTAGGGCGCGCTTTTTCGTAGGTTTCTTCATTAAAATAGGAAGTAAGGAAGATAATCGGAATGTCGGGCAAATGTTTGCGCACCTCGTATGCAAAATCGATGCCCGTATAAGCCCCTTTGCCTAAGTTAATATCCAATAAAATAAAATCAAATTTTTGATTTTCAAGAATCTGAACGGCCTCTTGATAAGTAGAGGCTGCAAAAATTTTTTTAATTTCCAACTCTTCCAGAAAAAGTTGAATCAGGTCAATAAATGAAGGGTTATCGTCAACTACTAAAGCGCGTACACTGTTTAGGTTGGAGGCCATATTTTAAAAAGGTCATTATGTGGTGGTTGATTGTTGTAACAAGTGTTTTCAGTTGGCGACTCCAATAAATAAAAAGACATTGAGGGGGGACAAATATACGGAATAAATGGAGGCTGCATACAATAAGCGTAAACAAACAATGGGGCGTATAGAAAGTTGTAAAAGTTTCAATTTAAACCTGGTTTTTCGATTTTTTTTGATGCTTTGGGTACCAAAATGCAAAAAACAACGCCGGAATGCGGTGTTTCCAAGGTGAGGGTATAACCTGCCGAATCCAACGATTGTTTCGTCAATAACAATCCGACGCCGTGGCCCGGCTGCTCAGAATTGGCGTTTTGAGGGATAATTTGATTTAAAATAAGCGATTGCAGGTTGGGCGGAATCCCTGGGCCGTTGTCGCTAAACCTGATCTCCCAGTTTTGATCGGTTTCCACCGTCCATATACTGATTTGGGTCTTGCCTTCATGGTTTATACCGTATTTGAGTGTATTGCTCATTAAATTAATAAAAGCCTTTTCGAGTAGTGCCGAAGTCGCCTGAATAACAGGTAAGGCTCCTAATTCTACCGCTACTGAATATTGCTCAATTTGCGGACGGAATTGCGCGATCACATTGTTAACAATAACTTGAAGATCAGCCGTATCCGGGCCTTGCAGGTCTTTTTTAGCGGACTCTAACAGTTCAAGACAATAGTTTTTCATACGTCGCGCGCTTTGTTCTGCCGAACGATAGAAAAATTGCAGGGCGCTTAACTGATCTGTTTTTCCGGCCACGGCATTTGCCGTTGATAGCATAACGTCTAAATTGGCCAGTAAATCGTGTGAAACGGAGCTGGCAAACCGATCCAGTCTTTTATTGGATGACAGGATGACTTGCTCACTTTTGCGCAGCGCTTCGTTCAACCGGGCATTTTTGCGCGCCTGTTTGCGCCATTGCAAGCCGGAAATAGCAATTAGCACCGACAACAAGGCAAATATTCCGATACCCCAGCCGAGCCATTTTACCTGAAACGAAAGAATTTCAGATTGCTGGTTTAATTTTAAGTTTTCAATTTCTTTTTCGTTTACCTGTTTGTCAATTTCATAAATATATAAATTTTTCTTTATTTGGTCTTGATTAATAGAGTCCATTGCTGCTGCATATAATTTGTAATGCTGGTAGGCGAGCGCAGGATTATGAAGCAATTCATAAGACTTGTACAGCAGTTCTTCGTAATGAACTTGGTTTGTTAGGTCCTTATTTTTATAGGCTTCGTGCAGTAGCGAATCGACGATGGCAATACAGCGTCTGGGTTGACCATTGAGCAAATGAAAGTATGCCAATGTTCTTTGGTAAAACACATTAAGTCCCCAGTCGCCTTGAGACAAATAACCGGCTGCGGTATCCAATGAGGCTTTCATGAGCGGGATATGGTTTGGCTGTGTTGTTGCCAGCTGACCATGAAACGCAGCCAGTTCGATATATCCGCGCAGTAAACCGGAAATAATTGTATCTTTTTTAGCCCTTTCGATTCCGCGTCGGATGTAAAAAAAAGCGGAGTCCTGTTTGCCTATTTTTGAATAATTGAGTCCGAGGCCAATGTAGGTTTCGCTCATGCGCATCGCCTGCAAATTAGGTTCCTTCATACCGCTTACCAAAGCGTCTCGTAGATGATATAAAGCGTCAATCGTTTTTGGGTAATCCTGTACCAACGCGTACAATTGAGCGAGGTTCAGGTAGCTTTCCATGATTGCATTCGGATCGCCGGTTGTCCTTCCTATTTCCATCAGTTCCCGTGTTTTGATGTAGGAACGTTTTACCTCTCCAATGGCATTCAGGTGTACGATTAGCGTTGTAATTACCTGTATGCGCATGGATAAGTTTCCGAATGCTGTTGCTGCACTGTCGGCTGTTTCCAGGATTTTTGTTGTGACTTGCGGATCTGTTTCTATAGCGCCCCAAATACTCAAAGCCATGATTTTCAGGCTATCGTTTTGGGTCTTATTGGAAAGATCATACAACTGTAAGGCGTATGTTTTAGCAACAGGCAAGCTCCCGTGGAAAAAAGATTCGCGGGTCAGTTTTTTGAGTGAATCCCAGCGGGTCGAAAAATCAGCACCTGCCTGATTTTGACTGAAAAGGGCACAAACGTTCAATAGTAATAACAGACACAAAACCTTGGAAACAGCACAATTGTAAGCCTTCATAAACAAGCGGTTAGGTTTTAGCACAAATCCATATTACAGTTAACGCAACGTGGTTATGAAAATGGGGGCTTTTAATCCATTTAAAGTTATGTTTTTTATCCATCTATCCGCACTTTCGAATCCCGATATAAAGTTGCAAAAAAGTGAAAAAATCAGATAGTCCACCTGTTTCAAAAGTGTTTTTTCAAACCTAAATCGATAAATAAAATAAACATTAAGATTCAGGTGATGAAATACCATAATAACGGCATAACAATTTAAACGCATTTATGATTAATTTTTTTTGCTTTTTTGCAAAAGACTTCGGCGATTTAAACCTCAATATTCCCGTTTTGTATTTACACCGCATAAACATGCGTTTAGCGAGCGATTTAAGGGTTTGTCGTGAAAAATGAATGGGCTTGAAGTTACTTGTTCACTTTTGCAACTTGGTTAGGTTTGTAACACTGCCATATCTATATTTCATCATCTACATGCGCGAAACGTTTTTTAAGTCTCTATCTTTCTTGAGGTTTTACGGGCAGAAAAAGTTCTGCCCGTTTTTATCTCAGGAGTAGAGCCAGATAAACGTGTCTAAATATACGATAAAGTGACTACATTTTAATGTAACAATGTATTTTCGATAAAATAAGTAATAATACTTTGGATAAAAGATTGAAATAAACGGTTAACTACATGTAGTGCATTTGTTTTAGTTCATCCGTACCATTTAATAGGACGGCTTTCCTACCTTTGGTTTGTCAATGTAGTGTTCAATGAGATGATACGTTTGTGCATCTTTACGTCTAATACGCTTTGTATTTTAATTGTTAATATAATAGACCTACAATGCTTGGTCTTATTCCTTCTTTTAATCCGATTATCTGAACATTAGTACAAAATTTGCC